>VBDV01000066.1 GCA_005882765.1 Chloroflexota bacterium | reverse complement strand
TCCTCGGCCCGAGCGCGGTCCAGCACTGCGCGCTGACAGCCTTGTTGTAGCCGACGTCGCAGGTGACGAGCGCGTCCTCGGGAAGCGCGGCGCGCAGCTCGGCGAGGACCTGCTGCGGGGTGAGGCCGTCGCGCGCCGGCGCGACGTACGCGCGGAAGTCGTCGCGGAACGCGCCGATCTCCCGCTCGGACCACTTCGGCTCGGCACCCGAGCGCAGCTGCTCGAGCGTGTCGGGCACCGGGCTCACGATCTCGACGTCGCTCGGGTAGTAGCGGTCGTCGTTGGGGAGCGCGCCGATGTGGACGACCTTGGCCTTCGCGGTCCAGTCGCGGTCGAATTCCACGGGATCGACGCCGACCATCAGGACGAGGTCGGCGCCCTCGACGAGCTCGAAGAGCTTCGCCGTCCCGAGGCCCTCGAGCGTGCCGAGGAAGAGCGGGTGGTCCTCGCGGAACACGCCCTTCGCCTTGGGGAGGTCGAGCACCGGCAGGCGCCAGGCCTCGGCGAACGCCCCGAGCGGCGCCACGACCCGCGGCTCGTTCGCGTCCATGCCGACGATGACGATGGGTCGCGCGCTGGCGCGCAGGAGCGCGGCCGCCTCGCGCTCGGAGCCCGGGTCGAGCGCGGGCTCGGGCTCGACCGGCGCGGGCTGGCGCGCGACGTCGCTCGCCTCCTGGCGCGGGACGTCGCTCGGGACCTCGATATACACCGGGCCCTTGCGCGGCGCGAGCGCGACCCGCAGGGCGCGATCGACCACGTTCGCGGCGTTGCGCGCCGTGAGGCGCGCCTGCCACTTGGTGATCGGCGCGTAGAGCGCGCGCAGGTCGAGCTTCTGGTGCGTCGTGATCTCGTAGCGGTCGGCCGGGAGCTGGCCCGTGAACGCGAGCACCGGCGCGCGGTCGAGGTAGCAGTGCGCGATCCCGGTGACCAGGTTCGTCGCGCCCGGGCCGAGCGTCGCGAGGCAGACACCGGGGACGCCGGTGCTCGTGGCCATCGCCTCGGCGATGAAGCCGGCACTCGTCTCGTGCCGCGTGAGGACGAACTCGAGCCCGGCCTGCCGGAAGCCCTCGATGAGGTCCACGACCTCGCCGCCGGGATGGCCGAAGACGTAGCGCACGCCGGCGGCGCGGAGCCGGTCGCCGACGAGGCGCGCGACGCTCGTCACGGCGGAACTATCGCGGATTTGTGTCCGCCCGATGCGCTCCTAGACTCGGCCGCGTGAACGTGGCGATGTGGCTCCGCGCGCTCCGGGTCATCCCGCGCATCGACCGGGCGGAGTGGGACCGGCTCGACATCGTCTCGCGCTGGCTCATCGCCTCGCGCAGCGCGGTCTTCGTGCTCACGTTCACCTCGGCGAGCATCGCCGGCCTGCTCGCGGTCCGCGACCGGCACTTCGACCCGGTCCTCTGGGCGCTCGCGGCGGTCGCGCTCGTCGCGGCGCACGCGACGAACAACCTCCTGAACGACCTCACCGACCATCTCAAGGGCGTGGACCGCGACAACTACTTCCGCGCCGTGTACGGGCCGCACACGCTCGAGCATCGGCTCCTCACGGTGCGCCAGCTCCTGGCGTACGCCGCGGCCGGCGCCGTCGTCGCGATCGTCATCGGCGCGTACTTCGTCGCGCTCCGCGGCCCGCTCGCGCTCGCGCTCATGGCGGCGGGCGCGTTCTTCGTCCTCTTCTACACGTACCCGCTCAAGTACATCGGCCTCGGGGAGATCGCGGTCATCCTCGTCTGGGGGCCGCTCATGATCGGCGGCACGTACTTCGTCGTGACCGGGACGTGGGACTGGAACGTCGCGGCCGTCGGCCTGCCCTACGCGATCGGCGCGACGACGGTCATCTTCGGCAAGCACATCGACAAGCTCCCCGACGATCGCGCGAAGGGGATCCACACGCTCCCGGTGATCATCGGCGAGCCGGCCGCGCGCTGGACGGTGATCGCGATGTTCGTCCTCCAGTACGCCATCGTCGCCTACTTCGTGCTCACCGGCTTCTTCACGCCGGCGCTCCTCGTGATCGCGCTCGCGTTCCCGCGCCTGCGCGCGGCGATCGCGGCGTTCGCGAAGCCGCGCCCCGCGGAGCGCCCGGCGCACTACCCCGAGCTCGCGTGGCCGCTCTACCTCGTCCACTACGCGTTCCTGCACAACCGCCGGTTCGGGCTGCTCTTGCTCGTCGGCCTCGTCGCGGACGTCGCGATCCGGCTTCTCGTCGTCTGACGAGAACGCCCCGGAGCTCGTGCCCCGGGGCGTCCGTCACATCAGCGCGCGCGAGCGTTATCTCTTGACGACGTAGGTGCTCGCGATCTTGTCGTGCCAGCCCTGCTTGTTCGAGTCGAACGCGACCCAGATGAGACCGATCGCGAACGGGATCGCCGCGACGATGAGGCCGACGTAGCGGATCACGGCCTGCGTGATCGTGAGCGCGGAGCCATCGGTGCGGATGACGCGCAGCCCGAAGACGCGCATGCCCGGTGTCATGCCGCCGCCGCTCGCGGACCAGAAGTACACGAAGTACGCGATGCCGACGACGAAGCTCACGATGCCCGCCGCGTCCCGGAGGACCAGGCTCAAGATGTACTGGACGACGAGCAGGATCACCGCGTCTATCAGGTACGCGATCGCGCGGATCCAGAACCCGGCTTTCTGTCCGGTGTCTGCCGCCATTGTTGCGGTAGCCATTCGGCCACCTCCTTCCTCTCGCCGGGAGTGTAGAAACGTAGTCAAAATGGCGGGAGTACTTCCTTCCTAGTTGTCGCTCTACGACCAGACGAGCACGCTGACGCACGAGATCGGATAGGAAAGGGGGTCCCGAATGCTTGCATTCTTGCGCGACGACGAAGGCCAGGGCTTGGTCGAGTACGCACTCATCATCGCCGTCATCGCCATCGCCGTTATCGTCGCGATGATCTTCCTGCGCGGCCAGATCCAGAACATCTTCAGCAACATCGGCAACAACCTCACCTAGCGAACGTGCAGCGATAACCAGGGAGGGCGGCGCTTTCCGGACCCTCGGAGCGCCGCCCTTCCGGCTTTTAGGGGGAGCGGAGAGATCGACGCGGTGCGGCTCGTCGAGGACGTCGTCCTCGCCCTCTTCGTGTGTGCCATGGTCGTGACCGACTGGCGCGTGCGCCGCATCCCGAACGTCGCGACGTACCCCGCCATGGCGGTCGGCCTCGTCCTGGGCGCGCTCGAAGCGCTGCCCGGCGACCTCTTCGTGCGCGGCCTCATCGACCACGTCGTCGCGCTCGTCCTCGCCTTCGCGGTCTGCTACCCGTTCTACGCGGGCGGCGGGCTCAAGGGCGGCGACGCGAAGTTCCTCATGGCCGTCGGCGCGCTCCGCGGCACGAGCTTCCTCATCGCGAGCGCGCTCTACGGCGCGCTTCTCGGCGGGCTCATCGCGATCGGCGTCATCGCGGCGCGGCGACTGGCGCGGCCGGCCGACGGCGCCGCGCTCACCCCGGTGCTGAAGACGTGGATCCCGTACGGCGTGGCGCTTGGCCTCGGGACGCTCCTCGCCCTGGCGCTCGAGCTGAGCGGCCGGCTTGCGGGGATGGTGTCGTGACGCGCTTTGGGACACCTGTCGTGCGGACGGACGCCTTCTCTGTAGACTGCTGCCCGGGCGGGAACCTGCGTTATCTCCTGAAGTGGGAGCAGCCTAAGTAATGGCCGACGGCGACAAGATCCGCATCCTCATCGTCGACGACATCGCCGACACGAGGGACAACCTTGCCAAGCTCATCGGCTTCGAGCCCGACATGGAGGTCGCCGGCACCGCGGACGGCGGCCAGGCCGCGGTGAACATGGCCAAGAAAGAGCGGCCGAACGTGATCCTCATGGACATCAACATGCCCGACATGGACGGGATCACGGCGACCGAGATCATCAGCAACACCGTCCCCGACGCGCCGATCATCATGATGAGCGTCCAGGGCGAGCAGGACTACCTGCGCCGCTCGATGCTCGCCGGCGCGCGCGAGTTCCTGGTGAAGCCGTTCTCGGCGGACGAGCTGATCAACGCCATCCGGCACGTCCACGAGCTCGAGAAGGTGAAGCGTGCCCGCTACGCCGCGGCGGCTCCTGCGGCTGCCGCGCCGGCGAACCCCCTGGCGCCCGCCGGCGCGCCTCGCGTGACCGGCGAGATCATCACGTTCTTCTCGCCGAAGGGCGGCGTCGGCCGGACGACGATCGCGACGAACCTCGCCGTCGCGCTCCATCAGCTCTCGCAGAAGCCCGTCGTCCTCGTCGACGGAAGCCTCCCGTTCGGCGACATCGCCGTGATCCTCAACATGAGCCCGAAGGCGAAGACCATCGCCGACCTCATCGGGTCGTTCGACAACACCGACTCCGATGTCCTCGAGTCGGTGCTCGTCTCGCACTCGACGGGCATCAAAGTCCTCCTCGCGCCGCCGACACCGGAGTCGGCCGAGCTCATCACCGGCGCGAACATGAAGCACATCCTCGAGCTCCTGCGCGAGCGCTACGCGTACATCGTCGTCGACACGTGGCCCTCGTTCCAAGAGCAGGTGATCACGATGCTCGACGTCGCCGACGTGATCCTCACCCTGATGACGCTCGAGATCACGAGCCTCAAGAACGTGCGCGTGTTCATGGAGATCGCCGAGAAGCTTGGATACGGCAGCGATAAGGTGCAGCTCGTCGCGAACCGCAACGACAGCTCGGGCGGCATCAAGGCCTCGGATGTCGAGGCGAGCCTGGGCCGCAAGATCCCGCACACCATCGTTTCCGACGGGCGAACACTCGTACTAGCCGTGAACCGCGGCGTCCCCTTCGTCATCAGCCACCGTGAGAGTCAGGTCGCAAAGGACATCTTTACCCTGGCTCAGCGCATCAGCGCCGAGGCCCCCGAGGCCGCGGCGGCCGGTGCCGCGAAGACCCCGGCCCGCGCTGGGGGTATGCGTCTCTTCGCACGCTAGCGCTGATCCTCGTCTGACCCCTTTACAAGCGTTTTCCGGTCCTACATTTCGCTGTCGAGGGAGCAGGTGCCTGGATAACGGGCGCCGGAAGGCAGGGTTAAACACGCACAGATGTCGCTTCTAAGACGCATCGAAGGCGCCCGCCCGGGTCAGCCGGAACAGCCGCAACAGCCCGGCTCACCCCAGCAACCCCCGAAGTCGCCCGCCGAAGGTCCGCTCTCGCAGTCGACCGCGCCGGCGCGCGACGCACAGCGCGACGTCCGCTCACGTCTGCAGAGCCGGATCATCAACAACCTCGACCCGCGGCTCGACCTCTCCGACGCGAAGGCAGTCAAGTCGTCCATCGAGGAGATGTTCAACAAGTTCATCGACGAGGAAGGCATCGTCGTCACGCGCGTCGAGCGTCAGCGAATGCTCGAGCAGATCATGGACGAGATCCTCGGATTCGGTCCGATCCAACCGCTCCTGAACGACGACACCATCACCGAGATCATGGTCAACGGGCCGTTCCGCACGTACGTCGAGCGCAAGGGCAAGCTGCAGCTCTCGGACGTCACGTTCGTCAGCGACGAGCACGTCTCGCGCGTGATCGAGCGGATCATCGCCCCGATCGGCCGGCGCGTCGACGAAGCGAAGCCCTATGAGGACGCACGTCTCCCGGATGGCTCGCGCGTGAACATCATCATCCCGCCGCTCGCGCTGAACGGACCCACTGTCACGATCCGAAAGTTCCCCAAGTACCGCATCACCGTCGAGGACTACATCAAGTTCGGCACCGCGACGGCCGAGATGATGGAGTTCCTCCGTGCGTGCGTCGAAGCGCGCCTCAACATGTACATCTCCGGCGGTACCGGCTCAGGAAAGACGACGCTCCTCAACATCCTCTCCGGGTTCATTCCGGAGGACGAGCGCATCATCACGATCGAGGACGCCGCCGAGCTCAAGCTCGTGCAGGACCACGTGGTCCGTCTCGAGTCGCGCGCCGCCAACATCGAAGGCAAGGGCGCGGTCACGATCATGGACCTCGTCCGGAACGCCCTTCGTATGCGCCCCGAGCGCATCGTCGTCGGTGAGACGCGTGGTGGCGAGGCGCTCTCGATGCTCCAGGCCATGAACACCGGTCACGACGGCTCGCTCTCGACCGGTCACGCGAACTCGCCGCGAGACATCCTCGCCCGTCTCGAAACCATGTGCCTCATGGCCGGCGTCGAGCTGCCGGCGCGTGCCATTCGCGAGCAGATCGCGAGCGCCCTCGACCTCATCATCCAGATCTCGCGGCTCAAGGATGGGTCGCGCAAGATCACGAACATCACCGAGGTCCAGGGGATGGAGGGCGAGACAATCGTCCTTCAGGACGTGTTCGTCTTCGAGCAGACCGGCTATGTCGACGGTAAGGTCCAGGGCCGCCTGCGTCCGACGGGCATCCGCCCGAAGTTCTCGGAGAAGTTCGAAGCGGCCGGCATCAAGCTCCCGCAAAACGTCTTTGGCGACATGTCCGCCGGGCTTCGTTGATCGGTCTCGAGTACATCATCCCGGCGACCGCCTTCATCGGCGTGTTGCTCTTCTTCTGGGGGATCTCGTCGATGCTCGGCGGGTCGTCTCCCGAGTCGCTCGGCGCGCGCATGCAACGCTATGCCGGTGGCACCCAGACGGCGACTCCCGAGGCCAAGAAGGAGCGCAAGAAGGGGCGGCGGGAGATCGATCCGTTCGCGACCCTCTCGGGCGACGTTCAGGACAAGCGTTTCAGCTCGCGCGTGCAGCGCGACCTCGCGCGCGCCGACCTTCGTCTGCGAGTCGCCGAGTACTACTACATCCGGATCGGCTCTGCGCTCGGTCTGGCGGCGGTCCTCCTCCTGCTCCGTGATCCGCTCTCGGCTCTGGTCGGAGCGCTCCTTGGGTATTTCCTGCCGCGCATGTGGGTCGGCCGGCGCATCGGAAGCCGCCTCAACGCCTTCAACAAGCAGCTCCCCGACACGATCGTGCTGCTCTCGAACTCCCTCCGCGCGGGCTCGAGCTTCCTGCAGTCGATCGAGCTCGTGTCGCGCGAATCGCCCACGCCGATGGGCCCGGAGATGGGGCGCGTCGTTCGTGAGGTCAACCTCGGCCTGAGCATGGAGGAGGCGCTCTCCAACCTCGTCCGCAGGATCAAGAGCGATGACCTCGACCTCATGGTGACGGCCATCGGTGTTCAGCAGCAGGTCGGTGGAAACCTCGCGGAGATCCTCGACACGATTGCGTTCACGATCCGCGAGCGCGTCCGCATCAAGGGCGAGATCCGCACCCTCACCGCGCAGGGCCGCTATTCGGGTTACCTCGTCGCGTTCCTGCCGATCGGCATCATGATCACGCTCAACCTCATCAACCCGGAGTTCATGCAGCCGCTCTTCACCGAGCTCATCGGACAGATCCTGCTCGTGACCGGCGGCATCATGATGGCCATCGGCTTCTTCGCGATCCGCAAGATCACGGACATCAAGGTCTAGCTCGTGGAAATCCTGGTCCTCGCCGGCGTCGTGGCGTTCGGGGTCTTCCTCGTCTTCGCTTCGTTCCTCGTCGGCCAGCAGCTCGACCCGGTGCAGGCTCGACTGCAGCAGATCTCCGTCCGGCCGAGAACGTTGGAAGAGCTCGAGCTGCAGCGGCCTATCGCCGAGCGGACCCTGAAGCCGATCGTCCAGGGTCTCGCGGCGATCATCGCTCGCTTCTACCCCGCGAACACGGCGCGGTCGCTTCAGCTCCGCCTGAAGCGCGCGGCCATGGAGACGACGAGCGTTGAGTTCTTCCTTGGCGTGAAAGCGTTCGTCGGAATCGTCGCGGCCGTCGCCGCGTCGGCTCTGCTGAACCTGATGACCAGCGACCCGTTGTTCACGGTGGGTGGTCTCTTCGGTGGGCTGATCCTTGGCTTCCTCATCCCCGACCTCTACCTGAGCAGCCGCGCCAGCGGCCGGGCCGGCGCGATCCTCGACCAGCTCCCCGACGCCCTCGACCTCCTCACGATCTCGGTCGAGGCTGGTCTCGGATTCGATGCCGCCATCATCAAGGTGACCGAGAAGATGAAGGGCCCTTTGACCGAGGAGCTGAAGCGTGCCGCGGCCGAGCAGCGCGTCGGCAAGTCTCGCCAGGAGTCGCTGCGGGGTATCAACGACCGCGTCGAGGTCAAGGAGCTGCAGAACCTCATCTCGGCGATCATCCAGGCCGACCAGCTCGGTGTGTCGATGTCGAAGGTGCTGCGTATCCAGTCAGAGCAGATGCGGACCGATCGCCGTCAGCGAGCCGAGGAGAAGGCTGCGCGCGCCCCGATCCTCATCATGCTCCCGACGGTCGGATGCATCTTCCCCTCGCTCTTCATCGTGATCCTCGCGCCTGCCGCGCTCTCCGCGATGAAATCCTGCGGTTCGTTCTAGAACGAACCGCGGCCCCGTCGAGATCAGGAACCGAACCCGCGGGACGGTGGTCGCGGCGCGCTGCGAGGTCGCGAACAGCTTCCTGACTCGCGGCCTGGGCCTTATCCCCCGTTCCGGCCTCGCGGCCGGCGAGGGTCTCCTCATCACGAAGACCGGATCGATCACCATGCTCTTCATGCGCTTCGCGATCGATGCGCTCTTCCTCGACCGCTCGCTCCGGGTCCTGCGCGTGGCCGAAGGGCTTCGGCCATGGGTACCCGCGGTCGGAGCGCCCCGCGGGACCGATAGCGTGCTCGAGCTGCCGGCGGGCACAGCTGCGCGGACCGGCACGCAAGCCGGTGACGAACTCATCTCGTCGACGTCGACCGCCAGGTGATGGAGCTCGCGCTCGCGGCCCGGGACGTCCTGCTGGTGCCGCGCTGTGCCGGCTGCGGGGAGCCCGGGAGCTGGTTCTGCGTCCCCTGCCGCGACCAGTGCGAGCCCGTCGCGCAGGAGGGTCGGCTCGCCCTTCGGGCGGCGGGTGCACATGCCGGCCCGCTCCGCGCGGCGATCCACCGGCTGAAATACGGAAGCGAGCCGGGGCTCGCGGCGGACCTCGGCGCGCTCGTGGCGCTCGAGCTCGCGCGCGATCTCGCCAGC
>VBDV01000111.1 GCA_005882765.1 Chloroflexota bacterium | reverse complement strand
AGCTCCTTCTTCTTCCCGTTGACGATGTACACGGTGCAGCGCTCGGCATCGACGGCCTGCGAGCAGAGGTCGACGAGGCCGCGCAGGTACGCCTCGCGGTCCTTCTGGACAGCAAGGTGGCCAAGCTTGACCAGGACGAGCGCGACCTTGTCGTCAAGCACGGCGATATCCCGCCACGACCACCCGACGTACGGGCACCTCGGGCGCAGGCGCGGGCTTCGGAGTTGCGACATCGCCGAGCCGGTTGATCTGCCAGCACGGCACCGGCTCGACGCGCCCCTTCACTGCCACCGCACCGAGGTCGATGGCCTCGACGTCGTCGCCGAGCTCCGCCAGCGTCTCGCCCGAGACGACCACCTGGTCACGTCGGGCAATGTCCGCCGCGGTGAGCCGCGACGCGACGTTGGCGCTGTCCCCGATGACCGTGTATTCCATGCGCCCCTTCGCGCCGAGGAATCCCGCGACGACCGGGCCGGTATTTATGCCGAACCCGAAGGAGACGTCCAAGCCGCCCTTCTCGCGCTCGGCGACGATCCAGCGCTGCATCTCGAGCGCGCACTCGACGGCCTTGCGCGCAGGATCCTTCATCTCGAGCGGCGCGCCCCAGAGCACCATGATGTTGTCGCCGTTGAACTTGTTCACGGTGCCTTCGTAGCGATTCACGATGTCCACCATACCGTCGAAGTACCGGTTGAGGTGGCCGAGGAGAATCTCAGGAGCCAGTCCCTCCGAAATCGTGGTGAACCCGCGGATGTCCCCGAAGAGCACCGTGACGCGCTTCTCCTCGCCTCCGAGCGCAAGCTTTCCGGCCTCCTCTCGATCGATGATCGTGCGGGCGACCGACGGCGTGACGAAACGACCGAAGGTGATTCGCGTCCGCGCGACCGTGATCTGTTCCTCCACCAAGAGATAGCCGAGCAGGATGATCCACCAGAAGACGGCCGGTATCACGTACGCAATCGAGGGGACTTCCACGGGGCCTGCCCCGATGGGACCCTGCGTCTGGAGCGCGAAGAGGACGTATCCACCGACGACATAGAGGACGAGCAGCGCGAGCGCGCCGAGGAAGCCGTACAGCCGCCAACGGAAGACCAGGAGAAGTCCGGCAAGCGTGACGACCAGGAGTTGTGCGAGGGTCACGGGGTCGCTTTGCTTCAGCACGGGATACCGGTTGGTCAGGATCGACTGGGCGGCATTGGCCCAGATCTCCACGCCGAACATCTTGAAGCCGCTCGAGTTCGGGACCGGGTAGCTGTCAGGCACGCCCGAAAGCGAGTGCGCTCCAATGAAGACCGCACGCCCGGTGATCTGCTCGCGGGAGACCGCTCCATTGATCACGTCCTTCATCGAGACGACGCAGAAAAGATCCTTGTTGGTGCAGTCCGACGGCTCTGGGGCCGGAGGCGCCGCGTAGTAGATCGACATGCCGCCACGCCGATCGATGGGGATCACACGGTCGCCAAGCGGAGCGGGGACGGTGAAGATGTCGCCCGTCCGCTGCGCGCTCGAAAGATCCGCCCTGACTTTGTTTGTAGCGGCGACGAGCGGGAGTGAGTAGTAGGTCGCTCCGTCCGGGCCCTCGATGCGGAGCTGGGCGTAGCGCACGCGGCCGTCGGGATCGGGGTGGATGTTCACCGTCCCCACGCCGGCGGCGGCGGCGCGCAGGACCGGGATGGGCAACTGCACGACCGGGTAGCGCTCGGTGTGATCACCAAGGGTCGATGTGCCGGAACCCTGCATCGCAAGCAGGACATTGCCGGCGTCTTTGATGGCGGCCGCAAGTGCGCGGTCCTCTTCGGGGTTCTGCGCGGCGTCGTAGAAGCCGACGTCGAAGGCGATCACGCTGGGGTTCAGCGGCTTGAGCGCCCGAAGCAACTCGGTGTAGACCGAGCGCGGAAGTGGGTAGCGGTACTGGTCGACGGTAGCGTCGTCGAGCGCGACGATGGTCACCTGATTCGCGAGCGGGGCGTTCCCGATGTCGATCGCCTTGTCGTAGACGATCGACTGAAGCGTCGTGTCGAAGAGATCCGTCCGTAGGAGGAGCGCGCCGACCGCAAGCGCCAGCAGGGCCAGGCCAGCGACGACGAGCCGTTGGCGCGTGTGGCGCTTCGTGAACACCCAGCGCGCCTCCTTATGCAGGTCGGCGTCAGATTATGCGGTCGCTCGCTCGGCTGAGCACCCCCTTTAGGACACTTATTGAGCGCGCGAACTCGAGTATCGACAGCCTTTCGATAGGTGTGTGGTCATAGCGGCTGTCGCCCGGACCGTACGCGACCATCGGGCAGCCCCACGCCGGAAAGAGGACGTTCATGTCGCTCGTGCCGCTCTTCTCTTTGAAGGTGGTCTGACCGCCCGCCGCGGAGATCGCGCGCGCGAATGCGCGGGCGACCGGACTCGTTCTCGGCGTGCGGACCGGCTCTTCCCTCCCCTGCGTCGTGACGACGACGTGGGTGTGACCGTCGCTCGTCGCAAGACGCTCTGCGGCACGCTCGAGATCAGCTGGATCGATGCCCGGGGGCACGCGATAGCCGATGCGCAAATGCGCTCTTTCCACAAGACCGTCCGCCGAGCCTGCTTCGATGCTCTCGAGCCGGCAGTCGAGACGCTCGAACGAGCGATTTCCGCTGCCTTGGTCGGCGGTGGACTCGCGCACGCGCTCCCACAGCGCGAGCGCTTCCTCCGCGACGGTCGCTCCGGGCGCGGCACCGTGACGCGCTTCGCGTGAGAGAGCGATGTGGAGAGTGAGCCGTCCCTTGTACGCGACCGTGACCGCGTCCCACCCCGACGGCTCGCCGATCACGCACCAGTCCGGCGCGGCCAGCGTCGCGCGATGCCGGGCACCCTTGCTCGAAGGCGACTCTTCCTCGACCGCGCCCACGACTGTCACTCGCACCCCCGGGATCGGCTGCGTCGCCGCGGCGATGAATGCGGCGAGCGGACCCTTCGCGTCGACCGCGCCGCGCCCCACAAGCTCGTCGCCCTCGATCCTCACCGGGATCTCGCCGGGCACGGTGTCGATGTGTCCCAGCAGGACGACGTGGACGGGACCATCGCCGATCTCACCCACGGCGTTGCCAGCATCGTCGACGTTCGCGCGAAAGCCGCGCTCGGCCATCCGTGCGACGAGCCACTCGACGGCCTCGCCCTCGCGGCGGGAAACGCTCGGGATCTCGACGAGGCCGCGGACGAGGTCGAGGTCAGCTTCGCTCGGTCTCACCCGAGCGCCTTCGCCGAGGCCGCGAGGACGCGATCGATCTCCCGCTCGGTGATGACGAGCGGGGGCAGGTAGCGCACCACCGTCGGGCCTGCACCGAGCGCGACTACTCCTTCGTCCTGGAGCGCGCGAATGGCTCCGGACGCGTTTTCTTTGAGCTCGACGCCGACGAGAAGTCCGAGCCCGCGGACCTCGCGGACGCGATCACTCCGGATCGCGCGAAGTCCCTCGATGAGCTGCGCGCCTCTCTCCCGAGCGTTCCGTGCGAGGTCGAGCCGCTGGATCTCACCGATCGCCGCGATTGCGGCTGCGCAGGCCAGCGGGTTTCCGCCGAAGGTAGTCGAGTGCGAGCGCTTGGCGAGGTCGCCGATCTTGCGCGAGAACGCGATCGCGCCCATGGGCATCCCGCCGGCGATCGATTTGGCGAGGCACAGGATGTCCGGCATCAGTCCGTACTGCTCTATCGCGAAGAGCGTGCCCGTCCGGCCGAAGCCGGTCTGGACCTCGTCGACGATCAGGAGCGCACCTCGCGCCGCACAGAGTCTCGCGGCTTCCTGTGCGAACTCGCGGGTCGCCGGCCGCACGCCTCCCTCTCCTTGGACGAGCTCGACGATGAACGCGGCGGTGCGCTCCGTGATCGCGGCGTCGAGGGCCTCCGGCTTGTTGAAGGGGACGTGTGAGAAGTCGGGAACGAGCGGGCCGAACAGATCGCGGTACTCCGGGCCCCAGGTCGCCGACAGCGCGCCCATCGTCTTCCCGTGAAACCCGCGCATCGTCGCTACGATGCCCGTTCGCTTTGTCGCCGCGCGCGCGAACTTCAGCGCTCCCTCGACCGCTTCGGTCCCGCTATTGCACAGAAAGAACCGATCGAGCGACGGCGGCAGGATCCCGGCGAGGACGTCGTAGAGCTCGGCGCGGCGATCGTTGTAAAAGAGCTCGGTGCACGATGCGAGCGTGCGGGCCTGCTCTGCGATCGCGTTGGCCACCGCGGCATTGCCGTGACCGAGATTGGCGATGCCCTGTCCACCGACGCAGTCGATGTACGCGCGCCCTTCGCTGTCGTACACGACCGCGCCTTCCCCGCGAACGAGGACAATGCCACGCTTGGTGTAGAGGCCCGATGTATGCGCATCCTCGGCCGCGACGAGACCGGCGGTCGAGCGGAGCGTCGCGCTCACGACCGGATCACCGTCCGCACGCCCGGGTCCCCACTCGCAGATCGGATGACGACTTCATCGACGCCACCTTCGAGCGCCTCTCGCGCCGCGAGTATTTTCACCTTCATCCGTCCGCGGGCGAGCGACTCCGCCTCCTGGACGGTCGTCTCCGCCACCAGCGTGCGCGGGTCGTCGGCATCTCGAAGGAGGCCGGGCACGCTCGTGAGGATGATGAGCGCATCCGCGTCGATGGCCACGGCGATCGCGGCCGCGACGCGATCGCCGTCGACGTTGAGGGCCTGCTGCTCCGTCGACAGCGCGAGCGGCGCGATCACCGGCACCCGCCCCGCGCCGATGAACTGCGTGAGGAGCGGCAGGTTCACCGCCTCGACCTTTCCCGTGTAATCGTCGCGCAGCAGGATGGTCTTCCCGTCGCGGACCGAGCGCACATCCTTCTTGCTCGCGACGAGGAGGCGGCCGGAAATGCCGGAAAGCCCGACCGCATCGATCCCGCGCTGCTGGAGCTTCTCGACGTAGAGGAAATTCTCAACGCCGAGAGCAGCCATCGCGAAGATCTCAAGCGTTCTGCGATCGGTGCGGCGGCTTTCGTGGCCTGAGGGCGAGACGACCTTCTCCTGTGGATGCCCGAGCGCCGCCGCGAGCTTGTCCGTTTCGCCGGATGCGCCATGCACGAGCACGATCTCGTCCGAGCGGGCGATATCGGCGACGAGGTCGGCGACCGAATCGCGTTCGACGCCGGCGCTTCCACCCGCCTTCACGACCGCGCGCAGCGTCACGGATGCAGCCCCACGAAACCGAGGCCAGCGTCCTCCGCGTACCCGCACGAGACATTCATCGCCTGGACCCCGTTGCCGGCCGCTCCCTTCATGAGGTTGTCGATCGCACAGAGCGCGACGACCCGTTCGCCGCGCGGATCGAGGGCGAACCCGACGTCGGCGAAGTTCGTCCCCGCGAGGAGCTTGGGCTCGGGGTACCGCCAGATGCCCGTGCGCTCCTTCACGATGCGTACGAACGGCTCGGCCGCGTAGGCGTCGCGGTAGATCTTCCAGAGCGCCTTCTCGTCGAGCGCCGAGGACGTGTAGACGTGCGCGGTCGCGAGCACCCCCCGCACAAGCTCGACCGAAGTCACGGAGAGATCCACGCGCAGGTCGTGCCCACCGAGGCGCAGCTCCTGCTCGATCTCCGCCGTGTGGCGGTGCCCGACCGGCCGAAAGGATCGCACCACGCCCGAGCGCTCCGGGTGGTGGCTGTCCTCGCTCGGTTCGCGCCCGCCCTCGCTCGAGCCGACCTTGCACTCGATGACGACCGGCCGACTTCGGTCCACCACGCCGGCACGGAAGAGCGGCAGGAGCGCGACGATGGACGCGGTCGCGTTGCAGCCCGCGCCAGTGATCCGCTTGCCGTTTCGGATCTGATCTCGGTGAAGCTCGGGCATGCCGTAGATCCAGCGGTCGAGAAGGGTCGGCCTGGGATGCGGCGAGCCGTACCAGCGGTCGTAGTCGGCCGCGTCCCGTAAGCGATGGTCGCTCGACAGGTCGATGAGGACGGTGGCGCGATCCTCGAATTCGTGGGCGCGGTGCGCGCCGTTCGGGAGCGCCAGGAACAGCACGTCGCAGCGAGTCACGTCCTCGTAATGGACGAACGAGAGGCTCGTTCGTTTCCGAAGATTCGGGTGAGCCGCGGCAACGGGCTTGCCCGCGAGCGATTCGCTTCCGGCGACGATCTCGTCGACGTTCGGATGACCGATCAGCAACCGCAGGAGCTCGCCGCCCGCGTAACCCGCGGCGCCTATTACTCCAACCTTCACCGGGCCGCTCTCGCCACCTCGAGGACGTAATCGACGACCCTTGCCGGGATGTTCACGCCTGTCGTATCGATGGAATTCCGGAACTCCATCGTGTAGTTGACCTCGTTGACGAGCAGACCCTCGGGCGCCTCGAGCAGATCGATCGCGACGACGCCGCCGCCGACAGCGCGCGCTGCGCGCACGCAGAGCGCGTCGAGCTCGGGCGTGACCGGGCAGTTCGAGGCCTGCCCGCCGCGGGCGGTGTTCGTGATCCAGTGATCGCTCGCGCGGTAGATCGCCGCGATCGTCTCGCTCCCCACGACGAACGCGCGAATGTCACGGCCGGGTTTTTGGATGTACTCCTGGATGTAGTAAATCGAGTGGAGATAGTTGCCGAGCACGTCCTTGTGCTCGACGATCGCCTCGGCCGCTTCGCGATCGTTCACCTTCGAGATGAGGCGTCCCCACGAACCGATGAGGGGCTTCAGCACCACTGGATATCCGAGCTCCTCGATGGCGGCGAGCGCCGATTCGGGCGTGAACGCCACGCGCGTCCGCGGGCTCGGCACCCCGTCGCGGATGAGCCGCATCGTGGTGAGCAGCTTGTTGCCGCAGATCTCTGCCACCTCGTAGCGGTTCACGGTCGGGATGCCCCAGGCGTCCAAGACCGCGAGTGCGTAGAGGGCGGTGCCGTGCTGAATGCACCGTTCAAGGATGACATCGACGCCGAGCTCCGGACGCTGTTCGACCGCCAGGACCAGCTCGCGATCGTCGATGACTTTCGTTTCGACGCCGCGCGACTCGAGCTCGGCGAGCAGGAGCTTCTCCTCGACACGAACTCGGGAGAGGAGGACGCCGACCCGGGGCTTGTTATTCACCCCAGTCCTCTTCGGCCTCCGGCGCGAGGGCCAGCGCGACCGGCGCCGTCTCTTTGACCTCGAGCTCCGCCCCGCAGTCGGGGCAGGACACGATCTCCCCTTTGACGGCGTCCGAGCCGATGGTGACCTCGGCATCGCACTCGGGACACTTCGGCACGTTCCCCTCCTCACAAGAGCTGAGAGAAGGAAGCCTAACGAATCAGTCGGCCTCTGCGGCGACGGCGAGGCGCGTCGTCCGCGCCCGCGCCTTGTCCTCATACATCCGCGCGTCGGCCGTGCTGATGAGCGCGTCCGCATCGCGGCCGTCGATCGGGAACCAGGAGATGCCGAAGGACGCGCGGGGCAGCTCGTTCGACTGGCCCGCCCACATGTATCGCTCCTCGCGCAGCCGCGCGGCGATCCGACCCACGGTCGCCTGGGCCGGGAGCGGGCCGGTCCGAGGAAGAAGGAGCACGAATTCGTCGCCACCGAAACGAGCGACGACGTCTTCCGCTCGCGTCGCCTGTCGCATCGCCCGAGCCAGCGTTCGAAGGACCTCATTCCCGACAAGGTGGCCGGCCGAGTCGTTCACAGCCTTCAGCCCATCGACGTCGCACAGCACCACTCCGAACGTTTCGCCGTGCCGGTTGGCGTCCGCGATCTGCACTTCGAGCCGCTCCAGCAGGCTGCGGCGGTTGAGCACGCCGGTCAGGTCGTCGTCGCGCGCCAGGCGCCGCGTCTCGGCGAGTAGGGCCGCGTTCGCGATCGCGATCGCGGCCTGTGCCGCGTAGAGGCGAACAAGCCGACGGGTCTCCTCGGAGAAAACGCGCGGGCGCGAGACGTATGCCGTGAGTGTTCCCACGATCTCGCCGTGCGCAACGAGTGGCGCCGCGATCGCGGAGGCGATGAGGTCGTGGAGCGCGGGGTTGCTGTCGGGATGATCTCGGTATGCGCTCGCGACGACAACATCGCGCGTGCGCAGGCACTCGAGCGCGATCCCGCGCAGGTCCTCGCCGACCGAGGAGCGCAGCCCGAGCGCGGGCGCGTTTTGAACCGCGCGCACGATCAACCCTTGACCACTCTCCGAGAGGGCGACCATCGCCCCGTCGGTCCCGGTGAGCGCGGTCGCTTCGCGCGCGATGAGGCTCGCGAGCTCGTCGAGCGAAAGCTCGCCGGCCGTCGCGAGGCCGACGTCGTAAAGCACGGCGAGCTCCTCGGCTCGGCGCCGCTCACGCTCTCCGAGCTGCCAGTTCGTGTAGAGGGCAAGTCCGGCGCGCGTCGCAAGGACGAGGACGGTGAGAGCGACCGCGCCGTCGATCTGGTCGGCGAAGCGGCCGGGCACCGTGCGGATGTCCGTGTAGACCAGGAGGAACGAGCAGGCCGCGGCGACCACGCCGGGCAGGACCATGCGCGAGAGGTGGACCACCGCGCCGGAGAGCCGGCTGTTCCGGCCGTCCTCGCGGTCTTCGACCCACTGGGCGCCAGCGATGCCGATGGCGCCGACCCCAACGATCCAGAGCGCGTCGATCGGCGTCCCCGCCTTGAACGTCCCCTCGATGTTCGCCGGCAGGTAGAGCACGAACGCCAATGCGTTCAAGCCGAGCCCGAGGAAAAGCGACGTCACCGCTCCACGCGGCTCGCGCTCCGGCATTCCCCAGACGGCCGAGAGCGCTGCCGCGGTCGCGGCCACGTACACGAGCGGATACAGGACCGCGACGGCCGTCGCCTGCGGGTCACGGCCAATGTCAATGGCGAGCGTCGTCGCGAGGTACAGCGTCACCGCGGCGCCAAGCGTGAGCACGACGGCGCCGACGTCCAGAACGAGCGCGTAGAGCGTGAGACGTTGTCCATGCCGGCGCAGCAGCAACACCAGCGCGATCGTCCAGAGCGGGGCCGCGGTCATGAAACCGAGGTCCGCGATGAGGGGCGAAGGCATCGGGAGCTGTCCAATATCGGCTGCATCGCGCAGAAGCTGGCCGACGAACCACGAGACCGAGCCTGCGAGGAAAAGCAGCCAGACCATCCGGTCGTCGTCGCGGGACGCACGAACGGCACGCGCGGTGCCGGCAATCGCGCCAATGGCTGCGGCCGTCCACGCGAAGTCCGCCAAGACGCACCGCACGTAGTCGTCAGAGACGACCTGTTCGATCGCATAGAGGGCCGCAGCCCCTAGCACCGCGGCGACATATCGCGGCATCGCATCGCGTGGATGTGCTGCGAGCACCCTTCGTATCACGACGAGAACGCTAGGGATGACGGGCCCACAGAGGAACGCCCAGAACGTACTGCTCGCGGGCTCCGCGGGGGACGCGAACGGGGGAATTTGGACGGTCTTCTCCCCCATCGGTGTGAGTACTGCGACAGGTGGGCTAGCTTCATCTGGTGATCCCGACCCTGCCCCTTGAGATCTTCGACCTCCTCGTGTTCCTGGCGGTGACCGTGCCTTTTGCGTTGCTTGTCCGCCGGCGGAACGCGATCCCGAGGCTGCCGGCGCTCGACCGTAGCGTGATCCTGCCGCGGCTCTCGGTCGTGGTGCCGGCCCGCGACGAGGCGTCCGGGATCGGCCGCGCCGTCGAATCGCTCCTCGCGCAGGACTACCCCGACCTCGAGATCATCGCGGTCGACGACCGGTCAAGCGACGCGACCGGTGCGGTCCTGGCAAAGCTCGCCGCGCGCGACTCGCGGATCCGCGCGATCCGCGTCGATCAGCTGCCCGCGGGATGGCTCGGCAAGAACCATGCGCTCTGGCGCGGTGCGGAGAGCGCGAGCGGCGAATGGCTGCTCTTCACCGATGCGGACATCGTGTTCGCGCAGGGCGCGCTCCGTCGGGCTGTCGCGTACGCGGTGGCCGAACAGCTGGACCACCTCACGCTCGCGCCGCGACTCCTCGCGCGCGGGCTCGCGCTCCGCGCGTTCGTCGCGTTCTTCGCCTACACCTTCATCGCGCTCTGGGGCGCGTACCTCGCGAACGACCCAAAGAGCACACGCGGTGTTGGGATCGGCGCGTTCAATCTCGTGCGGCGATCCGCCTACGCGCGCATCGGCACCATGCGCGCGCTGTCGCTTCGCCCCGACGACGACATCCGGCTGGGCCGGCGGCTGCGCGGGTTCGGATTCCGGCAGCGTGTCCTGAACGGCAACGACTTCTTATCGGTCGAGTGGTATCCGTCGCTTCGCGCCGCGATATCCGGACTCGAGAAGAGCATGTACTCGAGCATGGAATACCGCCTCGTCGATGCGGTGGGCGTCCTCCTTTATCTGGTGGCGACGATGGTGTGGCCGTTCGTGGGCGTGATCATCCTCGGCGGCATCGATCGCGTGCTTCTCACGATCGTCGTCGTCTGTCTGATGGCGGGTCTGCTCGAGACGTATCGCCAGTCCATGCGACCGCTCACGCTCTCTGCGTTGCTCCTCGCGCTGCTCGTGCCCTTCTCGGCTCTCTGCTTCGCCTACGCGATCGTGCGATCGGTTTACCTCGCCGAGACGCGGGGCGTCCGCTGGCGCGGCACGACGTACCCGCTCTCGCTCCTACGAGCTCAGTCTGGGCTGGAGGGCACTGAGGCGAATCGCAGCAGGTAGGTTTCGAGGTCGGCGAGGTCGGCGTCGCTGATGATGTTCCGGCCGTAGGCCGGCATTCCGCTCTCGCTTCCGCGCCGCACGATGTCGGTCTCGATCCGCCCGCGGATGGCGAGGTCTCCGGGCGCGTCTCCCTCGGGACCATGACAGAGATGACAGCCCAGCGCGAAATAGATCGCCGCGCCACGCGTCTGGCGACTCACGGTGGGATCTGCCGCCGCAAGCTGCGCGGCGCTCGGCGTGGGTATGGCAAGCGCGCTCGCGCCGCCACGCTGCAGCGCGCGGATGTACGCGACCATCGCCCAGATCTCGGCGTCCTTGTACTGGCCGCTGAAGGCAGGCATGGCCGTGAAGCCCAACCCGTTCTTCACGATCCAAAAGAGCTGCGCGTCGGACTTGCTCTTCGCCGCTTCCGTCGTGAAATCGGTCGCGTCGGGGTACGTCGTTGGGCCGAACACCCCGCGCCCGTCGCCTTTTGCCCCGTGGCAGACCGCACACGAACCTGTGTACGCGATCCGACCTGTATCGAGAGCTCGCCGGTCGTTCGCCACCGGGTTGGTCGCGTTCCCGCCGAGGACCTGAGAGACGACCGAGACGGCCGCGTCGCCATAGATCCGTTCGAGCGGTAGGTCCTGGCGATGCGTCAACGCGAACGGGAGCGCCACGACCAGGACCAGCACGAGCGCGGCGACGGCTCCGACGACGGCGATTACGACGGTTCGGCGCTTGCTCAACCTGGGGAAAGTACGCGCAGACCGGCCGCGCGGATGCGCGACGCTATCCGGCGCGCTCTGCCCTCATTGGATCCAGACCGCCCCGCCCGTTCGGGGCGAGCCCACTCCGTGTGAGCCAGGAGGGATTCGAACCCACGACCAAGAGATTAAGAGTCTCCTGCTCTACCGCTGAGCTACTGGCCCCACCGAAATGGTACCGACGAGCGAGCAGCACCATCAACCAACTTGTCCACCAATCTTTCAACCTCGTGCGTGCGAAGCGCGGCCACTCGTCGGCTCGCTGATCTCCTTAATTGTCTCGCCGACTTTCCGCTTGTCAGCGGCACGCGCGATCTGCGCGGTCACGATGATCCCGACGAGCTTGCCGTTTTCGACGACCGGCAGTCGGCGGATCTGACGATCGGCCATGACCTTTTCCGCATCGGCGAGGTCGTCGTCGGGGCGGATCGTGACTGGATCGGCGGACATCACCGTGCTGACGCGCTGCGTCTTCGGATCGCTACCCGCGGCGACCCCGCGAATGACAATGTCGCGGTCGGTCACGATCCCGACGAGCCGACCGTCCTCCACGACCGGGATCGAGCCGCAGTCCTCCTGCTTCATGAGCACGGCGACCTCGCCGAGCGTGGCGTCAGGCTGAACGGTGATAGGCGCGGTTGTCATGAGCTCTCGTACGTTCATGAGACACCTCCGGGCCGGAGCTGCCGCAGGACGCGTACCGCCGCTAGGTCGAAGCGCCGATCTTGAAGATCTTGGTCCCGCAGACGGGGCAGATTCCCTGGGTCGCGGGCCGCCCGTTCTTCATGGTGATCTGCTGCGCGTCCTTTATCTCACGCGAGGCCTTGCACTTGACGCAATAGCCTGTGGCCAACGCAGCACCTCCGCCGCCGGATGTCTCTTTCCGCAGCGTACCCTAGCCCCCTGGTTCGTCCGCGGGACCCCATACGACCACAAAACCCCGTCCTTGCGGACGGGGTTCGTGGTGAGGAAGGGAAGGGTTGGGATTTCTTGTTGTCGAACAGAACAGGCAGCAAGCGCCATGCCAATCGCGTCCCTTCGACGATGACGGCCGGTCATGTCAACGAAAGCTGAGCTTCTCTCTATTGGGACGGAGCTACTGCTCGGTCAGATCGTCGACACGAACGCCAACTACCTCGCTGGCCGGCTTGCGCTCCTGGGCATCGACTGTCTCCACATGCAAACGGTCGGGGACAACCTCGGACGGGCCAAGCAGGCGTTCGAGCGAGCCCTTGCCCGGAGCGATCTCGTCGTCGCGACTGGCGGCCTCGGACCGACCGAGGACGACCTCACGCGCGAGGCGATCGCGGCCGCTCTTGGCGAGACCCCGTCGGTCGATCCGGCGCTCGAGGCTGAGCTCGTCGCGTGGTTCGCCGGACGCGGCCTCGTCATGCCCGAGCGGAACCGCAAGCAGGCGTGGCTGATCCCGTCGGCGCGAGCGCTCCCGAACCCGAACGGCACCGCGCCCGGCTGGGACGTCAAGAAGGACGGAAAACGGATCGTCGCGATGCCCGGCGTCCCCCGAGAGATGACGCCGATGTGGGAATCGGTCGAGCCTTCGCTTACGGGGGGCGGGGCGCTTCGCTGGCGGACGCTGAAACTGCTCGGCATCGGCGAGAGCGCGGTCGAGGAGAAGCTCGCCGAGCTGGTCCATTCCACGAGCCCGACCGTCGCGACGTACGCGAAGAATGACGGCGTGCACGTTCGCGTGGCGGACAAGGCGTCGGCTCCCGAGGAAGCCGACAGGCACGTCGCGGAAATGGAGCGAGCGATCCGCGCGCGACTCGGCGAGTACGTCTGGGGCACGGACGACGAGACCCTCCCGACCGTGATCGGCCGTCGACTCGAGGCCCGGAAGTGGCGGCTCGCCGTGGCTGAGTCGCTATCGGCGGGTGACATCGCCCGGTCGCTGGCCGATGCGCCGGACGCGGCCCGCTGGTTCGTCGGTGCGATCGTTCGTCCGTCGGCGAATGCGGAGACGCTTGAGAACGAGGGTCGCCGGCTCGGTAGCGACGTCCTCCTCACGACGCCCCACGGCGCCGACACGAGCGAGCTACGTGCGATCACGCCCGAGGGGACCCGCCGCCTCCAGATCCGGTTTCGCTCCGCCGCCGACGGACGTCGACGCGCGCTCTTAAGCGGGCTGGACCTGCTGCGCAGAACGCTCGCGGACTGATGCGGTGCGACGGTACGGCCAGAGCGACCACACGATCGCGATGAAGAGGGCAACGGGGACGGCGATGCTGAAAGTCTCGTCGTGGCGCCAGACCCCGAACGCGTAGAACACGGGCGAGACGATCAGGAACGTGAGCGCGCCACCGATCGCGAGCCGGCGCGCCGGGACCTCCCGCCCCGCGCGGACCAGAACCCCGCTCGCGATAACGATCGGGACGAAGAGCAACACTTGGTCATACGACCAGCTGTAGATCGCACCCGCGCTCGAGAGCGCAAGCCAGAGCGCGAGCCAGGGATCGCTGCCGGGTTCAAACCGCGATGCGAGCACGAGGCCCACGCCGATGATCGCGATCGCGACGGCGCGACCGGGCGTCCCGAGAAGCTGCCCGAACGCGGAGAAGAGGACCGCCGACCGGCCGGTGCGGCGAGGCAGGACATCGGACATCCACGCGGGGAACCAGTCCGGGAACGCAAGCCAGCTGACGACGACAAGACCGCCTCCGAGGATCGCGGCGAGTACGACGAACCGGCGATAGCGCGTATCGAAGATGGCGGGGATCGCCAGACCCACCGCGGTCCAGATAAAGAGCTGCGGCTTCGCGAGCATCGCGAGCGCGCTAAAGGCGGCGCGGCGGGTGTGTCCCGCGCGGAGGGCAAGGACGATCGCCGCGACGGCCGACATGAGGAGAAGTGCCCATTGCCCGAGGACGATGGTGTGAAATCCCGGCTGGCCGACGAAGAGCGCGAGCCCAAGGGCGCCGTGGATGGCAGCCCGGCCCGGCACGAAGGTGCGGAGGAGAGCACGAAGAGCGAGCGCCGAGAGCGACATGGAGCCAACCATCCAGATCCACGCGGCCACCTCGAGTGGGAGCGCACCAAGCGGCAAAAGTGCGACGACCTCCCACGGCATGTAGTCGTCGACGAGCGCGTCGGGCATCTTCGTGCCGAGGGCGACCGCGGTGGGGACATAACGATTCGGATCCCACGGATCGACGCCGGCAAGGATGGTCGCCGGTCCGGACCAGATCCCCGAGAAATCGTTGAAGTGGACCATCTCGAGCCGACGCCCGAGGGGGCCGATGAGAACGATGAACGCGACGCCGACAAGAATCGCGGTGAGGTAGGCAAGGTCGGCGCGGCGTTGGGGGGTCACGTGGGTGGACGCGATGCTACGGCTTGGCTAGTCGTCCCGACTGTTGGAATCGTCTCGAGTTTTCGGCGCCGGCGTGTGCTTCGCTCCGGCCTTCGCCTTCTTCGCCGCGGCCTTCGCCTCGTCGGCGGCCTTCCGTGCGGCGCCCGCCGCCCGTTCCTTTTTGGAAACCCGCTCGCCCTGACCGTTCGTGGTGTCGTTGCGGGCAGTCTGGCCGTCGCGAGGCGTGGCGTCCACAGATGTGGTGCCTCGATCAGCGCCGCCCGTAGCCGGCGAGGCGTCCGATTGCGGGGCGGGCGTCAGCTTCCGCTCGGCCGCCGCGGCGGCCTCGTCCGCGGTATCGGCCGCGTTCTGCGCGATCGCCGCGGCTGGGCTCAGATCGGCGGCGGCGTTGCCACGCGCGGCGAACGGCGCGAGCGCCGCGGCGGCCGAGGCCGTGTTCGGATCCTCGGTCAATCTCGCCACTACCGCGGCGGCGGTCGCACGGTGCTCGTCGATCCGCTGCTGCAGCTGGATCACCAGGGTCGCCGTGTCCGGCTCGAGCGACTCGACCTGGGCGAGCTCGGCGGCCGCGTTCGCCATGTGCTCCCCGTACTCGCTGGTCGCGACGATCGCGTCATCTTCGTTCCCGAGCGCCGCGAGGGCGGTCGCCTCCGCGAGGCGATGCTCCGCGATGGAAAGCTCGACGACCGCGCGATCCTCCGGCGACGTCGCGAGGGCGAGCCGCATCTGTTCGGACGTGACCTTCACGGAGTACAGGGCATCGTCCGCGACGGTGCCGGCGCTCACGAGCGCGGTGCTCGCCGCGACTGCGATGACGATAAGACCGACGACGAGAACCCGCATCGCGTAGGGAGTCGGTCGCCCGAGGAGCTCGAAGACGACCGCAAGACGATCGATCATCGTCGCGTCGTGCGGGCGCAACCCAAAAAGGACTCGAGCCCTAATTCGGGAGCGCGTCCGTGAGTCGGGCGCGCTGTACGGATCCTTGTGCAGCCGGAGCGCAAGTCGCACCGTCTCGCGCAGCTCCGGGTCCTTGATGTCCTCGAGGAGCCGGTCGCCGCGGGCGACTTCCTCGATCAGTTTCGCGGTGTCCTTTGAGGTGCGCTGTCCCACCACACGCATCTAACGGCCTGTCTGCTAGGCCGTTATTTGCGCTGCTTTCAGGAGGGTCTCGCTCGCCCCCCGCTAGGGTTTTGGGGCGTCCGGCGCGACGAGCGGGCCGCCCCACACCGGGGCGTAATGGCTCGCGAAGAAGTCCTGGTGGAGCACCTTGCCGTTCTCGTACACCGTCCGCGTCTTGAAGACGTCGCGGCCGTCGACCGAGACGCCCTTGGGGAACGCCGGATCCGCAGGTTGATCCGCCGCGGGGTGCACGAAGTTTCTCTGCGTCGCAGCGCTCACCGCGACGGTGCGACCCGTCGGGATCCCCCAGACATCGATGGTGAGCGACGTCCAGTCGCTCCACGACCAGATGAAGACGGGATTCGCGGTGTCGTTGCGCCACTTGAAGTCGACGCCCGGCTCGAAGACCGCGGCGTCGTAGCCGATCGGATACCGATCGATGTAATAGCCGTGCGCGTGCCGCTCGATGATCTCGTACCCCTGCGCCGCGACGGCGTTGAAGATCGTCGTCGAGACCTGGCAGAGTCCGCCGCCGATCACGTTCTCGTCGGACCGGTTGTTGATGATCGCGCCGGCATACGCATAGCCGCGCTCGACCGTCACCGGCCCAAGGAGCTCCCAGAACGAGAACGTCTGTCCCGGGAGGATGACGACCCCGTCGAATTGCGACGCGCCCGTCGAGATGTTCGCGTGACGCGACGCGCTCGGCGGGTAGTACGTGGTGAACGTCGACGTCCGAACCAGATTCGGAAGAAGCGCCTTCGCCTGCTCGGTGGTAAACGCCGACGCATCGACCACCGCCGGTGCCGCGAGGTCGCGCGTCGCTCCGGTAATCGGACGCACGAGATCGTCGAGCACCATCGCGCGGAGCTTCTCCTGATCGACCTTGACCCCGCTCTCGGAGGGAACGATCGACGGCACGTGCTCGGCGCTCAGCGTGAACTTCGCGCTCTTGCCCGGATGATCGAGCACCAACGCGAGAGCCGCGGCCCAGCTCGCGACGCGCTCGTTCACGAGCGAGACCTGGTAGCGATACCTGATCGCAGGAGCGATCGCGTCTTGCGGGATCGCGGGAAGCTCGCCCGGCTTCGCGGCGACGCGCTCGATCGCGAGGAGACTCGAAAGATACGTGGCGTTCTCGACGAAGGTCCGATCCTCGACATGCACGGTCACGGGTGTGACGACCGCGGCGGCGCGCGCGTAGGCCTCGTCGAATCCGGACGCGTCGACGGCGGGATACGACGTGCGAACACGGAGCGCGACCTCGCGGTCGCCGAGCGAGTCGGCTGAGAGAAGTGCCGCGACCGTGCTGATGCGATCAACTTCACGACCGAGCGCCGGTTGGGTCACCGCAAGACCCGTCGACCCGAGACGAAGCTCGCCGGAGACCGACGCGCGATCGGTGTCGCGAGCCGCGGCCGCCACCCATTTGTCGAGGGCGTCGCCCTTGGCGTGCATTGCGAACGGAACGTTCGCCTGGCCGCGAACGGCGTCGATCCAGGCACCGAGCCGGTCGAACATGCCTCCGGATTTTCCATAGCTCAAAGCCTCAGCGATGGCTGCATCGATATCTGGCGCGATCCCCAGCTCGGCGTTCGTGGTCTGCCAGGTTCGCGATCCGTCGACGAGGGCCACCGTCGACGTCGCCCAGGGCGCGGCGAGCCCGGTCGCAAGCCGTTCGCGGATCGCGCTGGCCTCGAGCGAACCTATCTCGACGCTGCCGACGGACATGCCGGGGAGAGCACGGTGCGCGTAGACCGCGTCGGCGGCGAACGCGGCGCCGATCGCCAGAGCGATCGCGGCGATGGGCGCGACGGCAAGCATCCACAGGCCGCGGCGTGATGTCCGAGCCTGATCGCCGCTTCGCGCGAAAACCGCCATGCTGTCCGCCTCCCCTGCGCCCACCAATTGGCGCGTCGACTGTTCGAGCAAGGGTTGTGCCGTGGAGCATTCGCACGCTTGCTCGGTACGAACTCTTCACATACCTAGACGAACGAAGTGTCAGCCACGTTCCGGTCAGTGGGCGACTGATTTGAGACGTTACCAACTACTACGTCTGTCTCCTACGCGACACTCCTAACAGCCGAGCTATTTCATTCCGACTAGTTAGCAATGCGTAAATGCGGCGAGCCAAGGATCGCAGAAGGAACATTCGCGGGGTGTGTGCGGGTGGCACGGAGGAGCGGGTGAGCAGCGTCGGGTCTTCTGAGCGAGCGGACCGGGCGGCCCTCGTGGGATCGCGGTCTGCACCGAGGGCAGCGCCGGGGTCTTCTTCGCTCGGCCCCGGCGCTGCTCACCGCCCGACGGAGGACCCCGGCGCTGCTCACCGCCCGACGGAGGACCCACGCACACCGCTCAGGCGTTCCGCGATTCAGACAAAAAAAGCCCGGGCACCCCAGGGGAGCAGGGAGTGCCCGGGCAGTAGGCAGAACTGGCCGACGGGCGGGCCGGCCAGGGCCTGACGGAGGAAATCAGCTACACCCGGTCGTCTCTCCACAGTTCTCGCACTTGTGGCAGGTGCCGCTTCGAACGGTGAGCCAGCCGCAGCGCGGGCAGGGGGGCGCGTCGGGTGTGGAATTGAGTCGTCGGTAGCCGGGGGCGTCGGGGACGGGGGCGACGGCGTGCCCGTTGCCGTTCGCGGCCGGCACTTCGGGTGTCGCGAGCTGTACAACGCGATTCAGAAGCTCGAGCTGTGACGTCGCGTCGGCGACCTCGGTCGTGCGGACAAGCCCGAGCGCCGCGCGGTCGGGCTCGGATAGGAAACGGTTCCCCAACCAGCGGAAGACGTAGTCGACGATCGACTTCGCGAAACCGATCTCGGGATTGCCGGTCCAACCGGCGGGCTCGAAACGCATATGCCCGAACTTCTCGACGAGGTGCGAGAGCGGAACGCCGTACTGGAAGAGCAGCGACACGCTCGTCGCGAACGCGTCCATCATGCCCGACAGGGTCGAACCTTCCTTCGCCATGGTGACGAAGAGCTCACCCGGAGTGTTGTCCTCGAACAGCCCGACGGTGATGTATCCCTCGTGACCCTCGATCGAGAACTTGTGCGTGAGCGACGCCCGCGTGTCGGCGAGGCGGCGACGCTGCGGCCGCGTGACCTCGACGATGCGCTCGACGACCGTTTCGACGGCCTTGGCGTTGCTCTCTTTGTTGGTCGTGTTGACGGGCTGGACCTTCTTGCTTCCGTCGCGATAGACGGCGATGGCCTTGAGCCCGTGCTTCCACGCCTCGACGTACGCCTCGGTGACATCGTCGATGGTCGCGGTCTCGGGAAGGTTCACGGTCTTCGAGATCGCACCGGAGATGAATGGCTGGACCGCACCCATCATCTTGATGTGGCCCATGTGGTGGATCGTGCGCTCGCCGTTCTGCGGCTTGAACGCGCAGTCGAAGACCGGGAGATCCTCGTCCTTGATGCCGGGGGCACCTTCGATGGTGCCGTACTGCTCGATGTAGGTGGTGATGGCGCCGGACTCGGTGTCGCTGTACCCAAGGCGCCGTAGCGCCGTGGGGACGCTCCCGTTGACGAGCTTCAGCATCCCGCCACCGACGAGCTTCTTGTACTTCACGAGCGCGATGTCCGGCTCAACGCCGGTCGTGTCGCAATCCATCATGAAGCTGATCGTTCCCGTCGGCGCGAGGACCGATGCCTGCGCGTTGCGATATCCCGCGGGCCGCCCGAACGCGACCGCGTCGTCCCAGGCCTGACGCGCCGCCGAAAGAAGACTCGCGGGGAGGAGCTCGTCCCGGATGCGGTATGCGTGCAGTCGGTGCATCTGGATGACCCGGTCGTGCGCGTCCTTGTTCTTCGGGTACGCCTCGTACGGCCCCACTGCTTCCGCGATCCGACCGGACTGCGAGTACGCCGCACCGGTCATGAGTGCGGTCACCGCGGCGGCATAGGCACGGCCCTGGTTCGAGTCGTACGGCAACCCGCGCTGCATGAGGAGCGCGCCGAGGTTTGCGTACCCCAGACCGAGCTGACGGTGGGAGCGCGCGTTCTCGGCGATCTTCGCGGTCGGGTAGTCGGAGTGGCCGACGAGGATCTCCTGCGCCGTGAAGACGATCTCGACGGCGGCCCGGAAGCGTTCGACGTCGAACTCGCCGTCGCTGTGCACGAAGCGAAGCAGATTGAGCGACGCGAGATTGCACGCCGAGTCGTCGATGCTCATGTACTCGCTGCACGGGTTCGATCCGTTGATCCGTCCACTCGCCGGAGAGGTGTGCCAGTCGTTGATCGTCGTGTCGAACTGCATGCCCGGATCCCCGCATTGCCATGCGGCTTCCGCGATCTCCCTCAAAAGCGCACGCGCCTTCAGCGTCTCGAGGACGTTCCCGCCGATCCGCGCGGTGAGACTCCAGTCCTCGTCGGTCTGAGCTTTCTTCATGAACTCGTCGGTCACGCGCACGGAGTTGTTCGCGTTCTGGAACTGGATCGACTGCCAGGCTTCCCCGTTCAGGCTCATGTCGTAGCCCGCCTCGCCGAGCGCCCACGCCTTCTTTTCTTCTTTGGCCTTGCACCAGATGAACTCGTGGAGATCAGGGTGGTCGGCGTCGAGGATGACCATCTTCGCGGCGCGCCTCGTGGTGCCCCCCGACTTGATCGAGCCGGCGACCGAGTCGGCACCGCGCATGAACGACACCGGACCGGAGGCGAAGCCGCCGCCGGAGAGGTTCTCCTTCTGCGACCGGATCCGTGAGACGTTCACGCCCGAGCCGGACCCGCCCTTGAAAATGATCCCCTCGTCACGGAACCAGTCGAGGATGGAGTGCATGTCGTCCTCGACCGAGAGGATGAAGCACGCGCTCGCCTGTTGGGGAACTCCCTCCACTCCGATGTTGAACCACACCGGCGAGTTGAACGAGGCGTACTGGTGGACCATGAGGTACTTGAGCTCGTCGGCGAAGGCGTCGCGATCTGAAGCGCTCGCGAAATAGCCGCCCTCGAAACCGGCGCGGGCGATGGTGTCGACGACGCGATCGACCATCTGCTTAACGCTTGACTCACGCTCGGGCGAGCCGAGCTTGCCGCGGAAGTATTTCGACGCGACGACGTTCGTGGCCGTCTGCGACCAGAACTTCGGGACCTCGACGGCCTTCTGCTCGAAGACGTTGCCGGTCTCACCCGGGATTGCCGAGTCGCGGCGCTCCCACTCGATCTCGTCGTACGGGTGGGTGCCCTCGCGAGTGAAACGGCGGTCGATCCGAAGGCCTTTCGGCTCCGCGCGCTCAACAGAGACTTCCGCGATGTCAGCGATTGCCATGTGCGTGTCCCCCTAGAAAGCCGCGATGTTCGAGCCGCTCGCCAGAGCCCTTAAAAGAAGGAGAAGGAGCCTCTCGCCTGCGGACGCGAAAGCGAACGGCCAACGGGTCATTTGGACCCTCCTTCTACCTTCCCTGATGCTCAGGCCTTGCCACTACATCTGGGCCCAGCCGCCCGGTCAGACCCAACATCTAGCGGGTGCAGGAGGCGAACCGTAGACCCGAGAAAAGGCGATGTCAAGCGCTAGGGGTCATCAAGATTGCCGGCACAAAATCTGGTAGCAGATCGTTTTGGCGCTGCCGCTGAATGCGACCAAAAAGGGCCGCAAGAGACATTAGGCGGGCGAAGCCACCTGGGCCGAACGAGCGGCCTCGACGAACGAACGCATGCCCTTGCGAAGGTCGTTCTCACCGATATTCAGCGCGGGTATGAAGCGAACCACCTGATCGTGGAACCCGCAGGTGATCAGAAGGACATCGCGCTCCAGCGACGCCGCGATCGCAGCCTTCGCGACGGACTTCTCGTCGAATTCTGCCGCCACCATGGCGCCGAAGCGGCGGACCTCGCGGAGACGCGGATGCGAGCGCAGGGGAGCGAGCTCCTCGACCATGATCTCGCCGATGGTCTCAGCCCGGGCCACGAGGTTCTCGTCGCGTATGACCTGAAGGGTGGCGAGCCCCGCTGCGCAGGAGACCGGGTTGCCCCCGAAGGTCGAGCCGTGCGTGCCGGTGCGCCACTTCTCCATACGCTCGCGCGTCGAGATCACCGCACCGAGTGGCATTCCGCCACCGAGCGCCTTTGCGGCAGTGATGACGTCCGGCGTCACGCCGAACTTCTGCGCGGCGAACCACGCACCCGTGCGGCCCATGCCCGTCTGGATCTCGTCGAACACGAGCAGAGCGCCGATCTTCGTTGCGAGCTCGCGGACCGCACGGATGAAGGACGCGGGGGCCGCAACGTAGCCGCCCTCGCCGAGCACCGGCTCGATCACGATCGCAGCGACGTGCTCCGGCGGGACCTCGTGCTCGAGCATCGCGTCGAGCTCGGCGAGGCAATGCGCCGCGCACGATTCGGCGTCGTGCGGCTCGGGCAGCGCGCACGCGAGCGGGTACGGATACGGGGCGACGTACACCTCGGGGAGCAGCGCACCGTAGCCGCGGCGGTACTGAGACTTCGACGTCGTGAGGCTGGCCGCACCCACGGTGCGGCCGTGGAATCCGCCGCGGAACGCGATGATCGCCTCGCGACCGGTCGTCTGGCGCGACAGCTTGATCGCCGCCTCGACCGCTTCGGCGCCGCTGTTGCCAAAGAAGACCGTATCGAGGCCGCGCGGCGTGATCGTCGCGAGCTGTTCGGCGAGAGCGATGCTCGATTCGTACTTTGCGACACCGGTCGAGATGTGCATGAGTCGCTGGGCCTGGTCGACGACCGCCTTCACGACGCGCGGATGCGAATGACCCACCGCGGTGACAGCGATGCCGCAGGTCAGATCGAGCAGGCGCCGTCCGTCGGTCGTGACGAGCCAGCTCCCCTCCCCGCGCTCGATCGAAAGCCACGTGTAGTGGCCAAGCACGGGCGGGAGGACCTTGCGAGCGCGCGTCTCGAAGTCGGACATCGCGTCCACTCTATCGGCTACGTCGTCCTCTGCGCTTCGTTTCAGCCGGGCCGGCGCTCGTCACCCTCGGATGTGACCAGGATCTGCAACGTCGCGCGGTCCTCGCCGATGACCCGGACGCGATATCCGGGAACGCCGGCGCGGAGCACGGCGGCAAGGCGGTCCGCTCCCTGGTAGCTCACTCTCACCTTCAGGACGCCGTGCCGGTAGTACTCGGTCCGAAGCTGCCCCACCCCGCGCACCTTGCGGAGCGCGAGCTCGAAGCGGTGCCAGTCGTCCGGTGTGGGGAGCGGCGTGACGACGAGATCGATCTCGCCCGGTCCGGGCGCCGCGCGCGGGGATGGGATCGCGGGCTCGGGCTTTTGATCCTCCTCGACCAGGGCCTTCTGGATCATCGCGCCCTGGAGCCGATCCTCTTTGGCCGGTACGAGGCGCGGCTTCGGAGCCGAAGGGATAGGTCCGTCGAGGCGTGTGGGCGGAGGCGGTGGCGGTGCCTGCGGTGGTGCGACGTCGGGAGGGGTCGTGTTGGGCGACGACTGACGCGCGCCGATCCGCGCCGCCAGATCGACGACGTCCTCACTCGGTTTCTTTTTCTTCTTGTCGTCCTTGGCCATGTCGACCCCTAGACCTGTAGCAGGTACCGGGCGATCACGATCACGATCACCACCAGCACGAGGAGCGCCATGACGACGAGCACCGACCACCGGCGCGCTGCAGGTACGAGCGCCCGATCGATCGCGACCCGGATCTCCTCGGCGGTCGCGTCCTTCCGGAGCCAGCCCTGACCCCGGACGAAGTGTCCGGACAGTCTGCGGCCGTCGCGCGGATTGCCCGAAAGCACGATGGTTGGCATTGGTAGAACCTCTGTCCTTCCCCTCTGAACCAGCACGCCATCGACGAGAGCGAGGTCGGCGACCCAGCCGTCCAAGCTGGATGTGACCTGTTCTAACGACTGTGCGCGCCTCACCTCGTATCGATCCTCTATCCGGAGCAGCGCCTCGAGCGCTGCGCCGATGGTCGGGTGCCCCACGACGAGCAAGACCTTTGGCCGCGTGATGCGCGGATGATGCCCTTCCCGGCCGCAGTCGTATACGCTCTGCGCCACACGCGGGGAAGTGGGCAGAGAAGCGAGCATTTGGAGGGCGACCGCGTGTCCGAGGGGCCCAGAGGTCTAGGCGCGTCCGGAGACATCATCGGCGCGCTCTCCGATCGTGTCAGCGAGCTCACCAAGCGCGTCGGCTCGCTCGAATCGGAGCTTGATGCGGCGCGCAAGCGTGTCGCGGTGTACGAAGAATTCGACGCCACCGTGCGCGACGCCTTGTCCGGTGCGCTGCGAGCCGCTCACGAGATCCGCGCCCGAGCCGAGAACGCTGCGCAGCAGATCCTCGAGCAGGCCCGAGATGAGCGGAAGATGCTGATCAAAGAGATCGAGCGGCTCCGTGAAGAGCGCGACGGCCTCGTCGACGAGATCGCGTCGAACCGGCGGAGCGGCTTTTCCGCGCTCCGCGGACCACGCCGCGAATCGGCTGCCGCGCCTGAGAAGGCGCCCGAGGAGACCACCGCCGAGTCGCGCGCGCTCGCGGCCGACGCGCTGCGCGGTGTCTTCACCGAGCTCCTCGAGGACATCCGTCGTCAAGCGGGAACGGTCGCGGACGCGGCCCGCGAGGCCAACGCCGCCGCGGCGCAGGCGAAGACCGCGCAGGAGCAGGCGCGCGTTGCACAGGACGAGGCGCGCTCGGCCCAGGAGGAAGCGCGTCGCGCTCTCGAGGCGCAGCGCGCCGCGGAGGCGGAGCGCGCCGCAGAAGCGGCTCGCGTCGCGGAGCAGGCGCAGCGCGCGACCGAAGAGGCGGCTCGCGCCGCCGACGAGGCGCGGAAGCTCGCGGAAGCGCAGCGACTCGCGCACCAGCAGGCCGAAGCGGATCGGTCGGTCGAAGCCCAGCGCGCGGCTGAGGCCGCTCGTGCCGCGCAGGAAGCGATGCGCGCCGCACAGGAGGCGGCCCGCGCCGCGGAGGCCGATCGCGCCGGCGAGACGCAGCGGGCCGCGGAGGCCGTGCGCGCCGCAGAAGAGGCGATGCGCGCCGCACAGGAGGCCGCCCGCGCGGCCGGGGCCGACCGCGCCGCCGACGCGGAGCGCGCGGCTCAGGAGGTGGAGCGCGCCACGACCGCGGCGCGTGCGGCCGAGGAAGCGCGCCGAGCCGCCGACGAAGCCCGCGTCGCGGACGCGGTGCGTCTCGAGCAGCAACGGCGTGAGGACGAGGAACAGCGAGCCGCGAGATGGCGCGAGGAGGAGCAGCGGCGCGCGACCCAGTGGAGGCAAGAAGAGGAGCGTCGCGACCAGCAGCGCCGCGAGGAAGAGGCGCGCCGCGCCGAGGGGGCCCGGCTTGCGGCCGAGGAGGTGCGGCGCGCCGCCACCGTCGAGGCCCTCCGTATCGCCGAGGCCGCGCGCGTCGCCGAGACGGCCGCGCGTGCTGCCCAGGAGGCGGCGCGGGCCGCTCTGGCGTCCAGAGCGACGCAGCCGCCGCCAGTCGTGGAGGAGGATGAGGTCTTCTCCAGACCGACAGAAAAGGCCGTCGAGACCTCTCCGGCGCCCCCCGAATTGACCGTGGTGGAGCGCGAACCGGCCCAAGGGGTAACGGAACCGGAGCAAGTCACTCTCGAGAGGGAGGAGCCGGCGGCTCCGACCAGCAACATTGTGCTCATGCTCTCGCCCGTACCGTCGTTCGCCCGGCTCGTGGACATCGAGCGGCGCATTCAGTCGCTGGCGCAGGTCCGTACGCTCTACGTGCGTGACTTCAGGGGAGGCGTCGCGACGCTCGCGGTCGGACTCCGTGTACCCATGCTGGTGGACGAGCTCTGGTCCGCGATCGCGACCCTAGAACAGCCGCGCTTCGCCTTACAGCGCAGTGGCGGCACCTCCCTGGAGCTCCGCATCGAGGGCGAGGCCGGCGCCGGCGTGGCGTAGGGCCTCTCCGTGACCCTCCGACTCGACGCCGACTTCTGGAACGCGCGCATGGCGTACCTCGCGAAGCTCGCGCGGGCGGACGCGATCGCCGTAATTCTGAACCTGAAAGGTGAGGGCTACGCGACCTACGTCGCCCACAACCTCCCCACCGAGACAAAGTGGAGCCAGGGAATGCCCGCGGCGATGCTCGCGAAGGCGATGAGCGAACGCTCCACTGAACAGGCGACGAGTGGGGTGGCGCTCCCGCTCTCAGACGGCCGCCTCGCCGACACCCTCGCGGTGTCTCCGGTCATCTGGAAGGATCAGGTCGTCGGGGGTCTCGCCGCGATGCTCGCCGGTCGGGCCTTCTCGGCCGAGGATCTCGCGAGTCTCGGTCGTGTCGGCGATCTCATCGGCCTCGAGCTCGCGGAGGCGAACGCGCTCTGGCGCGCGCAGAGGCAGGGGCAGGACGCCGAAGCGAAGCTCAAAGCATCGCGTGACCTCCAGGCGATCATCCGCAAGGAGCGCGATCCCGACCAATTGCTCGAGCGCGCGACGGCACAGCTCGCGGACGTCTTCGGCGCGGATGGCGTCTCGATCATGCTCGCGGACGCGCAGGGCGAGCTCTCGGTGCGAAGCTCGCGCGGACTCCCGGATGCCGCGAAGCTCGACCGGAAGCGGATCGGTGAAGGCATCTCCGGAACGGTCGCCCAGACCGGCCGGTCGATGCTGCTCTCCGGCCAGGTGCAGGGCGGGTCCGACCCGACCGCGAGCGAGGCCATGATCGCTCCGCTTCGCTCGAACGGCCGCACGCTCGGCGTCGTCAGCGTGAAGCACCGCGCCCAGCAAGAGCGCTACAGCCAGGTACAGGTCGACTCGCTCACGCAGGCCGCGGCGGAGATCGCCTCCGCCCTCCTGACAGCCGAAGAGTTCCAGCGAGCCGAGGAGGATCGCCGGCAGGCGCTCGTGCTCTACGAGCTCTCACGCTTCGCGACACTCGGCATCGACCCGCACAACGATCTCGAGAGCGCCGTCGCGATGCTCGCCGACAACCTGCGTCACGATGCGGTCGGCGTATGGGCCGCGGAGGAGCATCACCTCCATCTCCGTGCCGCGACCGGCTACGGCGACATCACCCCCGCGGACATTTCCACGTCGGGCACGGACACGGTGCTCGCGCAGGTGCTTCGCGAGCGCCGCACCGCGACGGCGCAGTACGGCATGGCCGAAGACCGTCCGGACTGGGCCGCGCCGTCATCGACGCACTTCCTGCTGGCGCCGATCGGCGGATCGCAGAACGGCGTGGTCCTCGGCGTCCTCGTCCTGGGTCGCGCAACCACCCCCTATACGTCGGCGGAGGCCGACTTCGTCTCGACGCTCGGCGAGTATCTCTCCGGCATGCTGCAGAAATCGGCATCGACCGACCTCGTGCAGCGCACCGCGTCGAACGAACGGCGGCGCATCTCACAGGAGCTGCATGACGGTGTCGCCCAGGAGCTCACCGGCGTCGTCCTTGCGCTCGAGGGCTGCCAGCGCGCGCTCGATCGCGATCCAGCGGCGCTCGGGCCCCAGCTCGCGAAAGCCGCGCGGGACGCGCGGGCGACGCTCTCCGATGTGCGGCAGTACATGGCGGCATTGCGGCAGACCGAAGAGGCCGGCGGCCTGAACCTGCCGGTGACCGTCGCGCGCCTCGCGGACGACCTCCGCCGGCAGAGCGGAGTCGCGGTGGACTTCGAGGAGACCGGCGTGGAGCGTCCGCTCGAGCCCTTCGTCGAGCGCGCCGTCATTCGGATCATCGGCGAGGGTCTGCGCAACGTCGGGCAGCACTCGGGCGCGTCTAACGCCAAGGTGATTTTGAGATACGACGACGAGCAGGTCGTCGCGACGATCGAGGACGATGGCAAGGGATTCGAGTCGAACGAGCTCAACACCGCCGAAGAGCGGGGCCATTACGGCATCGTCGGAATGCGCGAGCGGGCCGAAGGTGTGGGCGGACAGCTCGTCGTCCGCAGCGAGCCCGGCCGAGGCACGATCGTCCGCGCGACCATCCCCTACCGGATCACCGTCGACGGCGCCCCGCCCGGCTGGACCGACACCGTCGAGGACACCGATCAGCGCGGCGCGATCGAGGATCTCGAGCGGACCGAAAAGGCAAGCTTCCTCGGAAGGCTCTTCGGGCGATGAGCGAGATTCGGAAGATCCGCGTCCTCATCGCCGACGATCACGCCCTCGTCCGCAGCGGCCTGCGGTCAATACTCGAGACCGAGCCCGAGATAGAGGTCGTCGGCGAGGCCGGCGACGGACACGAGGCGCTCGCCGTGGCGCAGGAGCTTCTGCCCGACGTGATCCTCATGGACATAAAGATGGGCGACTGGGACGGGGTCACGGCCACGCGGCGCGTGCGCAACTCCGTACCGTCGTCGCGCGTGATCGTCCTCACGAACTACGACGAGGACGAGCTGGTGTTCAGCTCGATTCGCGCGGGCGCGTCGGGATACCTCCTGAAGGAGGTCACCGGCAGCCAGCTCACCAACGCGATCCGCACCGTGGCCGACGGTTTCTCACTCATCTACCCGTCGGTCGCCAAGCGCGTGCTCGATGAGTTCGGTCGGTTGCGCGCCGGCGACCGCCCCACCGGCGACGACGAGGGTTACAGCGATCTCACCGCACGCGAGCGCGAGGTGTTGAAGCTCGTGGCGAGCGGCAGAGCCAACAAGGAGATCGCGGCGACGCTCGGGATCAGCGAGCGCACCGTAAAAACGCATATCTCGAACATCTTCAGCAAGCTCGAGCTCACCGACCGCACGCAGGCTGCCCTCTACGTGCACAACCGCGGTCTGCTCGAGAAGGATCCGATCCGCTAACACGCGCTCCGGGTAGAGTGCCGTCGTGGCCGACATCGGGACCGTCGCGATGATCTTTCCGCTGTTCAACGAGCGTCACGCGATCGCCGGGCTCGTCCGTCGCGTCCCGCCGATCATCTCGGAGACGATCGTTGTTGACGACGGTTCCGACGATGGCGGGCCCGACCTCGCGCGCGAGGCCGGCGCTCGGGTGATCTCCCAGGACCGGCGCCGGGGCGTCGGCGCCGCCATCCGAACGGGTATCGAGGCGGCTCGTGCGAGCGGTCACGGCGCGGTCGTCGTGCTCGCGGCGAACGGGAAAGACGATCCGGCCGAGGCCTCGCGGCTCATCGATAAGCTCCGAGCCGGGTACGACTACGTCCAGGGATCCCGGTTCCTGGCCGAGGGCGGCTCAAGCGTCTATCTGCCACGCGGTCGCGGTCTCATGATCCGCGGATACACGATCCTCTTCCACCTGCTTTCCGGCTTTGCCGGGACCGACGTGACAAACGGGTACCGCGCGTACCGGCTGTCGTTGCTCGACGATCCGCGGATCCGCATCGATCAGTCGTGGCTCGACCGGTACGAGCTCGAGTACTACGTGCACTGGAAAGCGATCAAGCTCGGGTATCGCGTCATCGAGGTCGGGGTCTCGAAGACCTACCCCAAGGGCGGCGGCAACTACTCGAAGATCCGACGGGTCCGCGATTGGTGGAGCATCGTCAAGCCGACGCTTCTGCTTTGGCTCGGCGTGCGGGACTGAGCGCGCCGAGATCCAGCCGAGCGATCGCGATCCCCCCAAGCGCGAGGGCGCCGCAAAAGTAGACGAGCGCGACCATGCGATCGACGCTCATCGCCGACACGGTGTACTGGAGATATTCGGCCTCGCTCGTGCCGACCGGCCATAAGAAGCGCACGGCCGCGAGGTGGAGCGCCGTCAGCGCCACGACGCGCCAGGCGGACCGCCATAGCGACGAAGGCGCGATATGGAAAACGAAGACCGCGAGCGCGGGCACGAGAACGTAGAGGTAACGATCGTCGTCGCGGCCGCCGACCAGCGCGACGACGAAGGACATGGCGACGTAGTACGCCCAGTGGAGCTCCCGGCGGAGGAACCCGGCGAGACGTCGCGGCCATGCGAACGGCAGAGCGAAGAACATCCCGAGGGTGAGCGGCGCCGCGAGTACATAGCGCCACGCATGCGCGTCGATGTTCTCGAAGACGAAGCGAAGGTTGACATCGATCTGGTAGCGCTCCGCCCAGTTCGCAAAATCCGGTGGCGGCGGCACGACCGGGAAGAAACGCACCGCAAGGTAGACGAGGACGGCGGGGGCGCCCACGCCGAGGCTCCGAAGGGTCACGCCAACGGGATCACGCCGAACGTGGAGGAGCCAGAGGAACGGGCCGAGCGCGATGAGATTCTCGCGCGTGAGCGCCGCGACGACCAGGATGCCGCCGAACACAACGAACCGACCCTCGAGCGCGCACACCATGAGCGCGAGAAGAAGGAAGAAGCCGAGCGTGTCCGGAAGGACCGGGTAGTAGAGCGCCCACCGCAGGCCGAGTGGCAGCACCGCCCACCAGCCCACGGCGAGGAGCGAGAGCGCCGGCGAGACGGCGTAGTGCCGGAGCAGGCGGTAAAGGAGCCACGCGCTTCCGAGGGCCGCCAAGAGGTCGAGGAGGAGGAAACCGAGCTTCACCTCAAGACCGGATAGGGCGACGATCGCGCTCGGGACGAGGCGGAACGACCACGGTGGCACGACCGCGACGCTGTGGTCACCTCGCAGGGCCTGCGTGAGCCACGCGTAGACCCGACCGTCGAATCCAAGCCCATCGTTGAACGCGATGCGCGGCGTGAACGGCGCAAGTACGAGGAACGCGACCGCCGCGATTGCCACGGCGAGCGCGGGCCCGGCGACGGACTCGTTCATCAGGACGAGGTCGCGCGCGCGAAGGATCGGCTCGCGGAGGGATGGAATGCTGGTGCGCCAGCCGCGGGGTCGCGGCACCCGCAGGCGGATCCGGGAGCCGATGGCGCCGAGCGCCACCGCGGCGCCGAGAAAGAACAGCGAATCTTTGACTGGCGCCGATCGGTACTCCGCCGTGATGAAGTGCTGCCCCGCCGGGAGAGCGAACGCGAGGTAGCTCGGCGAGACCATGAAGGTCGCAACCTCATGGCCGTCGACGGTCACGTGCCAGTTCGGGTGATAAGTCACTTTCAGCACCATGGCCGAGTCGGTCGCGCAGGTCGCGAGGACGTCGTACCGGCCCGGCTGGGCGCGCTGGTACGAGATGGCCGGGCGCGGGCACTCGGCGATCGGAACGGGGACGTCGATCGGGCGAGAGTCGCGATAGGCGTATCGCACGAACTCCCAGCTCGTCGCCGAACCGCCCCGAAGCCATGCTCGAGCGCTCTCGAACCATTCCGGCTGACTCTTGGGCGCCTCGCTCCGCGAGATCGCCGCGTACTCCGCATACCCGCCGCCGGGCGCGCGGTAGAGGACGTATTTCGGCGTCGAAAGGACTGGCACGAGACCCGAGGCGAGCGTTGCCGAAGGTGGCGCGATGACGTACGCCACGTCGAAGAGACGGTACTGGGCCGGGTCTTGATCGTTGAAATCGAAGAGCAGGTCCGAGTTCAGGGACGCGCCACGGTACGGCGGCGCGACGGCATCGACGCGATCGAACGTGAGCACGTTGTAGACGCGGACCGAGCGGAACGGAATCCCGAAGTCGAGGGTGTCTCCCCAATTGCTGCGGAGTCCCGCGTACGCGCGGCCCGCCGACTGTCCCGCGAGCGCGCTCATCACGCTCCGCAGATCCGTATCGGCGGCGATGGCGGCCTGGGTGATGCGCATCCACGTCGCGTTGTCGCTGTAGTAGGACCAGCGCTCGGCAAGAACCGGCACGAACACGATCGCGGTCGCCGCCGCCACGGCTGCGAGGCGCCGTGGTGACACCTCGAAACGAGCAATTTCCCACAGGTACGCCCCGCCCGCGCCGATGAGCAATATCGCGAAGAGATCGACGCCTCCAATGAAGCGGTGGAAGAGCAGTCCCTCGTGCAGCGGCAGAAGATCGGCGAGCGGGCCAAGGGTCGGCCGTCCGAAGTAGAGGACGAGCCACAGGACGAAGAGGACGAGCGTGAGGAGAAGAAGCCGCGCGCGCGTCACGAGCGCGGCGACGATCCCCACCCCGAGCAACGCCGTGAGCACCGGAAGGCGTCCGTGATCGAGGAGGTCGCCTGAGGCGAGCCAGCCCAGGATCGTCGGGGCGCCGAAGGAATCGTATTTCGTCCGATCGAGGTACGGGCTCACATCCAGGTACCCGGCCTGCGCGAAGAACGGGACCCACATGAACGCGCTGATCACGCCGGCGAGGGCGCCGACCGCGCCGAAGCGCAGCACTCGGCCGGCGATGTTCGCGCGCGTGAGACCGAATAGCAGGAGTACGACCGCCGTGATCGCGGCCATGTACGCGTAGATCAGGTGCGACAGGGCGAGCGCGCCGCAGACCAGCGCGGCGACGACGATGCCGGTGCCTCGCGTCGCCACACGATGCAGCGCCGCGAGCGCGAGAAACGAGAGATGCATGCCGAAGATCTGCGTGTAGACACCGAGACCGCGCCAAACGTAGCTGTCGTACTCGAAGCCGTAACGGTGGTTCCCCCCTAGCAGGGATCCCGCCGCGGCACCGATGGCCGCGGCAACATCGGAGAAGCCCAGGCGCCGCATCGACCAGAACACGGTCAGCGGGAAACCGACGAGCAGCACGTACCGGACGAGATCGAAAAGGGTCCGCAGTGAGATGAGACCGAAGGTCAGCTTGCCGAGGACGACGACGACCAGATGTGGAAGGTTCTGGTAGTAGAGGAACTGCGGAAAGCCGAGCTCCACCTGCGGGACCCAGAAGTCGAGCGGGTCCTGTCCGCTCGCCCACGCATCGGATGCCTGCTGGATGAACAGCGCATGTTCGGCGTCGTCGTTCACATTCGGGACCGCGCCGGTCACTTCGGGGAGCAGAGCGATGGCGTTGAAGGCCATCGGGATCGCGACCAGCGCGATCAGCGCGAGTCGCCGGAAACGCGGGAGCGCTAGATCGGGCGGGACCGGATCACCTGGTCGGTGACGGAGTTACCTGTCGCGCCGGGCTCGCGGAGGGACTCGGCGCTACGAGCTTGGGGTCGAGGCGCTGCGCGGTCGCTAGCTCGGTCTGCGCATCCGCGGTCTGCCCGAGCTGGCGGTACAACAGCCCGAGGTTGAAGTGCGCGGCCGCGTTGTTCGCATTGACGGCGATCACCTGCTTGTAGAGAGCGACAGCGTCGGCCGTCGCCCCCGCGTTCGTCCTCACAATCGCGAGGTTGAAGAGCGCGCTCTCCATCTTCGGGTCGAGGTCGAGCGCGAGTCGGTAATAGGACTCGGCCGCGACGAAGCGACTCTGGCGCTGCGCGATCTCGCCGAGGTTGTAGTACGCGAACTGGTTCTTCGGGTCTTTCGAAAGCGTCGTGAAGTACGCGGCGACGGCTTCGTCGAGCTTGCCGGCCGCGTGCGCCGCGAGGCCGCGGTTGAGCGCGTCGGCGGCGGTCTCATTCCCGCCGCCCGACGCCGGGCCGCCGCACGCGGACAGCGCGAGACCACAAAGGAGAACGCCCGCGAGCAGTCGACCCTTCACTCCGCGGCGATGTTAACCGGGGGCTCGTGCGTCCAACGTCGGACTTTCGGGGGAGATGCGAGCGCCAACGTCGCGGACAAACCCCGCGGTCGCGCCGGAGCACGCGGAGCACCTGCGCGATGAGAGGCCCGTCGTGAGCTTCCCGGGCGGCGCTGGTCAGAGTTGCGACGAGAGCGAAACCGGCCGTCGGTTCGGCTTTCCTCGCCTGACGCCCGCCGCCGGTCCCGGGGTGAGGCGGCCCGTCGCGTCGCCGGGCAATCGGGGCGTCGCTTGATGACAGGACAGCCATCGCGCCATACCGTTCTCTCCCACGCAGCCAACACGCGTCGTCGGTGAGGGAGAAGAGGGGAATGCTCAAGTCCACGACCGTCTTTGCGCTCGCGCTCGCGCTCACGCTCGCGGTTCCCGATCCTGCGGTCGCAAAGGATCCCGATGGGGTCACAGTCATTCAGTCCTCGAAGAACGACGTCTCGCCGCGCCTCGCGACGATTCCCCCGAAGACCGAGGACGCCGCGCAGCCGAAGAAGGAGCGTCCGCTGCATGGCTTCCCTGGGGCCACGATGGGCGCGCCGGATACCGCGGTGCAATCGACGGTGAGCACCGCGGCACCCGCGGCGTCCTCCTCGTTCGAGGGCATCGGACAAGGCTTTGCCGGCTTCACCGTTCAGTACGCGCCGCCCGATACGAACGGCGCGGTCGGACCGAACAACTTCGTGCAAACGGTCAACGTGGCGTTCGCGGTCTTCGGCAAAACGGGGTCGCTGCTATACGGGCCCGCCAAGATCAACACTCTTTTCACAGGCTTCGGCGGGCTCTGCGAGACGGACAACGACGGCGACCCGAGCGTGGTCTACGACCAGCTCGCCGATCGATGGCTCATCACCCAGTTCGCGGTCTCCGGCGCGAACGGCAGCTCGGTCCCCTACCTCGAATGCATCGCGATCTCGACCTCCGGCGATCCCACCGGTACCTACTACCGCTACTCGTTCCCGCGAAGCTACTTCCCCGACTATCCAAAGCTCGGGCTCTGGCCGGATGCGTACTACATGTCTACGAACGACTTCAGCGGGAATAGCTTCGCCGGGGCGACGACTTGGGCATTCGACCGCGCGAAGATGCTCGCCGGGGCGGCCGCCACCGCTCAGCTCTTCCACCTCTCCCTCCTGTACGGCGGACTCCTCCCTTCGACGCTCGACGGAAAAACGTTGCCGCCCGCGGGAGCGCCGAACTACTTCCTTGCGCTCAATGACTCGTCGAGCCTCGCGCTCTGGAAGTTCCAGGTCGACTTCGCGAACTCCGCGAACTCGACCCTCACCGGCCCGATCACGATCCCGGTCGCCGGCTACACCGAGCTCTGCAACGGCGGCACGTGCGTGCCGCAGGCCGGCACGACGCAGCAGCTCGACTCGCTGGCCGACCGGGTCATGTACCGGCTCGCCTATCGCAACTTCGGCGACCACGAAGCTCTCGTCGTGAACCACAGCGTCGCCCCGACCGCGGGCGGCGGCGGTGTCCGCTGGTACGAGATCCGCAGCCCCGGCGGAACGCCGACGGCCTACCAACAGAGCACGTACGCGCCCGACACGCGCTACCGCTGGATGGGCAGCGCGGCGATGGACCGCGTCGGTGATATTGCGGTCGGCTACAGCCTCTCGAGCGCCACGATGAACCCGGCGATCGTGTACACCGGCCGGACGCCAACGGACCCGCTCGGCACCCTCATGGCCGAGACGATCCTGATCAATGGCACCGGATCGCAGCTCTCCGGTCTCAAGCGTTGGGGCGACTACAGCTCGATGGCGATCGATCCGGTGGATGACTGCACCTTCTGGTACACGACCGAGTACCTCACGGCAAGCGGCACGTTCAACTGGCACACCCGCGTCGGGACCTTCAAGTTCGCGAACTGCTCGAGCCTGCCGCCGCCGACGGTCGTAGCTATCACCCCGCTGAACGGTCCGTCATCAGGCGGCACGCAGGTCACCATCAGCGGGACCGCGTTCCAGCCTGGCGCGACGGCCACGATCGGCGGTGTGGCGCTGAGCGGGGTGGGCGTGACCGCGGGCACCACATTGATCGGGACGACTGGTGCGCACGCGCCGAGCACCGGCAACGCGGTCGTCGTGATCAACCCTGATTCGCAATCCGCGACGTGCGCATGCACCTACACGTACGATCCCGCGCCGGCGCCCACCGTGACAAGCATCTCGCCGGTAAACGGCCCGTCGGCGGGCGGCACGGCGGTGACCATCACCGGCACCGACTTCCAAGCCGGCGCAAGCGCGACCATCGGCGGGGTAGCGCTCAGCACCCAATCCGTCACGGCCACCGCGATCACCGGCACTACGGCACCGCACGCCCCGAACGCGACGAATACCGTCGTCGTAGCGAATCCTGACACGCAGTCAGGGACATGCACCTGCACCTACAGCTATGACCCGTCGAACGCGTCCACCGTCAGCTCCATCTCGCCGACGAGCGGACCGACCACCGGCGGAGCTGCGGTGACCATCGGTGGCTCCGACTTCCAGATGGGCGCGACCGCTACCGTAGGCGGCGTCGCCTTGACCGGCGTGACGGTCACAAGCACGACCATCAGTGGAACGACCAGCCCGCATGCCGCGGGCGTCGCGAGCATCGTGGTCACCAACCCTGACACGCAGTCAACGACCTGCGCGTGCACGTACCAGTACCTCGTCGTGCCGGTCATCAGCAATGTGCACACGACCCCGAATCCGACCACGGCGACCGTCACCTGGACGACTGACGTGCCGACGGACAGTCAGGTCCAGTACGGGACAACGACCGCATACGGCAGCAGCAGCGCGCTCAACTCGACGCTCGTGACGAGCCATTCGGTGAGGCTGAGCGGGCTGACCCGACTCACGACTTATCACTACCGGGTCTTGAGCCGCAACTCGGCCGGAACGCTTGCAGTCTCTGGGGACTACACCTTCACCACGAAATAGGCTGGCGAAACGACGATGCCGTGGGCGCTGGCCCACGGCATCGCTCGTTAGGCAGGGTCAGGGCTCACTCGATCGAGATGTATCCGTCCGATCTGGGCAGCATGGGCAGGGCTGTCCCACCGATGGTGACCTGGATGCCGCTCACGCTTAGGTTCGCTACGAGTGCCAGGCCCCCGGTGGGCGCTGTGCCATCGCCCATGTCGAGGGTGCCCGTTCCATTCATGGTGATCGTGCCGTCGGCGTTGAGAGTCGCCTGCGTGATCCAGCCGCTGACGGTGATCCACTGGCTTAAACCGATGATGCTGTTGCCGTTGAGCTGTAGCTCGAGATCGCCATTCGCGGTTCCGGTGCTGGTGCTATTCGTGCCAACCCCAAACGTGCCGCCGGCGAGCTCGATGCCGTTGAAGCTCGCCCCGGCCGGGAAGACACCAGCGCCCGCCGCGGTCGCGACCGTTGTGCCGCCGATGGTGGCCGCTGCCCGCTCCCGTGAGGATCCAACAGCGACGCTGGCAATGACCGCCGCTGCGAGGATCGTCGAGATGATTCGTTTGATCACGTCATTTCCTCCTTTCGGCCTCATGGCAGACGCAACGGCGCACGAGCGGCCGTCGGTACGCTCGCGCTGCTGCCGGTGATGGTTTGCCGCACCTGGATGTTCCCGGTGCGCAGTGTGTTGCCCTCAGGCCCGATGCAGCTCGCCGGGGCGGTGCTGCCGTTGAACGTTGGCCCGGGGAGGAACGGACCAAATGTGCAGAAGAAGATCTTGAAGACATCGAAGGTCGCACCTGAGTCGGCGTTGTCTTCGACGTAGACGATCACCGAGTTGAAGCCCGAGGGGCATTCCGCCGGGGGCGTGCAGTCCGCCGACATCGCCGCGCTGCCGCCGGTGCCGTTCGGCGTCGGCGACCCAGACATAGCCGCCTGCATGAGCGCTACCGGAGCGTTCACATGGCGGCTGGCCACGTTCGCGTGCTCGTCGTAGTTGACCCGCCCTGATGCGATGCCGCCGCCGGTGAAGCCGTCAGGGCGCCGGGCGTTCAGCCCGAAGCTCGCGACGACGTTCATCGTGCCCTCAGTGACGATCACCGTGCCGCCTCCAGTGACGATGGCAACCGTGTCCGGGCTCATCGCCGCGGCGGCCGGCTGCGCGGACAGTGGTTCGACCCGACCTAGGACGACGCTCGCGGGCAGCGCCACGCCGAGAGCCATGACGGCGACGACGGGTGCGATCCATCCGCGCGGGCGCGATCGCGTGATGCGCTGCGTGAGTGCGTTTCGCATTGCGTCCGATCTGCCTCCTTGCAGAGAATTCGTCGGCCTAGCGGGCCGACCGCGTGGACGCTACGAACGCGCGCACGAGGCAGTGAGCGGCGTCGACCGGCTTTTCACCGCACGACCTCATGGGGAACACGTCGTACGGGGCACGCCGAAGGCAAGCGATGCGATCAAATACGGTCCTTGCGCTCAATATTTCTTGTGAAGCACGCCTGGGTGCGGTTCTTGCAAGCGTGGCCCTTCTCGTTATGTCAGCGCTCAGGCGGCCGCGTGGTCGAGTGCTCGTCGTTGACGACGACCCCGTTATCTGCGAGCTCATCGCGACGACACTCGCCGAGCACGGCTTCATGACGCGACGCGCGTCCGATGCGCGCGAGACGCTGTACCTCATCCAGCGTGAAAGCTCCGATGTCGTGCTGCTCGACGTGCATCTCCCGGACATCTCGGGATATCAGCTCTGCCGGCGGCTACGCGATGACTACGGCGACAGCATTGGGATCATCTTGATTTCAGGCGAGCGCAAGGAGTCGATGGATCGGGTTGCCGGCATGTTGCTTGGTGCCGACGACTACATGATCAAGCCATTCGTGCTGGACGAGCTCCTCGCCCGCGTACAACGCCTCGCGCGACGCGCGCGCCCGCTCCCGCGGACGGTCGTCGCCGGGCTCACCCGGCGCGAGCTGGAGATCCTGCGGCTACTCGCGTGCGGTCTCGATCCTGCGGAGATCGCGCGTGATCTGGTGATCACGCCGAAGACAGTCGAGAAGCACATCGAGCACATCCTTCTCAAGCTCGGCGTGCACAGCCGCGCGCAGGCCATCGCGCTCGCGTTCCAAAGCGACATCGACGCGGCCCCGAGGCTCATCGATCTCACTGGCGCGGCATCAGAAAACGCCGCCAGCTAGGTCGCCCGGCCTGGCTCGGCGTCAGGGCTTTGGCGAAGGTGTGGGTGTCGGCGTCGGCGAGACGGTCTTCGCCTGTGTGAGCTGCTTCGCGGCCGCATCACCGACCTGCGTATAGAGCTGCGTCGCCCGTGTGACGATCGCGTCGACATCTGGGGCGAGGAGGACCCCCGCGTCAGTGGAAAAGCTTTGTCCCTCAAGGAGGGGATCGGTCGCGCGGACGTAGGCATCCGCTTCCGCGGCGGACATCCCGACCTGCGCGGCAAGCGCAGCGAGCGCGTTTTGGCGGACGGTTCGCAGGTCCGCGATCGCCTTTGCGGTGATCTGGTCCGCCTCCGCTTTCGTCACTGGAAGAACGAGATCGTTGAGCTTGCGCAGCTGGTCGACCGCCGCGGTCCACGCCCGCGCGATGTCGTGCTCCGCGGCGACCCGCTGGGCCGCCAATGCCGGAGCGCCCGCGACCGCAGTCCGGTTGAGCGACACGTTTCCCGGCGGAGCGTGAATGAGCTCGCGTTCCACCTGGATCGCTTGCGCCACGGCCGATATAGGACCCACGCGCTCGATCGCGAGGATGCGATCGCGGTTGATGCGCATACCGTCGGCGGGCTCATGGGCTTCCGTTCCGCGACGAACCAGGCCCACCGGCACGCCAGTCACCCCGCCCTCGCTGTTCTTGAAATAGTAGACATCCCTCAGCACGAGCGTGCCGTTCTCACCCGAGTCATCAAGATGGCCGAAGTAGGCCTGACCGTCGAGGAACAGGACCGCGGACATTCGCTCAGGCCCGAAGAGCGGGAGGGACCGAACGTCGACGTTTGCGGATACAAAAACACCGAGCACGAGAGGGATGCCGACCCAGGCGAGTCCCCATCGGAGCCATCGGCCGGCGATCCGTACTCGATCGCGCTCGGGGTCATAGAGGCTCATCGCGCGTCTCGCTGCATGAACTGCGCGATCGGCGACGAGTCAGTCAAATCCTCGACGAAGAGGATCGCCGACTTCGGGATCAGCATCCGCGAGCTCGGCTCGTGCAGCTCGTGGCCGCGCCGGATGATTCGTGTGTCCGTCGTGCCACCCGAGTCGGTGGCCTGTCCTTGCTGCAGGTAGTAGACGTCCTCGATCTTCGCGTACGCCCCGAACCGGTCGTAGTAGCGACCGAAGTACGTCTGACCGTTCGTGAGGAACACCGCCTGGTATTGCGCGCGGCCGAGCGCCGGGACGGTGAAGTCCCACCACTGCGTGAAGAACAGTGCGGCGGCGAACACAACGAGCGCGAGCGCGACGTCGCGAAGGCGCCGGCGATGTTCGAGGAGCCAACGGACTGGGCGGCGGTACGCGAAACGAAGCCTGCTCAGCGGGACGCACTCGCGCTCGGGGTCGCGCTAGGTCGTGAGGTCGTCGGCGCGGCAGTCGCCGGCGGCGGGCTGGCCGAAGGGACCTGGCCGGACTTGAATTTCTTGATCAGCGTGACGATGTCACCATCGTCGCGCAGGTTCTCGATGAAGAGGACCTGCTCCTTCGAGATGATCATCGGCTCTTTTGGACCCTGCGCCTCGCTGCCCCGCTTGATGAGCTGGGTACTGGTCTGATCGGACGCGGAGAGGTAAAAAACGTCGGTGAGGAGAAACCAGTCGTCGCCCTGTGGCTGGAGTTTTCCGAAATACGTCGCACCGTTCGTGAGGAAGACGGCCTGATAGGCGTTCCGATCGATCACCTCGGCGGCGCTGGGCGCGAAGAGCGAGGCCACGCCCGCGCGGAAGAGCTGCGTGCGGATAACGAGCACGAGCAGGATCAGGACGATCAGTACGAGAAGCGTCACGAAGATGCGGCGGAGCGCACTGACTGGGATGACGATGGCGTCCTTCAACGCGCGGAGCCTACGAGACGCGGCAGCTTACTTGTACTCGGTGATGCGGATCACCCCGGCGCCGCCGGCGCCGCCGACGTTGTTGGCCGTGGTGTTCGAGTTCGCGCCGCCGCCGCCGCCGCCGAAGGTGCCCGCGCCTCCTGCGCCCGTGCCGGCGAGATAACCGCCGCCGCCAAGGTGGCTGTTGCCACCGCTCCCGGCCACTGAGATGCTCCCCGAGGCACGCACCGCGTACTCGCCCGGGCCACCGGTCGACTGCATGAGGCACGCCGGCGTGCAGGCCGTCACGGTCCCGCCCGCGCCGCCCGCCTGGTACGTCACTGTCGTGCCGAGAGCCATATTGAGCCCGCCTGAGCCACCGTTGGCATTGCACTTGAAGTTCGGCGAGGTGCCGAACGTCGTCGTGCCGCCGGCGCCGCCGCTGGTGCCGTTGCCGCCTGCGCCCGCAGCACCGATCGCCACGGTGTACGAGCCGCTGGGCGACGCGAGGTACGCCACGGAGTAGGCGCCCGAGCCGCCGCCGCCGGCAGCCGAGGCGCTCGGCGTGGCGTTGCCCTGCGCACCGCCGCCACCACCGCCGCCGCCCACGCACTCGATGAGGATCGCGAGCGTGCCCGCGCTCGGGGTGTAGCTCGTAGCGCCGGTCGTGAGCACGACCACGTTCGACGCCGTGCCCGCCGCGGCCTGGAACGTCGGCGCATTGCCGGCGCCGTTCGAAGTGAGGCCGGCAATCGTGCTGTTGCCGGTGATCGTGATGCCGCCGGCAGTCGTGCTGATGTTGCCGCCCGCTGCGATCGTGCCTACGACCGTGGCGTTACCGGCGAGCGCCTGCGTCTGACCGCTGCGGCCGATCGTGACGGTGCCCGTGTTCGCGGTGGTACCGACGTTGAGCGCGCCGCCGGCGAAGCCACCGTCGATGCTGAACGTGCCGCTCGTCGGGCCCGTGATGGTCGCGCCGAGCACCGAGAGGGTGCCGCCCACCGTCGTGTTTCCGGTCAGTGCCGTGACGATGAACTTGTTCGTGTTCACCGTGAGGTCGCTGGTCACGCCGAGGGTGCCGGCGACGGTCGTGTTACCGCTCGCCGCGGTCACGTTGAACTTGTTGGTGTTCACCGAGAAGTTTCCGGTCACGCCGAGGGTACCGGAGACGGTCGCGTTGCCGAGCAGGTTCTGCGCCTGGCCCGACTGGCCGATGTTGATGGTTGTCGCGGTCGTCGTGCCGATGGCGATCGGCTGCGCGCTGCCGTTGTCGATCGTGAAGGTGCCGCTCGTTGGCCCGGTGATCGTCCCGCCTCGAACGAGGAGATTCCCCGCGAGCGTGAGCTGACCGGTCTGGTCGACACTGAACTTGGAGACTGAGTTCACCTGCAGGTCGACGAGGTTGCCCGAGTACAGGTTCGCGGTGTTCACGAAGATCGGCGTGCCAGCCGTCCCGACCACGACGCTGACGGCCTTGCCGGCCGCCGCGAGCCCGGTCGCCGAGACGTTGATCGCCGTGCCGGTCGTGAGGCTGTTGCCGGTCACCTTCAGCACATTTCCTGCGAGCTGAGTGCTTGACAGGTTTGCGAGGTTGCCCGTCGAGGAGGCGGCACCGGACGCCGAGACGTTGAAGACGTTCCCGGTGAAGGACTGCGCGCGCACGTTGACCGCGCCGATCGTGTATCCGCCGACCGTATCGGTCTGTCCTGAGTAGAGGGTGCCGAGCGAGACGTCGAGGGCCTTGCCAGTGGTGAGGTTCTGCGCGCTGATGCCGAGGACCGTTCCGGCGGTGGTCTGGTCCGCGGTGAGCGCGACGAGGGTTCCGGTGAAGTTGCCGGTGCTCGAGAACGTGTTTGCGCCTGCGTACGAGTTCGACGCGCCGCCGTAGAAGAAACCTCGCGTCGCGTTGGTGTTGTCTTGGGTGTTCCCGTTCGTGAATGTCGAGCTGCCGGTGCTCACGTTGAGCGCTTGACCGGTGGTGAGGCCGTTGCCGGTGCTGATCGAAGAGGCCGTTCCGGTCGTGGTCGCGTTGTTCACGGTCGTCGTGCCTGTGAACGTCGTGTTACCGCTCAGCGTCTTGTCGCCGGCAATTGACTCGGTGCCCGTCGTGTGGACGAAACCGGATCCGTCGATCTGGATCTTCGAGCCGGTGTTCGTGACAGTAAAGCCATTCGTGAAGTTCAGCGTGTTCTGCGTGCCCTTCGAGACGCCGTCCTGCTGAACATCACTCAGCCCAGCACCCGTCGCACCCGTCACACCAGTTGCACCAGTTGCACCGGTCGCACCAGTTGCGCCGGTCGCGCCGGTGGCGCCGACCGCGCCGTTTGAGCCCGCCGCACCTGTCGCGCCGGTAGCACCTGTTGCACCGACGGCTCCATTCGATCCTGCTGCACCCGTCGCACCCGTCGCGCCGGTGGCGCCGACCGCCCCGTTTGAGCCCGCTGCGCCTGTCGCACCGGTAGCACCTGTTGCACCAGTCGCGCCGACCGCTCCGTTCGCTCCGGCAGCACCCGTTGCACCGGTCGCGCCTGTCGCACCGGTCGGACCCTGAGGACCTGTTGGACCAACAGCGCCTGCGGCACCTGCAGCGCCGGTCGCGCCAGTTGCGCCCGTGGCACCGTTCGATCCGTTTGCGCCGGCCGCGCCCGTGGCCCCGGTTGCACCCGTTGGACCCTGAGGACCGGTGGGGCCGACCGCTCCGGCCGCACCGGCGGCACCTGCTGCGCCGGTGGCTCCCGTTGCACCAGTCGCACCGTTTGACCCGTTTGCGCCAGCCGCACCAGTTGCACCAGTTGCGCCGGTCGCTCCAGTCGGACCCTGAGGACCTGTTGGGCCGACCGCACCAGCGGCGCCAGCAGCACCAGTCGCGCCGGTGGCGCCCGTCGCGCCGTTCGATCCATTGGCGCCCGCGGCACCGGTCGCGCCAGTAGCCCCTGTCGCGCCGACGGCGCCGTTCGATCCTGCAGCACCCGTCGCGCCAGTTGCGCCCGTAGCGCCGACGGCGCCGTTCGATCCTGCAGCACCCGTCGCGCCAGTTGCGCCCGTCGCGCCGACGGCGCCGTTCGATCCTGCAGCACCCGTCGCACCGGTCGCGCCGGTCGCACCGACGGCGCCGTTTGAGCCCGCCGCACCCGTCGCACCGGTCGCGCCCGTCGCACCGACGGCGCCGTTCGATCCTGCAGCACCCGTCGCACCGGTCGCGCCCGTCGCACCGGTCGGACCCTGAGGACCTGTCGGACCGACAGCGCCTGCGGCTCCGGCGGCACCAGTTGCGCCTGTCGCACCGGTCGCGCCGTTAGATCCGTTCGCACCCGCGGCACCGGTCGCTCCAGTCGCGCCCGTCGCGCCGGTCGGACCCTGCGGACCGGTCGGACCGACAGCACCAGCTGCTCCGGCGGCACCGGTTGCGCCCGTGGCGCCGGTCGCACCGTTCGATCCGTTTGCGCCGGCGGCGCCAGTCGCACCGGTCGCGCCGTTCGTCCCGTTCGCGCCAGCGGCGCCAGTTGCACCGGTTGCGCCCGTCGCACCCGTCGCACCGTTGGATCCGTTTGCACCTGCGGCACCAGTCGCGCCAGTCGCCCCAGTTGCACCGGTCGGACCCTGAGGACCAGTTGGGCCAACGGCACCCGCCGCCCCCGCGGTGCCAGTTGCGCCGGTCGCACCAGTGGCACCGGTCGCGCCGTTCGATCCGTTTGTGCCTGCGGCGCCTGTCGCACCCGTTGCACCAGTTGCACCCGTGGCGCCGTTCGTCCCGTTCGCCCCAGGCGCACCCGTCGCGCCGGTAGCGCCAGTCGCGCCGGTCGGACCCTGAGGACCTGTTGGTCCAACGGCACCGGCTGCACCGGCAGCTCCGGTTGCCCCCGTCGCACCGGTCGCGCCGTTCGAACCATTCGCCCCTGCTGCACCAGTTGCACCGGTGGCGCCCGTTGCGCCGTTCGAGCCATTCGCACCGGCGGCACCGGTCGCGCCGGTGGCGCCCGTCGCACCGGTGGCACCGTTAGATCCGTTGGCACCCGCAGCACCGGTCGCTCCAGTCGCGCCCGTCGCGCCGGTCGGACCCTGCGGACCTGTCGGACCGACAGCGCCAGCTGCTCCGGCGGCACCAGTTGCACCCGTGGCGCCGGTCGCACCATTCGATCCGTTTGCGCCGGCGGCACCGGTAGCACCCGTCGCACCAGTAGCCCCTGTGGCGCCGTTCGTGCCCGCCGCACCAGTTGCGCCGGTGGCGCCGATTGCGCCGGTCGCACCGTTAGATCCGTTTGCGCCTGCGGCGCCTGTCGCACCGGTGGCGCCGGTAGCGCCGTTCGTCCCATTCGCGCCAGCTGCACCGGTCGCACCGGTTGCGCCCGTAGCACCGGTGGCGCCGTTGCTACCGTTTGCGCCCGGAGCTCCGGTCGCGCCGGTGGGACCTTGCGGACCCGTCGGCCCTACCGCGCCGACGGCACCAGCAGCGCCAGTTGCACCTGTCGCGCCCGTCGCGCCGTTTGTGCCGTTCGCGCCTGCTGCACCGGTCGCGCCCGTTGCGCCGGTCGGACCCTGAGGACCTGTTGGTCCAACGGCACCGGCTGCACCGGCAGCTCCGGTTGCACCGGTCGCGCCCGTCGCGCCGTTTGCGCCGTTGGCGCCGGCTGCCCCGGTGGCGCCAGTCGCACCAATCGCACCAGTCGCACCATTTGTTCCGTTTGCGCCGGCCGCGCCGGTTGCGCCTGTTGCACCGGTCGCCCCGTTGGCTCCGTTGGCGCCTGCTGCACCAGTTGCACCGGTCGCCCCCGTCGCGCCGTTTGTTCCGTTAGCGCCGGCTGCCCCGGTGGGGCCAGTCGCACCAGTTGCTCCGGTTGGGCCTTGGGGACCAGTTGGTCCAATCGCGCCGACAGATCCAGTCGCTCCGGTCGCACCGGTTGTTCCGGTCGCCCCGTCAACACCATTGTTACCGGTGGCACCCGTTGCACCGGTAACTCCCGTCAGGCCCTGCGCACCGGTCGCGCCAACCGCGCCCGTTGCACCGGTCGCGCCAGTCGCGCCGGTCGCGCCGTCAACACCATTGTTACCGGCCGCGCCCGTCGCACCCGTCGCACCCGTCGGACCTTGTGGACCGGTCGGCCCGACTGCGCCGATCGCGCCAGTCGCACCGACAGCACCGGTGGCACCATCGAGTCCGGTGGCACCCGTCGCGCCAGTAGCCCCGTCAACACCATTGTTACCGGTCGCACCGGTAACACCGGTCGCACCGGTTGCCCCGTCGAGTCCATTGGCACCCGACGCACCTGTGGCGCCGTCCAACCCATTCGCCCCGGTCGGGCCGGTCGCTCCGGTCGCGCCAACAGCACCACTTGGACCGGTCGCGCCCGCAGGACCAGCCGCCCCAGCGAGGCCCGCGGGACCCGCAGCGCCTGCCGCACCCTGAGAGCCAGGAGCTCCGTTCGCACCGGCAACGCCGTCGGCGCCCGCAGCCCCGGCCGCGCCCGCAGATCCGGCAACGCCGCGAGCTCCCGCTGTGCCGGGAGCGCCGGTCGCGCCGGTCGGACCCGCCGGGCCGGGAGGACCCTGCGCGCCCGGCTCGCCATTCAGACCAACCGGACCGGCAGGTCCGAGATTGCCCTGCGGACCCTGCGAGATGAGGGTGAGCGGGTTGAAAGGAGTCGGAGACGGCGGCGCGCTGGCGACGATCGGTGCAGTCGCGGCCTTAGCTGCCGAGTCGCTCAGCATCACGATCGTTGTGCCGGTGACGGTGACGCCGCCCTTAGCAGCGCCGTTTTCGACCGGCCTTGTCTCGGTGACGGTGGTTGCGTTTCCGCCCTGATTCAGCACGGTCGCGATGCGTACCTGCGCGACATCGCCCTTCGGTGCAACGATCGAGCTGAATCGTCCCGCGTCCGAACCCGGGATCGTCACGACGACGCGGCCGTTGTCCTGCGCGATCTCGGACCCGGGGATGTAGCGAAGAGTCGCTCCTTCCTTCGTTCCGGCAGCTTGCCCGGCCGCGTTCACGACGAAAGCCTGAGTCGCGTCCTCGAACGTGAAGGTCAGCGTCGGGTCGGTGATCGGCGAGGCTGCGGACGGCCCGGTCTGCGAGACCGTGCTCTGCATACCTGCGGCGACGAGGACCGGCGGAACCGCGGTGTCGGTGCCGAACGTCCGCACCGTGCCGTCGGTGGTGCTGACGACAGTCCGACCTACCGTGTCGATGCGCACCTGGAACGCGGTGCCCTGGACGGTGTTCGTCGACGTCGGGGTGAGCACCTCGTAGCGCCCGCCATCGCCGATGCTGTGCGCGACGACGTGCCACGTCTTGCCAGTCACCTGACGGAGGACGAGGTCAATGTCGCGCCCGCCCGCAACCGTGCGGAGCGTTTCGAGAACGACCTGCGTGTCGGGCTCGAGGACTATGAGTGACCGGTCGAAGAAGGTGAGCGCGGCGTGCCCGCCCGAGGCGGTGCGAATCGTGTCGCCCTGCTCGACGAGGTCGTTCGTCGAGGCCGCGACAAAATTCGCAGATCCGTGTCGGACGTCGACCGTGCCCTGGAAGATCGTGAGATTCGCCCGCGCCGCGACGACGGTGGTCTGGTTCAAGAGAACCCCCGTGCTGGTCGCGATCAACAGGAGCGCCGCAGCGAGCACAGCGACGAGCGCGAGCCGACGTCGTGTCCGCTTCTGCGGAAGCGTCGGTACCGCGACAAGCGGCACGAGAGCAGGCGCATGCGCGCGGTGGATCGCATCACGAACTTCGGTGAGCGTCGCGGTGACGACCGTGAGGCCAATCTCGCCGAGCATGTCCTTGGCTTCGCGCTCCGCCGCTTCATCGAGCGGGTCGGCCATGGCGAGGGTCGCGCTCGTGCGTCCGAACTCAACGAGCGCAACGGCGCGAAGCTCGCAGAAGCGACGCGGCAGCTGACGGATGACCGCTGCCTCGGGCGCGACGCGAAGCGAGGTGACCGGATGGCCGCTCACACGAGCGACCGCGTTCGCGAACGACTCCTCGTCGACGAGGCCCGAGCGCAGGATCGCGTTCGAAAGGGTTTGCCGCCCGGTGCGCAAGCGGTCGAGGTCCTGGATCTGGCGCGAGGTGAGGAGCTTCTCCGAGATGAGAAGCTCCGCGAGCTTGGCCTGCGCGCTCGATGGCTGGGTGGCTTGAGCCTTCGGGGTCGTTATGCCGACCGCGGCACGGACCACCCGCATGATTTCCTGCGGGGGCTGGTCCTTTGAGACGTGCGCAGCCGCGCCTGTCGCGAGGGCAAGGTCGCGGATGCCGGGGTCGAGCGTGAGGAAGACGATCTTGGTCTGCGGGAGGTTGTCGCGGAGCATCCGCGCGACCTCGAGACCGGTCATGCCCGGCATCGAGTTGTCGAGGACGATCAGGTCCGGGCGGAGCTCAAGCGCCTTGCGGGCGGCCTCGTTCCCGTCCGACGCCTCGCCCACGACTTTGAAGTCAGGGTCGGGATCGATGAGCGAGCGGAGGCCCTCGCGTACCGCGAGATGGTCGTCCGCGATGAGGATTCGCTTTGGCACGAGGAAAGAGTCGGTTTTTGGCTGTTACAAGGCATCAGACAGGAGGGGGAGGAACGGCGTATGCCCGATGTAGCGGAACCGAACAACGGTGTATCGTCCGGCCATCAACCGACCGAGGGTCCTCCTGGTCGTCTCACATCCGAGCGTCGGAGCGGGGATCGAGACGATCCTGCGGCTCGAACGGCGCTACGAGGTTCGCCGCGCCGCCAAGCTCACTGAGGCTGTGAGCCTCGCCCGAAGTTGGCCGGCAGACCTCGCTCTGGTCGATGCTCTGGTCCTTCGCCGGGATGGGCGTGCCGAGCTTGGCGTCTCCTCATTGATACTCGCTGGCGGAGCGGCCGAGGCGGCCGCGGCGGAGCGGTCTGTCGACAAGCCGCAGGGATGGGTCGCAAAGGACGCGCCGTCGGACGACCTGGTGCGTGCTGTAGAACGCTTGTTGACAGGATCGGTGCAGACCGAGGCTGGCACGTTGGCTCTGTGGGGGATCGGCGTGCTCCTCCTTGTGCTCGCGGGCCTGCTTCTCTATCTCATCTGGACCGCCGTCGTCTGATCGACCCCTAGAATCACGGCGATGACGATCCGTGTGCTTCTCGTCGACGACCACGAGCTCGTGCGGCAGGGTGTCGCGTCCATGCTCGCCAAGGCCGAAGACCTCACCGTCGTGGGCGAGGCCAAGACCGGGCGCGAGGCGATCGAGACGGCTCGCAAGGAGCTGCCCGATGTCGTGCTTATGGACGTGCGCATGCCCGACATGGATGGACTCGAGGCGACGCGGCGTATCAAGGAAGAGCGGTCGCGGACCGCGGTCATCATGGTGACGATGCACGACAACCCGGCATACCTGCGCGAGGCCGTGCGGGCCGGCGCTGCGGGATACCTTCTTAAAGACGTTTCGAAGGACGACCTCATCGACGCGATCCGCCAGGTGGCGACAGGCGGCGCCTTCATCGAATCGCAGATGCTCAAGGGAATGCTCTCCGAGATGAAGCCCGGCTCCACGACCTCGCCCGCGGCGCGCAGCCTCACCAAGCGCGAACGCGAGATCCTTGCACTCGTCGCCGAAGGCCTCAGCAACCGCGAGATCGCGGACAAGCTCGTTCTATCGCCGGAGACTGTGAAGAGTCACGTCGCGGCGATCCTCGAAAAGCTGAACGTCTCGGATCGCACGCAGGCTGCGATCTACGCGGTGCGCAACGGCCTCGTCGAGTCGTCGACAGCGACCTGACCCCCTCCACGCTGCTCCGCTCGCTCGAGCGCGCGACAGTGCGCATCGGGAACGCCGCGAGTCCCGACGAGCTGTTTGACCTCGTACTCGAGGCGGCTCACGAGGCGGTCACCTATGAGTCGGCATCCCTCATGACCGTCGACGCCGCGGGCGATGCGCTCATCGTCCGCGCGTCGCGTCCCGGGCGTCTCGTCGGAACGCGTGTCGCGGTCGGGCCGTCCATCTCGTGGCAGGCGCTCGAACGACGCGAGCCGCTGATCATCGAAGGTGCGGCGTCGACAGAGCTTGGAACGCCCTACACAAAGGATGTTCCCTTTGCGATCTGCATACCGCTGCTCGTCGCCGCAAAAACGCAGGGCGTCCTCAATGTCAACCGCCAGAGCCACCCCGGCAACGATGCGATCGCCTTTCTCCGCATCCTCGGCGACCAGGCGGCGTTCGCCATCGAACGCATGGAGCTGTACGGAGACCTTCAGCACTTCACCGGACAGCTTCTCTCACAAGAGGAAGAAAATCGGCGCCGCCTTGCGCGCGATCTGCACGACGGACTCGCTCCGATCCTCGTGTCCGCCCACGCACAGCTCCAGAGCGCCGGCGTGGAGAACGTCCAGGTCGGAAAGGCGACCGAGCTGCTCCGCCGCGCGATCCGCGAGACGCGCGAGATCCTCGGAACTGTCCGACCAGCCACCCTCGACGACCTTGGTCTGGTGGCCGCGCTGTCGGCTGCGGCACGCGAGATGGCCGACGAGGCCGGCTGGACGCTCGAGGAAGCGCTCGACGATCCCGGTCCCCTCTCGCGAGAGGCGGAGTCGACGCTCTATCGCGTGGCCGTTGAAGCCCTGAACAACGTGAAGAAGCACGCCGCGGCGCACGAAGTGCGGTTGGCTCTGCTGAAAAATGAAGAGACCCTCGAGATAGACGTAGGCGATGACGGACATGGTTTCGAGACAGAACAGTGGGGCGAAGCAGGCGTGCGCCCAGGACACTTCGGACTTCTTGGGATGCGAGAGCGAGTGGCCTTTCTGGGAGGGCTGTGCAAAGTGCAAAGCAAACCCGGGGAGGGAACGACGGTGCGCATCGTCGTCCCGCGCGAGCGTCTGCGCTAGCCGCACCCGTTAGGCGCAGCGGGTGGCACGGGGGAGCGGGTTGCGCGCGAGCCGCTGACCGGCCGCGTCGCAGGCGCGCGGTCCCAAGTGGTGGGAAGCGGACCGGTAGGCGAGCGCGCGACCCCGACCCCGGGACAGGACCCGCTGCGCTACGAGTTTTGCGATACGTAGGCGCTCAGTCGGCGGGCGGCAGCGCCTCGTCTAGGAGCATCACTGGAATTCCGTCCTTGACCGGGAAGCGACGGCGGCATTGCGTGCAGACCAGGAAGTCCCCCACCTCACGCAATGGAGCATGGTGTTCATCGGGGCAGGCCAGGAGCTCGAGCAGCTGACGATCTATGGGCACCTCCGGCATTGTCGGTCTTGACAGCCGTGTCAATATGCGATTGACATGCTCGCGGCAACCGATCCAGGGATTCCGGCCGGGACGCGAACACGCCTGATCGTCGAGCCTGCCCGGCCAGTCAGCCTGTCGGTGTTGCCTCTCGAGGATCCGGCTCGCGCTCAAGAGGTGTCGCTCGAGTCCGGGATACCGGAGGCTGTCCTGCGCAGGAACGACGCGGTCGTCCGGCAGACACACCGTCGCGCCGGGATCGTGGTGCTCGACGTCCCGGAGGATCGTCAGGCAACGCTCCGGCGTGAGCTCGAGGCGGCAGGCTTCGTCGCGCGGCCGCCGAAGCCGGTCTACGCGCTCCTGAACGAGAGCGTGCCCCTACTTGCGGTCCAGCCGGTGTGGAGGAGCGGCGTCGAGGGTGGCGGCATCCGCGTCGGGATCGTCGACACCGGTGCGGATCGCCATCCCGACTTCAGCGAGCGCATCGTCTCGTATCGCGATTTCACCGAGACCGGGACCGTCGACGACGTCGGCCACGGAACCCATGTCGCGGGGATCGTCGCCGGCGCGGGGCCGGTCTATCGCGGCGTCGCGCCGCGGGCGTCGCTTGTGATCGCGAAGGCGCTCTCGCTCCACGGCGGAACCGAGGACACCGTGCTCGCTGCGCTTTCGTGGCTGAGCCGCCAGAAGGTCGACGTCATCAACCTTTCGCTCGGCGGCCCGGGTGATCCGCGCGATCCACTATCGCGCGAGGTCGACGCGTTGACCGGGGGCGGCATCCTCGTCTGCGTCGCCGCCGGCAACTCTGGCCCGGCGGCAGGCACCATCGGATCGCCGGGCTGCGCGGCGGGCGCGATCACCGTCGGCGCAATCGACAAACGTCGCCGAGTCACGGATTACAGCTCGCGCGGCCCGGTTTCCGGTTTGCGCGCGCACAAGCCCGACATCGTCGCGGTCGGTGGCGGAACGACCCCGACCGCCGCCTGTCACTACGGCGTCGGCGTGGCCAGCGCGCGTGCGCAGGCGCTGGATGCTGATCGTTGCACCGTCGCATCCCGTTACGTGCGGATGAGCGGAACGTCGATGGCCACGCCGCATGTGGCGGGGGTGTGTGCGTTGCTGCTCGAGGCCTCGCGATCGATGAGCCGGCCCGAATCCCGCGTCGCGCGCGCACGTGCCGTGCGGCGCGCGCTCATTCAGAGCGCGGACGACCTCGGGCTGGCCCCGGATGTGGCCGGCGCGGGCGTCGTGGACGCTGCGAAGGCACTCACGGCGCTCGGCTCCACTCGCTCGGCGGCGGTCCCGACGATGAGTTCGTCGTCGCCCGCCATGGCGAGGAGAGGTACCGAGCCGAAGTAGTTCTGTAGCGAGCGCCACGCGAGATAGAGCGGAACGAACGGGAAGATGACCGCGCCGATCGGCACGCGGCGCCAGAACCGCCAGAGGATGGCGATGAGTCCGAGGAACGAAACCGCCGAGAGCAGTCCGTATGCGGCGCGCGGCAGAAGCGGGAACGGACCGTCGAGTCCAAGTCGCACGAAGCCGACGCCGTACGGAGCGAACGCGCCGAGCATCGGTTGAGCGATGCCGTCGAAGAATGCATCCGGGTTGGCGACGATGAACGGAAGGTTCGGGGCGAGCGCGGCGACCGCGACGATGGCCGTGCGACGGAGCGCTTCGGCCCGGCCGCTCCGCTTCCAGATGGCGACCACATAGAAAGGAGCGGCGAACCAGGCGGGCTGGCGCGACGCGACCGCGAGCCCGACCGCGATCGCCGAAAGCCAGCGCGACTCGACGAAGATCCAGGCGAGTGTCAGGAGCGCCCACCAGGTGGGGTCCACGCCCGCGAGGATGTTCTGGCGCACGATGACGGTGTTGCCGACCACGCCTGCCGACACGAGGGGACGCCAGGGGATGTGCACCTTCCGAAGCAGGATGAGGACGAGCGCGATGATCTCCACGAGGTAGATCCAGCGGATGTCGGTCGCGCCGAGGGCGATGAACGGCGTGACCAGAAGAAAGTTCAGCGCGGGATAGTTGAGCGAGCGCACGACGGTTCCGTCCTCGTAGTGCGTCACAAGATCGGGGTTCATCCCGAACTGGGCCAGCGCTGCCGGAAGATCGAAGGTCGAGTAGGGATCGTGACCCGCAAGAAGCTCCTGGGCCGCGACGTGCGGCACCGTGACAGCGTCCACGTGGTAGCCCTTCCCCAGGATGAGCGCCATCGCCGCGAGCACGAAGGTCGCGAGCGCCAGACCGGTCGCGATCGCGTCCCGCGTCGACGGCCGTAGCCGCGCGACGGCGAGAAGCGGGAGCACGCTGACGACGACGAGCGCCATCACGTCGTCCGGTGCGATGACCAGCGACTCCACGGCCAGGTGCCGCTCGACGACCGTCGCCACGGTCGCGACCGCGAGCAGCCCGAGGCCGATGCGGCGAAGCCGCTCGTCCGGATCGCGCGCGGTCCGATCGAGGAGCGTGGCCACGAGGTTGATGAGCGAGAGGACGGACGCGAAGGCCAGAAGCGGCGGGAATTGGCCGGCGAGCGGATCGGGGCCGAAGAACCGGATGGCCGGCGTCCAGAGCGCGAACGCAGCGACGGTCAACGGTCGAAACGTCGTCGGCGTGGCGATGTACCCAAGAACGGTCACGACCAGGTAGAGGCCGACGGCAAACACGTTCCCGTTGAGCGTCATGATCGCGACGGCATACGTGATCGCCGCGAACGCGAAGCCGAGGACGGGCGCCCATCGCGGCGGGTGGCGCGGGGTCGCGATCAGGATGAGTGAGAGATAAAACGCGTAGGCAATCGCGAACATGACATCGGTACCGCTCTCCTCTTGCACGTGCCGGATGCTCGCGGCGGAGACGATCCCCGTCGCCGTCAGCGCGAGAGCTGCGCGGAGGAGCGTGCTGGAAGGGGGCATGCGACCACGGAGGGTAGCGGCGTGACGTGTCAGCGCGGCGTCAGCGCGACCTTGGTCTGACCGCTCCGCTCGATTAAGAAGGTCGCGATCGCGACCGCCTGCGTGGCAAGCGCGACGAGAAGAACGATCCGCGCGACGGACAGGGCGTCGGTCGCCGCGCTCACCAGGAGGATCACCTCCGCCACGACGGCGAGCGCGAGGACGACACCCACGCGCATCTCGCCGCGCCCGACGAAGTAGCTGATCCAGAGATTCAGGAGCGCATTCGACAAGGCGGCGATGCCATAGACCGGAGCGACGGAAACCGTCGCGGGGTACTGGCTCCCGACGATGAGGCCGACGAAGAAACCTGGCGCGGCGACATACGCGAGCGCCGCGACACCGCTGGTGGCGAGAACGAGGCCGAGCGACAGGAAGAGAGCGCGCTCCGTTGGCTCGCCGCGCGCGTGCGCGCGAGCCGTCCGCTCGAGAAGCAGGAATCCGACAGCGATCGGTGCGAAGAGCACGATCTTGCCGAGCGTCACCGCGCCCGCATAGGTGCCGGCGTCGGCTGGGCTCAGGACCGCGGGGGCGAGGACCGCGTCGATGTTGGTCAGCGCCGCATATGCGAGCAGGACCACCGCGGCGAGGGCGAAGAACCTCGTCTCCGACGCCGCGAGCTCGACGACCGCCGTTGATCGGCGCGCCGCGCGGAGGAGCGGGGCCAGCGGGACCGACGCGACGAGCACGCTCACAGCGATGGCCGCCGTCGCGCCGGCAAATGCTCCGTTCACGCCGAGACCGATCAGGACAAGCGCGACGCCGATCACGAGGCGGGCGGCGGCCTGCACGATGAGCACGCTTCCCATCCAGCCGAAACGAGCCAGGCCCTGAAGCAGACCGAGGGCGAAGGTCATCATGCCGGCGAAGAAGAGACCGACGCCGAGGAAGATCACCGCGAGCGAAGGGAGCACAAGGGCCCGCGAGATCGGTCCGGAGAGCGCCACAATCGCGAGCGCGAGGGCCGCCATGGCGATGGCGACGCGGATCGACCAGCGTCGCACGAACTGATGCAAGGCAGCCTCGTCGCTTCGCGCGCGGTATTGGGCTGTGAGCTTCGCCGTCGCCGACTGGATCACCTGGCTGGAGATGGCTTCGAGGATGAGCACGCCGAAGAGCGCGATGAGGATCGCGTACTGCTCGGCGGTGAGCAGCCGGGCCATTACGAGCTGGTAGCCGAATCCGAGCACGTTCGCGACGGTCGTCGCGGCGAGGAGCCACAGCGCGCCGGCATTCGCGCGGGCTCGGGCGATCACCGCCGGGAGTATGACGAAGCGATCCCCTTTGGCCAGGTCACCTCGGTCGCACCCGCGAACGCGGCGAGATCCTCGACCGCGGTCTCGATGGCTCGGCGGGTCGATCGATCCCGCGGCGCGTCGCGTTCGAGCCGGAACGTGATCACGTCGAGTCGGCCGCGCTCGCGGTCGACCTTGGGATCGACGGTGCCGATGAGCTGCTCGCCGTGCAGGATGGGCATGGCCCAGAAGCCGCGAACGCGTAGATGCTTCGGCACGTAGATCTCCATCCGGTACCGCATCCCGAACAGGAGCTCGGTGCGCGGGCGGTTGATGATCAAGCTGTCGAACGGAGAGAGCAGCGTGGTGCGCTCTGGCTCCGCGGCACGCTTGCGCAGCAGCTTTACGTGGGCGAAGTGAGGTCCGCGTAGCCCCTCGATCGTGACGCGCCGCGCGATGCCGTCGTGCTCCAACGAGGCCAGGGCATCCGCCGTCACGTGGTAGCCGACCGCGTAGGCGAGCTGCAGCTCTCTGAACGTCGCGACACCGAGCGCCCCGAGTGCGCGCTCCGTAGCGGCACGCGCGGCCGCTTTCGCGGTCATGGGCCGGACGCTCGGGAGCCACCCCTTCGCGAGCGTCCACATCTTCTTCCCGCCCGCGCGCCCCCCGACGGCGACCTCGCCCAGCCGGAGGAGGAACATGAGCATCTGAGACACGTTGCGGTCGGAGGTCCACCCGGAGCTCGTCCACGAGTCGGTCGCGCGGTCCTCGAAGGCGGTAAGAGGCAGCGATCCGTGCTTCCGAAGCCGCGCGATGATGTCGCGTCGCAGAAGATCGTTCTTCTTGATCCACTTATGCATCCGACCCGTTCGCGAGGCCGGATCGAAGCCCCGCCGGATCGTCCGCGTCCGAACTTCGTGGAGCGGCCGATCCGAGGTCGGCAGGATGAACGAGATCGTCTCGTACAGTGCCTTGTCGGTCCAGAGCAGGCGATCGAGGTCCGCGCGATCGTATCGGCCCAACCGCGACCAGAGGATCAATAAGTGGTTGCGCGCGACCACGTTCGTCGGATCGAGCTGGAGGTAGCCGAGGTGCTCGACCGTTTGTAGGATCGAGCGGGCACTGGGACGCACTGTCCGGTCGAGGAGCTGCGCGCGTACCGCGAGGCGGCGCGCCTCGGCGAGCGTGAGCTGATCTACGCGGAGTTCACGCTTTATGCGACTGGGACCTGCGGGTGCTTCTCCGGGGCGCGCTCGAGGAAGTTCACGATGAGCTCCTCGGATTCGGGCGATTCGTACGACTCGATGAGACCCGCGTCCGCGAGCCTCGCGATCTCGGGATCGATCGGGAGCTTCGCGATGAGTGGTGCATTGGAGGCGATGACGAGCTTGAGGCCCTGGGACGGACCGAAGACCTCGATCGTCGAGCCGTCGGGTACGCGCACGTAGGCCATGTTCTCGACGATGCCGAGGATGTCACCGCCCAGCTGCTTCACGAGCTTGACCGCCTTGGTCACGACCATCGCCGCCAGAGCCTGCGGTGTCGTCACGAGCACCACACCATCGACCGGCAGCGCCTGCATCACGGTGAGCGGCGCGTCGCTCGTCCCGGGTGGAAGATCGACGATGAGGTAGTCGAGCTCGCCCCAGTTGACGTCGCTGAAGAACTGGCGGATCGCGCCGGACACCATCGGACCGCGCCAGATCACCGCTTCGCCCTCCTCGGGCAGCAGCAGGTTCATCGACATGATCGGAATGCCCCCGCGCGATTTCGGCGGGTTGAGCGTCTTGCCGTCGGACGACACAGGCTTCTCCCGGACGCCGAACATCCGCGGGATCGATGGCCCCGTGATGTCGCCATCGAGCACGCCGACGCGAAAGCCGCGACGCTTCAGCCCCACGGCCAGCAGACCGGCCACGAGCGACTTCCCCACTCCGCCCTTGCCGGACATGACCGCGATGACGTGCTTGATGCCCTTCTGCTCGGCCATCCCGCGCATCTTCATGCCCGCCGACCCGGCGGTCGCGTTCGCGGCCGGCAGGTTGTCCGGAAGCTTGCCGCTATCGGCGTAGGTGTTCAGGTCGCGCATGAGATCCCCGACATTGACGCGGCCGCCGCCGTGCCCGGTCGCGCCGGCCATGATCGTCTCGCTCTTCGAGATCGAGCACGAAGCGCACGAGAGCCCGTAACGGGCGAAGATCCGCGCCGCGTCGGGCCAACGCTCGACGACGCTGGAGATGGTCATGTCGGGACTGATCTGAGCCAAGTGGGGAGCCTCCAAGCCGCGAGGACCGCGCACATGAATTGTACCGTTCGTTCCGTGCGTCAACGGGCCGGACAGCGGACGCGCCTCCTGATTGCGCTGGCGCTCGCCATCGTCGTCTTCGCGGTCGAAGCGACGGCGTCGATCTTTGCAAACAGCCTGGCGCTCCTCGCCGAGGCGTTCCACGTCCTCATCGATGTGGTCGCACTCGGCATCGCCTTCGTCGCGCTATGGCTGGGGAGCCGACCGGTCACCGACCGCCGCACGTTCGGGCTGCTCCGGCTCGAGATCCTGGCGACCGTGCTCAACACGGTCCTCCTGCTCGTCGTCGCGGCCGTGGTGCTCGTGGAAGGCTTGCGGCGGTTCAGCGAGCCGTCGCAGGTGCAGAGCGGCGTCGTGCTTGCCGTGGCCGCGGTCGGCCTCGTGAGTAACGGCGTGTCGATCTATCTGCTCCGCGACCCGCATGCGGCGCTCGCGGTGCGGGCCGCGTATCTGGATGTGCTTGCGGATGTCGCGGCGTCGGTTGCCGTGATCATCTCTGCGCTTGCGAACATTCTCGCCGGCCGGCAGCTGGCCGACACGTTCGCGGCATTCCTCATCGTCGCGCTCATCGTGCCGCGGTCGGTCAGCTTGCTCCGCGAGGCGATCGACGTGCTCCTCGAAGCCACGCCACGCGACGTGAACGTCGACACGTTACGCGAGCACGTGCTCGCATGCAGCGGTGTCCTCGACATCCACGATCTCCACGTCTGGACGATCACGAGCGGCGTCAACGTGATCTCAGCCCACGTGGTCATGCAGCGCGGCGCGGATCCCAGCAGCGTCCTCGACGACCTAGCGACCTGCCTTCGCGGCGACTTCGACATCGAGCACTCGACCTTCCAGCTCGAGACCGAAGATCGCAAGCGCCTGGAGAGTGGCTCGCACCCGTGAACGAGCGCGTCTAGCGCCGCCTGCTCCGACATCTGGCGCAGAGGCCGTAGAAGTCGAGCGCAGCGTGGTCCACCGCGAAGTCGTGACGCCTGCCGACAGCCGCAAGCATCGGCGCGACGACGTCCTCGGCAACGTCGTCAACCCGCTGACAGTTCGTGCACACGAGATGGTGATGGTGCTCGGCGTCGCAGGCGATGTAGGCCGACACGTGCCCCTCGCGCTCGAACCGGCTCGCCATCCGGTCTTCGACCTGCTGCTCGAGCGCCCGGTAGACGGTGGCACGTCCGATCGTCGGGTGCGTCTCCCGGATCCGCTCGTAGAGCTCCTGGGCGGAAAGGGCCCGCTTCGCCGACGCCAGTGCCTCCGCCACAACCACCCGCTGAGCGGTGCGTCGCCGGCCTCCCGCCGCGAGACGCGTGTCGATGGATGAGGTGCTCATGTGAGCGAGGATAAGGCCCGCGGCCGGTATTTGACACTCAGTCTCATCTGCCATAGTTTGAGACCCATTCTCAATTACCGGGGAGATGGCCATGGTTTCGGCGCTGGCGACCCGCGTCCTCGGGCGAGTCGCGATCGCAATCGCTCTCCTCGCTCTCAGCGCGTGCGTCCCCACGGCGTCACCGGCGGGATCCACCGCTAACGCACCTATTGCGGTGCTCGGGACCGAGAACTTCTACGCCGACCTCCTCGCCCAGATCGGCGGCACCCGCGTGATCGCATCGAGCATCCTGAACGATCCGGCGGCCGACCCTCACGAATACGAGGCGAGCCCGGCGACCGCCAAGGTCGTCGCGGACTCGAAGCTCGTCATCGTGAACGGGATCGGTTACGACGACTTCATGGAGAAGCTGCTCGGCGCATCGACGAAGCCCGACCGCGTCGTCATCAACGTGCAGGAGATCCTCGGCGCAAAGGACGACGTCAACGTCCACGTCTGGTACGACCCGGCGACGATGCCGAAGGTCGCCGATGCGGTCACGGCCGCGCTCGCCAGGCTCGACCCGCAGAACGCGGCGTACTTCTCCGCTCAGAAGGCGAAGTACCTGGACGCGCTCAAGCCTCTCAACGACAAGATCGCCTCGATCAAGGCGAAGTACACGGGCGCGCCCATCGCCTTTACCGAAAACGTCGCGGGCTACCTCACCGACGCGATGGGCCTCAAGGTGCTGACTCCTCCTGCGTTCATGGAGGCGATCGAGTCGGGCACCGACCCCGCGCCCGCCGATGTCGCCACCGAGCGCGACCTGATCACCGGCCACAAGGTGAAGGCGCTCCTCTACAACTCACAGGTGACGTCGCCGCTCACCGAACAGATCCGCGAGCTCGCCGTGAGCAACAACGTGCCGGTGGTCCCCGTCGCGGAGACGATCCCGCCGGCGTTCAAAACCTTCCAGGAGTGGCAGCTCGCGCAGCTCGACGATCTGGAGAAGGCTCTCGCGAAATAGCTAGCCTGAGCGTCGCGATGAGCGAGCCCGCTGTCCGCTTCGATCGGGTAACGCTGAGCTATGGCGCGCGCAGCATCTGGAGCGACCTGTCGCTCGACATCGCGCCCGGCACCTTCGTCGCGATCCTCGGACCGAACGGGTCCGGAAAGACTTCGCTCCTGCGCGCCATCCTCGGCCTGGTCGAGCCCTCCGCCGGACGGATCGACGTGCTGGGGCATGCGCCGCATCGGGGCGACCCTGGCATTGGCTATGTCCCGCAGCACTCGAGCTTCGACCCCGAGCTCCCCTTCCGCGGGCGTGACCTCGTCCGCCTCGGGATCGACGGACACCGCTGGGGCGTCTCCTGGCGCGACCCGGCGGCGAACGCGCGCGTCGCCACTGCGCTCGCGGCCGTCGAAGCCGAGGCGTACGCCGACGCTCCGATCGGACGCCTGTCGGGGGGCGAGCAGCAGCGCTTGCGTATCGCGCAAGCTCTCGTCGGCGACCCGCGGATCCTCCTCTGCGACGAACCGCTCGCGAACCTCGACCTCCGCTACCAGCAGGCCATCACTGATCTCATCGCGGGTTGGCGCGACCGCGCCGGCGGCACGGTGCTCTTCGTGACGCACGACGTGAACCCGGTGCTCCGCGTGGTCGACCAGGTCCTGTTCGTAGTGAACGGCCGATGGGCGGCGGGGACGCCCGACGAGGTGCTGCGCTCGGACCGGATGTCGGAGCTGTACGGATCGCACGTCGACGTCATTCGCGTTCACGGCCGGATCCTGGTCGTCGGGGAATCGACCGAGTCCGGCTTCAACATCGAGGAGCCGCACCACCCACCGGCCGCGGTCGTCGATCACGGTGACACCAGTTGATGGAGCAGCTCGTCACGCTCCTCGGCTACGAGTTCGTTCAGAACGCCATAGCGGCGGGATTCGTCATCGCGATCGTCTCGGGCGTCGTCAGTGGTTTCGTCGTCGCGCGCAACATGTCGTTCGCCGTTCACGCGCTGGCGGAGCTTGGCTTCACCGGCTCCGCTGGATTCCTCCTCGTGCATTTGTCGCCGGTCCTCGGGCTGCTGTTCGGCAGCGCCATTACCGCGGTGTTCATCGGGACCCTCGGCGTTCGCGCGCGCGGCCGCGACGTCGTGGTGGGCGTCGTCATGGCGTTCGGCCTCGGGTTGGGCGTCCTCTTCATCACGCTCTACAAGGGCTACGCGACGCAGGCCTTCGCCATCCTCTTCGGCACGATCACCGGCGTGAGCCGGGCTGACGTCGCCCTGCTCATCGCGATCGGGCTCGTCACGCTGGGGGCGCTCGCCGCGATCTACCGGCCACTCGTCTTCGCGACGGTGGATCCGGAGGTCGCTGAGGCGCGTGGCGTCCCCGTCGGCGCGATCGCCGTCGCGTTCCTCCTGATCATGGCGGCGGCCGTCGCCGAGGCGATCCAGGTCGTCGGCGTCCTGCTGATCCTCACCCTGCTCATCACCCCGGGCGCCGCCGCGGAACGGCTCACGCCGCGACCCGGTCTCGCGATCGTGTACAGCGTCGCGATCGCGCTCCTGTGCACGCTCGGCGGCATCCTGCTCTCGCTCATCACGAATGCTCCGGTGAGCGTCTTCGTGACGTCGCTGAGCTTCGCCTCCTACCTGGTGGCGCGGTTCGCGATCGGGCCCCGCCGCCCGGAGCTGCGCCTCGTCGCAGCCCGCGGCTCTGTGCCCGACGTACCCGCGACCTAGGAGGGAACGCGCGCGCGGTCGGCGAGGTAGGTCGCCACCGCGGTCGTCAGCGGGACGCAGAGCACGAGGCCGATGCTCGCGATGAGCACGGCCAGGATCGATTGCGTGATCTCCTCGCTGTTGATCGAGACCGACAGCGGCTGAAACCCGAGGGACACGAGGACGATCAGTGGCAGGGCGCCGCCGAAGTAGGCGAGCGCGAGCGTGTTCACGAGCGACCCGATGTGGTCGCGACCCACGTTTAGCGCCGAGACGTAGAGCCTCCGGCCGCGAAGCTCACCCGCCGCCGAAAGCTCGAACGCGGTCGAGGCCTGACCGACCGCCATATCGACGAGCGCTCCGAGCGAGGCGACGACGACGCCCGCGAGCACGAGCCTCGGCATATCCACCTTTCCCGCGGTCCCGACGAACACGAAGATCGCATCCTCGGTGCCGAGTCCCGTGATCCGAGCGATCCCGATCGCGGCGGCAGCGAGCGCCACCACGAGCACGAGGGTGCCCAGCGTCCCGACCAGCGCGGCGATGCTCTTCCGATTGAAACCGTGTACGACGAAGACCGCGACGACGAGCACGCCGATCGAGCCGATGAGCGTGGCGAGTAGTGGATCGTCTCCGTTTCGGACGGCGGGGAGGACCGCGAGAAGGAACACGGCGATGCTGGCGCCGAGCCCGGCGAGCGACGCGAGGCCCTTCCAGCGACCGACCACGACGAGCGCGACGGCGAGGATGACGACGAACGGCCAGAGCGACGGGAGCCGCACGATCTCGGAGATGGTGTAGGTGCGCGTGTTTCCGGTCCGACTGAGGGTCAAAAGGACGCGGTCACCCGGCGCGAGAAAACCGTTCTCGTTGAGCGCGCGGCGGCCATCCCACTCGAGCTCCACGACCTCGCCGCGGTAGAGCGAGCCGTCGAGCTGCACCGCGAGACGCTGGAACTTCGCGCCCTCGTGATCGCCCGTCTCGATCACCCTCACGACGTGCGCGTCGATGACCTCGATGCCCACGCCGGTGTTCGGATCGCCGCACGCCACGATCGCCGCGGCCACGGCCACGACGAGGACGAGACGGCGCACGCTCAACGGACCTGCAGCGTCGCGCCGACGCTCGTCGACCGCCCGGAATCGTCGACCACGCTGAAGACCAGGCTGTAGTCGTCGCTCCCGACGGCCTTCCCACCGTCGTCGCGCAGATCCCACAGGACCACTGCCTCCCCCGCTCCCGCCGACACGCTGATCGGGTCGACCGAAAGGTGTTTCACGGTCGCCGTGCCGTGGAAACCGCTCGCCTGGATGTAGGGGTCGATGGGACCGCGCAGCGATCCCTTCGTGGGGATGAGCCGAATGGTCGCGCGGATCGCCTCGCCGACGGCGTACGTGCTCTTCACGATGACCTCGACCTTCCCGTTGGGAACGGTCGTCGGGAGCACGAGCTCGCCGACCGGAGCGGCGGTGCGGACCGGCGCGACTTGGCATGACGCGACGGCGAGCAGGACAAAGAGCGCCGCGAGAAGCCGCACGTGTTGAGGCTATTCGGTGCGAGGGCCGAAGAGCACCTGCTGAAGGTCCGGAAGGGCTGTGCCGAGACCGCCGATGAAGAGGATGCCGATGAGGAGGCTCCCAAGCCCCGCGACGAAGCCGACGATGACGTAGACGGTCCGCAGGCGCTGCGCCCCGATGAAACCCGAGGCGCTGACGACCGCGACGAGGGTGTTCGAGGCGAGCAGTCCGACGATGAACGCGAGCAGGATCACGATCCCGGTGACGCCGGTGACGCCGGCGATGCCGGCAAGGAGCAGCGCCTGCGAGCCGGTCTCCGCGCCGACGCCGTGGATCATTCCCACCCCGAACGCGGTCTTCGGACCGTACTGGGACGCGTGGACCGACGGCGTGTGCTCGTGGCCGTGGATGCGCGCCTGCAGGGCGCCCCAACCGTAGCGGACGAAGTCGAAGACGAGCATCCATCGGCTCCGAAGCCGAAACTCACCCTTGCCGCGCAGGTACTGGTAGACGGAGAAGAGCACCCAGATACCGAGCAGGACGAGGGTTATGCCGACGACCTTTTCGAGGATCGGATCGACCCAGTCCGGCAGCACCGCGCCGAGGAGGAGCGCGGCAATCCCAAGGACCAGGACGACGAAGGCGTGGCCGAGCGCGTAGAGCGTCGCGAGTCCGACGGCATGGCGTTCCTCATGGGCGAAGCGGGATTCCGCAAGCACGTGCATGGCGCCGGGTCCGTCGGCCGCGTGCTTGTGCTCGTGACCTCTCATCTCGTCGCGCTCGTGACCGTGAGAAGGCATCGGCGCGCCCGCCGGGACATTCGCTTCGGTGTGGCTCGCGCTCGTCGTGCTCGTGATGTCGGTGATCGCCGCGATGTGATCCCAGTCGAATCCGTGCCGGAAGCCGAGCGCGGTCATTCCTAAAAGCAGGACGACGAGACTGAGATCCATCCCCGAAGGTTATCGCAAGTGGTGGCAATAGTGACCTCTTGCAAGAGGCTTGCGATTGCGGCACTCTCGCGATGTGAGTGTGGCGGACGAGATCCGCTCAAAGGGACGGCGCATGACGGTGCAGCGTCGTCTGGTGCTCGACGCGCTTCAACGGGCGCGGCACCACACGACTGCGGAGGAGATCGCGCGCCAGATACGTGCGCGCCATCCGCAGATCGATCCGTCGACCGTCTATCGCAACCTCGAGGCGCTCGAGGAGCTCGGCTACGTGACGCACACGCATCTTGACGACCGCGTGACGCGCTGGCATCGCGCCGACGTCGAGCGGCACGGCCATCTGGTGTGCCGTCGCTGCGGCTCGGAGCAGGAGATCCCGCTCCGCACGCTCGAGCCGCTCGGACGGCGCTTGCGGAGCGAGCAGGGCTTCCGCGCCGACCTGGCCCACTCTGCGATCGTCGGGATCTGCCGCGAGTGCGCGCCTTAGTCCTGACACCGTCTGGACGCAATCGCGAGCCGTATCCTTTCATTGGGTGCGCCGCCTTCTCGCGATAGCGGTCTTTTCGCTCGCGGCGACCGGCTCGACCCTCGCGGGTGCCGGCCTGGTTGTGGCGCCGCATATCGACCCGCCGGGGACGCCGGCGTTCCACGATCACGTCCTCGCGGCCTACCGCTTCCCCATCTTCCTGATGCACCTTCAGCAGCTCTACGCCCGCGGCGCGAAGCTTCAGATGACCACGCCGCTCGCGGCAAGCCTCGCCGCGGTCGCGATGGGTCTTCTCATCTTCGCCTGGCCGCGGCTCCCGCGGCCGACCCGGCGGCCGACGGCCGAGGTTCCGATCCCGCTGATCTCTCGCGCGCTCTGGAGCGCGCCCCTCCTACTCGGTCCACCCCGCAGCTAGACCCTCCTCCGCCGCGACCCAAAAAGGAAGACTTAGGAGGGTCCTATGTCGCGTGTGCTCGCGGCGCTGGCGACATTCGCCATCGTCGCGTCGAGCTTCGCTTTCACCTCGAACGTCGCGCTCGGCCACGAACATCGCAGTGTGGGCCCCTATACGTTCGTGGTCGGCTGGATCAACGAGCCTGCGTACGTGAACGCGGCGAACGGCGTGAGCCTCGACGTGACCGAGACGGACAGCTCCAAGCCCGTCGAGCGCCTTGCGTCGACCCTTCACGCTGAAGTCATCGTGGGCGGTGGCGCGAAGAAGCTGACGCTCGACCTCGTGACCGACGAGGATAACCCCGGCCACTATGCCGGAGCCTTCATACCCACGAAGGTCGGTGACTACATCTTTCATCTCTTCGGCGACGCCGGCTCAACAAAGGTCGATGAGCGCTTCGAGTCCGGACCGAACACGTTCGACGGGGTGGTCTCGACCGACCAGCTGCAGTTTCCCGATCGGGTCGCGGCGAACGCGGAGCTTTCCGCACGCCTCGACTCGATGCAGACGCTCGTGATCGCGGCGATCGTCATCGGTGCGCTCGCCTTGCTCGTCTCCGTCGGCGGCCTGGCCATGCGGCGGCGCTGATGCGACGCCTCGCGGTCATCGTCGCGTGCGTCCTCGGCGGTGCCGTTCTGGTGAGCGGCGCCGCGGAGGCGCACGCGAACTACGTGCGCTCGAATCCCGCAGCCGACGCCCGTTTGGTGAAGTCTCCGGCGGAGATCCGGATCCAGTTCAGCGAGCCGCCTGATCCAAGAGGCAGCGACATCGAGGTGCTGGACACGAATGGCGTACGGCACGACAAGCACGACGTCGCCCTGTCGGGCGATCCGAACGGTCTCCGTGTCTCCGTGGATCCGATCCCTGACGGAGGGTATCTGGTGGCGTGGACTGCGACGAGCGCGGTAGACGGCCACACGACGAAAGGCAACTTCGCCTTCGTCATCGGCAACGGTCCGCTCCCGCCGGTGCCCCAGGTCGCGGAAGCGGCGCCGCCTCCGTCCCTTCTCGAGATCGCCGGCCGCGCGCTGTCGTACGCCGGTATCGCGCTCGGACTGGGTACTGCGTTCTTCGTCCTCTTCGTTGCGCCTGTTGGGATCGACCCGCGTCGAGAGTCGTGGCTTCTGAGCATCGCTGGTGTGCTCGTCGTCGGGGGATCGCTCGCGCTCATCGTCGATCAAGGGGCGAAGCTCCCTCCGCGGCTGGGCGTCATGCTCGGCGTGCGCGCGTTCGCGGGCCTGGTCCTCGCGGCGGTCTCGATCACGCCGCGTCTCGCGATGATGCGACCGGTCGCCGCGATCGCGGGCGGCGGCGTCATGACGATCGGTCCGCTCGCGACCGTCAGGCCGCGACGGATGATCGCGCTCGCGGCGGGGATCGCCGCCGCGATGACCGCGACGCTCGTCTCGCACGCGACCGCGCTCGGGAGCCTGGAGATTATGGCGCTCGACTTCGTCCACGTGCTCTCGGCCTCGGTGTGGACTGGAGGTGTCGTCGCGCTGCTCTGGTGCGTGCTCCTTGCCGGCCATGACGACACGGCCGAAGACGCAAGAGCCCTCGGCGCCACGGTCTGGCGTTTCTCGGTGACCGCGATGATCGCGACGGCGCTGCTCATCACGGCCGGGGTGCTGCAGGCCTTCAACCGGCTCGTGCTCATCAACGATCTGTACGAGACCCCCTACGGCGTCGCGCTGGCGGTGAAGATCGTCCTCGTCCTGGTGGCGCTCGCGATCGGGGCGCTCAACCTGCTGCGCTGGGGTCCACGACTGCGGGCCGGGATTCGCGCGCGCACCGCCCTGATCCGCGACACGATGGCCGAGACCGGGATCTTCATCGTGATCATCGTCGCCGCCTCTGTGCTCACCGCGCTCGCGCCGCCGGCGCAACCGTCGGCGTCGGCGTACGACTCGACGCAGCACGTGTCCGGTCTGCGGCTCGAGATGCTCGTCGCGAGTGGCGGCGCCGGCCGAAACACGTACGTGCTGCGCGTCCATCAGGGACTGGCGCCGGTCACCGGCGCGGAGAAGGTCGCTTTCCGGTTCACCATGGTCGAGCACGACATGGGTCAGCAGGAGCTCGTCGCGACCGAGCGCGCGGCGGGCGAGTACGTCGCCGAAGGCAGCCCCACCGCCATGTACGGGACCTGGCATGTCCAGACGATCGTTCGGCTCGCAGCGAAAGAGGACGTGAGCACGGTCTTCACCGTTCCAGTCAGCGCGCCCGGCGGAGGCGGCTCGACCGCCGCACCGCCTCTCACGATCGGCCCCTATACGGTCATCGTCTTCACCGACCCTGCCGCAGCGCAGGCCGGTGCGCCGCTGACCCTGTTCGCTGTCGTGGTGGGCGGCGCGGACGGCAACCCGGTCATCGGGAAGAAGCTGCACGCGACATTCTCTGGGCCGTCGGCGCAGTCGCCGCTCGACGCGGTCGAAGACCCCGCGACGTTCGGTCCGGGCCGGTACAAGTTCGACATCGCCGGGCTCGATCCGGGCACCTGGAAGGTCACGCTCGCGGTCGGCAACGAAGGCACCGGTACGTATAGCCTCGTCGTATCCCGATGATCTTCGCGTCGGTATCCGCGCATGGCGCGACCGGCACCTGGCTCGACGAGATCCTCGAGCTCGGGGTGCCGCTCGTCCTCTTCATCGGGCTCTGGTGGTGGTCGACCCGGAAGAAAAAAAAGAAAGCCAAGTCCGCCCCCACCCCATCAGGGGCCCGTACCCCTGAGGCCGGCACGAAGAAATGACCTTTCCCATCTCGCGCCAAGGTCTCGAGCAGATCGCGATCGCTCTCGCCGTTGGCGCCGCGGTCTTCGGCCTCTTCGCGCTGGTCCGGTGGCGCCGCGGCGGCGAGTGGCAGCGGTTCGCGCAGAGCACTGGATTTCTCGGCGCGCTGATCGTTGTCTCTCTCGGCATCGCGTACACCATCGCGCCGAACATCCCGACGCCACCGGTGCCGCTCACCGCGCGCTTCGCGCAGAACCCTACGCCGGACAATCCCGCCACCGTCGCGGCGGGCCGGGCTCTCTATCAGGCGAACTGCGCGGTGTGTCACGGGCCAAAGGGCCTCGGCGATGGCCCGGCCGCGCTGACACTCAACCCGAGACCGTTCAACCTTCAAGTTCACGTACCGCAGCACGCGCCGGGCGAGCTCGAATACTGGATCGACAACGGCATTCCGTTCACAGCCATGCCGGCGTGGGGCGCCGTCGATCCCGACACCGGCAAGCCGAAGCTGACCGAAACGGAGCGGTGGGAGATCGTCCGCTATCTCCAGGCGCTCGCGGCTGGGACGGCAAGCTAAGCCGATACGTCCCCTAGAGCGGGCTGGAGCCCGTGATGGTCGCGCGACGCACTTTGATCGGCGGCACGAGACACAGGATCGAACCCATGCCGTTTGAGCTCCACCAATCCCGCGCGAGGCGCTGCGGCCCGAGCAGGTCGATCCCCGCGAACAGATCCAGCGCGCTCATCGTGTAGCGGACGTTCGCGAGCGCTCGCGTGATCTTGCCGTCCTCGATCAGAAACGTGCCGTCGCGGGTCGTGCCCGTCATCGTGGCGGCGCGCGGGTCGGGCGTGTTCGTGTAGTGGAAGCGTGTGATCAGGACGCCGCGCTGGACCGACGCGATCAGCTGCTCGCGCGTCGCCGGGCCGCCGGCCATCGCCAGGTGCCCGGCGTGGCCACCCGCGGCATAGCGCGACGGGTCGGCCGCGTGACCGGTGGACCGAGTCCCCATCGCCTTCGCCGACGTGCGGTCGTAGACCGGCCCACGCGCGACGCCTCGCTCGACGAGTGTGACCTTCTGCTTGGGCGTCCCCTCGACGTCGAAGGGCACGGCGATGGTCCGCGCGTCCATGGCGTGATCGAGGAGGGTGAAACTCTCGCCGGTGACACGTTCACCGATACGGCCGGTCATGAACGAGCGGCCTTCCCGCACCGCCTGGCCACCCAGACCGGTCAGCGACAGGATGCGGAGAACCTCGGCGACCGCGAGCTCTTCGAACACCGCCTCGTAATCGCCGGGCGCGAGCTGCACTCGATCGCGATCGAGCGCGCATTTCTCGGCGGCCCGTGCCGCGATCGCGTCGGGGTGGAGCCCGTCGACGCGCATCGACAGATCTTCGGCATACCCCGAGCCGACGTACGTCTCGCTCAGAACGAGCGCGCGGAGGTACGCCATCGTCGTCGGCGCGTAGGCCGAGACGCCGCGGGTAGTCGCGACCGCGTCCTCGGTCACCTCGACCTGCGCCGTGCCGGCAGCGCGCATCCCCATCGGGACGGCGGCGCACACGGCTCCGATCCACTTCGCCTGCGCCTCGGCGGTCGTGGCGGCGGTCTCCTCGTGGTAGGCCGAGAACGCCGGGATGGGCTCGGGATCGGCCACGCCCGGCCACTCGTCGTCCGGGCGGCTCGCGTTCGCAAGAGACGCCGCGTCGCCGAGCGCGCGGCGCAGATCCGATGCCTCAAGCGAGTTCGTCGTGACGATGCCAACCGCTCTGCCGACGATCGCCCGGACCGTGGCGTGGGTCTCGTCGGAGAGCGCGTTCTGGTGGATCGAGCTGTGCGAGTACCGCGTGATCGCGGCGCGGCGCCGGTGCACATGGATGTCGGCTTCGTCCGCAGGCACGTCGCGCAGCGCTTGGCGGAGTGGCGCCAGCAGTCGATCCGCGCCAAGGAGCGTCACTCGCGGACCTCGATGGGAACGTCGCGGAAGCGCGCGTGGGCCGCGCCGTGACCGACACGCATCAGCTGCAGAGGCTCGCCCTTCGCGCACGAGAGGAATCCGTGAAGCTCCCAGTCGTCCGCGACGAGATCGCAGCGGCCCCAGAAATCCGGGGTGAGCGACTGGAACGCGACTCCGCGCAGGTAGCCGTCGAGCTGGCCATCGCGAATGACGCGCGCAGATTGAGTGGAGAAGTGGAAGTTCTGGCGTTTGTCGTCAAGGGAGTAGGAGGCCGGCGCTTCCATCAGGAGGCCCGAGTCGACGCCGCGAAGAAGATCGGCATAGGGGGTTGTCCCGGGATCGAGACTCACGTTCACCATTCGCACGATCGGAAAGTGCTGCCAGCCCTCCGCCCTGGCCGAGCCGATCGCGACCGGCACGCCCAGCGCACCTGCGGTCTCACGCGACGTCAGATATCCGACGAACGTGCCTTTGTCGATCAGCTTCGTTCGCATCGCCGGGACGCCGTCGTCATCCCACCCGAACGTGCCCATACCGCCAGGGACCGTCGCGTCCGCGGTCATCGAGACGTGCGGCGATCCGTAGCGCAGCTTTCCACGGTCTTCAGGCCACATGAAGGTCGTTCCGGCGAACGCGACCTCATGTTCGAGGAGCCGATCCGCCTCGGTCGGATGTCCGCAGGACTCGTGGACGAGGAGCGCGAGGAACTCTGGCGCAAAGACCAGCGTCGTCGGCTTTTCCGTCGCGAGCGGAGCGTCGAGCGTCGCCTCCGCGTCATCGCGGTAGCGTCTCGCGCGCGCGACGAGGTCAAGGTGCTCGACGTACTCCCAGCCCGCCTGCCGGACGAGGCGCGAGTCGTATCGCGGGGCGGGCTTGCGCCCGGCTTTCACCGCCAGGACCGAGAGCCCGGCGCCGGCTTCGACGATCTCCTGCGATACGTCGGTGCCTTCGCTCGTGACGAGATGCTTGCGCGTGCGATACGCCGCGATGGATGAACGGCGCGTCTTGATGTTCGGACCGACCGAGGCAGCGTCGACGGCGCGGAGATGGTCGATGCGCTCGGCGAGCGGTACCGCGAACGGGTCGCGCGCGAACTGCGTGCGGTACTCGCCGCGCTGCGGATCGATCGGCGCGAGCGTCACGGTGCGCCGCTGCACGGATGCGGACGCTTCGGCGCGGCGGAAGGCCTCGTCGACGAGACCGCGTAGGGCGGCGTCGTCCGCGCGGTCCGTCGCCGCGAATCCCCACGCGCCTTTGTGGATCACTCGAAAGCCAAGGCCGCGATCGGCGGTGCGCGTGACGGACTCGACCGCGCCATCCTTGACGCTGACGGCCTCGTGCTCGCGCTCGACCGTGCGCGCGTCGGCGTACGTTGCGCCTCGCGAAGACGCGACCTCAACGAGATGGGTCAATGCCGAAGGGGTGATGGTCACGGCGCGCATTAGACGCTACAGTTGAACGAAACGGCGCGCGCGACGACTGAAGCGTTCGTGATGGACGCGCTCACGGCCGAGCCTCGAATTTCGGGGTAGCGGACGAGGGAGAGCAAAAGCGCGAGACCGCGGTGGAATTCCGCGATCCGCGGACGAGTCAGGCGGCGTGCGAAGCCCATACGGAGAAAGCCATTGCCTGACGTTGCCCTCCTAATCGACTGGGAGAACGTCTACTACACACTTCGCCAGCACACGACGGGCCCGCTGCCGTCAACACTCTCGATCCTGCAGGCGATCCTGCAAAAAGCCGCCGAGTTCGGACCCGTCCGGGTAAAGCTCGCGATCTTCGGTCAGGAGGTCGCGACCCAGGACGAGACGCTCCTGATGGCGCTCGAGTTCACGGGGATGGAACCCATCGCCGTCGCGCAGCGCATGAGCGGCCGGCTGCTCAAGGGCCGGTCTGACGCGGTCTTGATCACCCGAGCGCTGAAGCTCCTCTACAAGGAACGCCAGGACATCGACTACTGGTTCATCGTCTCAGGCGACCGCGACCTGAACGCTCTCTGCAAGGCGATCAAGGACGAGGACAAACATGTCTACCTGATCGCCGGCGACAAGTCGCTCGCCAACGAGCTCCGCGACTCGCCATACCTCCGCGACGACGTCTTCCTGCTTGAAGATCTCATTCCGCAGGCGCGCTGGACCCGCGCGGCGCTGCGAGCCGACGACACCCAGGTGGACAAGCCGCAACCGACCGCGGAGCTGGCGCGGCGGACCCCACAGCGACGGGGTCGTCTCCCCGCGCGGGTAAGAACAGAGCCACACGTTCCTGCCGTCGTGCCGACAGCGTCTCCTGAGTCCGACAAGGAGCAGCGGCGTCTCGCCGTGCTCCTGCTAGACCAGCTCGTAGCGCTCCATGCCCGCGCCATGGCGCGCGGCGACTTCGTCACGAGCGTGGTGCCCCTCTCGCAGAAGGAAGCATCGAGCGTCCTCGAGCAGCGCATCGACGCCGGCATCGAACAGCGGACGGTCGTCGCGAAGCTCGAGGGCCGCGCCCGCGCGAAGGCCAAGCAGATGCTCGCACCGAACATGTCGTCACCCCTCGTCGCCGAGACGATCTTCCACCTGGTGCGGGTGCTGCGCCGCATCGACACGGTGACGAGCAAGGACACCCGGCGCATCCCGGCGGTCGAGGCCGTCCTCGATCCGTTGTCGCGCGCCGATCAGCCCGGTGGTCTCGCCCGCGGACGCTCGCAGCGGCGCCTCCTTCTCGAGACCCTCTTTAACATCGCCGAGGAGCGCGGCGCGATCCAGACCGAGCAGGTCGAACGCGAAGGCCGGCAGATCACGATGTGCTGGCTCGCCGAAGGCCACCCGCTCGTCGTGTACGCACGTCAGCCCGCTGCATCCATCGTTCATCTCTTCAACTTCGTCGCATCGACGCGCGCCAAGGGCGAGCGCATCGACTGGGTCAACCAGGCCCTCTTCGCCGAGCTCTTGTCGCGGGTCGAGGGTGACGCGCTCGAGTCGACGATGCGACGCGCGGTCGAACGAGGCGTCATGCGCCCGGAGGAGCATGGGAAGAAGGCTGGGTTCGTCATCGATCAGGCGCATGAAGAGGTGCGCACGGTCCTCGGCGAGTTCGATCGGCTGAACGGCGAGGTCCGACCCACAGTGGCTGCGCTGCCGGCCACGATGCCAGCCGCGCTACCGGCCGGTGAGGCACCGGCGCTACCAAGTCCGACCGCCGCAAGCGCAGTCGGCGTGTCCAGCGATCCGGCGACAGCGGTCCCGCGCAAGCGGACGCGCCGCGGACGGCGCGGCGGGCGCGGCCGGCGTGGTGGCGCTCAGGGACCGAAGAAGGCCGCGACGGGAGAGGCCGCCGACTGAACCGCGACTTTTGGAAGTACTGGACCGGCGAGACCATCTCGAACTTCGGCAATTCCGTCACGCAGTTCGCGCTGCCTCTGATCGTGTACAAGCTCACCGGCTCGGCGCTCGCACTTGGCGCAACGCTCGCGATCTACACGGCGCCGCAGCTCCTCTTCGGCCTTGCCATCGGCGCGTGGACCGATCGCACCGACCGCAAGCGGCTCATGATCGTCGTCGACCTCTTAGCGGCGGCGACGATCGCGTCCGTTCCCCTCGCATACAGCGCAGGGATTCTGTCGCTTTGGTGGCTCTACGCGGTCGCATTCGTGTCGTCGACACTGTCGATCTTCTTCGCGGCCGCCGAGTTCGGGGCGATCCCGAGCCTCGTCGACTCGAAGGAGCTGGTCACCGCAAACGGCCGGATCCAGGCCAGCTTCGCGGCCGCCGCGGTCCTCGGTCCCCTCGCCGCGGGAGCGCTGCTCGTCTTCACCTCCGTCGAGACCATCCTGCTGCTCGACGCCGCGTCGTTCGTCGTATCGGCCGCGATGCTTTCGGTGATCGCCCGCGCCTTCAACGCGCCGATCACCAAACGCGCCACGAGCATCCGTCAGGACATCGTCGAGGGATTGCGCTACGTCCTCTCCCACCCTGTCCTGCGGAACATTTCGCTGATGATGGCCCTCATCAACATGGTCGGCGCGACCGTCTTCGCCGAGCTCGTGCTGTTCGCGAAGCAGGCACTGCGCGCGGAGGACAGCGAGGTCGGCCTTCTCTTCGCGGCCGGAGGGGCCGGCGTGGTGGTGCTGTCACTCGCGGCAGGTCCGCTGCGGAAGCGATGGTCCTTCGGCAACGTTGCCCTGGGGGCGCTCATGCTGTCCGGCCTCCTCACCGTCGGACTCGCGTACACGACCTCGCTCCCCGTCGCCGTCGTCCTGTGGGCGCTGAGCTCGGGCCTCGGAATCCTCTTCAACATCAACACCGGGTCACTGAGGCAAGCGATCGTCCCGAACCACATGCTGGGTCGCGTGATCAGCATCGCGATGGTGCTGGCATGGTCGGCAAACCCAATCGGCGCGCTCGCTGGGGGCATCCTCATCGAGCGCACCGGCGACGTCCGCCTCATCTACGCGATCATCGGCGTCGCCACATTCGTGATCGCGTTCATCTTTCGAGTCGCGAGTCCGCTGGGACGCGCGGAGCGATATCTCACCCCGGCCACCGATGCCGCGGCGAAATGAGCGGGCGCTAGAAGGAGCTCGCGCCGGTCTCGACGCTCGTGGGAACGCGAGGGCTCAAGCCGAGCGAGTCCGCGTACTGCAAATAGGTCTGGATCGAAGCGACGACCACCCAGGCATCGATGCCGATGAGATCGATGCCGGCAACGGCCACGCGGCCCCAGCCGTCGATGATGATCCCTTTGTCGAGCACTCGATCGAGCACATCGATGAAGCTCGCGCGCCCAAGCTCGACGTCGCGTCGCATACGACAAGGGTGCGCGGCATCGGAACGGATAGCGATAGGCCGCCTCGTGTGAACGCGGCGAAGGGGCATCAGCGCGACAACAGATCGATGACGATTCGCAATGGGGCATCAGCGCTGCTCGCCTGTGAGCTGGAGGCTCGGTGAAGAACAGTGAGGGGCAGGCACAGACAGGGGCTCGTAAGGTCGTCATCGTCGTTGAGGATGAGCCAGCGATCGGCGAGCTCATCGCCGAGGCGATCTCCGATGAGCCCGGCTACTGCGCCATTCACGTCCCGGGGCCGGCGGCGGCGCTCGAGGCAACAAAACACGTCACGGCCGACGTGATGGTGGTCGACGTTCGGCTGCCAGGGATGTCGGGGTTCGAGCTCTACGACCGCCTGAAGAAGGATCCGCGCACCAGCCGGATCCCGGTGTTGTTCGAGACCGCCACTGCGAGCGATGACATGAGCGAGTTCCGGCGGCGCGGAATCGCGACCTATGTGAAGAAACCGTTCGACCTCAACGTGATCGTCGAGTACGTCAAACGCCTGGCGACCGCGCCTAACTCGGGCTCGCCGCCCGCGTCCGCCCGGCCGCGACCCGTCTGACCTCGTCCTCGGTGGCCTGCGAGCTCTTCATGAGCCGGGCGAAGGTGTCGCGATCGAGTGCCATCACCTCGAGCGACGTCTTCGCGCGAACCGTCGCGAGTCGCGGCGCATCGTTCAGGAGTCCGACCTCGCCGAAATAATCGCCGGGTCCGAACCGATTGATGACGACCTGTGACCCATCGGGTCCGCGCTGCGTGGCCTCGGCCTCACCTTTGATGATCATGTAGAAGCGGTCCGCCGCCTCGCCTTCTTTGAGCACGATGTCGCCGGGCGCGTACACCTGGAGCTCGGCCTTGCTCGCCGTTTGCGCGACCACGTCCCGGGGCTCGGAGGGGAACGCGCGCTCCAGGTCCTTCAGCTCTTCGATGTATCGCTCCGCATGGAGCACCGCGGTCGTGGCATCGCCGACGGCGGTGGTGATCTGCTTCGCGAGCTGCGCGCGGGTGTCGCCGGCCGCGTACACACCCGGGATGCTCGTGCGCATGTACTGGTCGGTGATGAGGTAGCCGTTCTTGTCGTGCTCGATGTGCTCCTTGAAGAGATACCGGCCCACCGGTTTGAACCCGATGAACACGAACACACCTTCGACCTTGACCCGCTCGGTCTTGCCGTCGCGGTCGATATCGATCCACTTCACGTCACCGTTGCCACCGATTTCCTTGACCTCGGCCGGCGTGATCGGCTCGACCTTCTCCATCCCCAGAAGGCGGTCCTGGAGGATCGCCTGCGCGCGAAACTCATTGCGGCGATGCACGACGTAGAGCTTCTTTGCGAAACGGGTGAGGAACAGGCCCTCCTGGAACGCCGAGTCGCCGCCGCCGATGACCGCGAGATCCGCCCCCTTGAAGAACGCACCGTCGCAGACCGCGCAGTACGAGACGCCGCGGCCGTGGTACTCCTCCTCGCCGACGATCCCAAGCTTCGTCGGCTCGCCGCCGACGGTGACGATCACGGCATACGCCGACAGCTCGGTCCCATCCTCGAGGGTCACGATCTTGCGATCGCCCTCGGAGCGAACGCCTTTCACCGGCTTGTGAGTCTCGATCTTGAGACCGAATTTGATCGCGTGGTCGGCCATCTTCTGGGCGAGGTCCGCGCCGGTGACCGACTCGAAGCCGGGATAGTCCTCGATCAGGTCGGTGTTGAGGATCTCGCCTCCGGTTCCCTTCGAGTCGAGAAGGAGAACCTTCATGTCGGCGCGCGCCGCGTACAGCCCCGCAGTGAGGCCGGCGGGTCCGCCGCCGATGATGATGAGGTCGAGATCGGTCATGTCAGAGGGATTCTTCACAGGGCTCTCCCAGACTAGAACAATTGATCATTCCCAAAAGATTCCTCGCGCTTGGTGATTCGTTCACCATCGGCACCGGCACCACGCCTGATCGCTCTTTTCCGGCCGTCCTCACGCAGCTCTGGACGGAGCGAGGCCTGAAGGTCGTTCTCGAGAACCCTGCCGTGAACGGGTACACGACAGACGACCTGATCCGCGATGAGCTGCCGCTCGTCGCATCGTTCGGTCCGACGCTCATCACCGTGCTCATCGGCGCGAACGACGTCGTCCGTGGCGACAGCGGCGATCGGTATCGCCGCCAGCTCCGCTCAATACACGAACGCATTCGCAGCGACGCACCCGACGCGCGTGTGGTCGCCTTGCCACAGCCTGACTGGTCATCGTCGCCGGCGGGATCCGGCTTCGGCGACGGGAGTGTCATCGCCCGCGCGATCCAGCGCTTTAACGCGATCGCGCGCGAGGAGGCCGAGCGCGCCGGCGGGTCGTGGATCGATCTGTTCCCACTCATGCGAGAGCAAGCGCGGAAAAGGATGATCGCGCCGGATGGGTTGCATCCGTCCGCGGAGGCATACGCGGAGTGGGCCCGGGCGCTGGCTACGACAGCGCTGGCTTCGTCACCATGAGAAAAACGATCACGACAACGATCAGGGCGAGCAGGATGCCGAGGAAGCGCGCGTTCGCGGAGTAGCGCCTGTAGTCTTCGCTCTCGGGTCCGGCCGTCTCGAGCGCGTGAATTTGGTTACGAAGCATCGGCGTGTACACGAAGAAGCCGAGCGCGACCGCGATCGCCCAGAGCACGATCCCGCCGGCGATCCAGAACGTCGTGAATCTCAGCTCGCCGACGAACACCATCGTCACCCCAGTCACGGCGAGCAGCACGTAGGCGGGATTGGCAAACCAGTCGTCGAGTCGCTTGATGCCATGAAGCACGAAGGACTGCGTGGGCACCGGCTCGCGGGCAACCCGCGCGAGCCACACGCCGTACGTCGCGTTGAATCCGACCGCAATGATTGCAAGCAGAACGTGGAGAAACTTCACAAGAACAAACAGCGACACCGGCGACGGAGTCTAGACGCGCTCCCGTCCCGTGCCGTGCGGGCAGGGGCCTTGAGGGCGTAGCGGCTTGCGGTGAGCAGCGCCGGGGTCCTCTTCGCTCGGCCCCGGTGGGATCGCTATGGACCGCCGTCTAGGGGCCGCTCGCTCAGAAGACCCCGACGCTGCTCACCCGCCCCCCGTGCCACCCGCACGGCCGCTTGTGAATCACGTTCGAGCCACTATCGGTGTCGCCGTGCCAGTAATCCCGCTCGCTTCGTCCGTAGACAAGAACACGACGAGCGCGGCGATCTCGACCGCGGTCGCCCATCGCGATGGATCGGCTTTGGGCATAGCGGCTCGGTTTTCAGGCGTGTCGATGATGCGCGGCAGCACGCAGTTCGCAGTGATCCCCTCGCGTTTCACTTCTTCGGCGAGCGACTCCGTCCAGCGAAGCAGCGCTGCGTTCGCCATCGCGTAGCCGGCGGCGCCCTTCTCTCCCTCGAGAGCGGCCGTGGAGGCGACGTTCACGACGCGGCCGTAGCCACGCGCACGCATCGGCCGCAGGCACCCCGTCGTCGCAGTCACGATCGTCGCCACCTTCTGATCCCAGTAGCGACGGTAGGCGGCGAGGTCGCCGGTGGCCGCGTCCGACGCGGCGTATCCCCCGATGAGATTCGCGACGACGTCTAGACGGCCCCACGTGCGAAGGACCTCTTCGACAAAGCCCTCCATCGCCGCGGCGTCGCCTGGATCGCTGGCGCGCATGAGGATCCGCGGATCTTCTGCCGTACCGGCCAGGTCACCAAGCGAGTCCCGCAGGGCGGCGCCCTTGGCCTCCTCTCGGACCGGTATCGCCACGTGGGCGCCCAGCTCGAGGTACGCACGGAGTACGGCGGGCCCGACATTTCCGGTCGCGCCCGTAAGTACTACGGCGCGCTTAGAGAGATCGAACATCGCGGCTAGTATCGCGACGTGGGTGTGCTCGACCGCATACAGCAACCCCGCGACCTTCGGCTGCTCCATCGCGAGGAATTACTCGCGCTGTGCCGCGAGATCCGGGAGTTCACCGTCGACAGCGTGCAGAAGACCGGCGGCCATATCTCATCGAGCCTAGGCACGGTCGAGCTCACGGTCGCGCTTCACCGAGTGTTCGACTCCCCGCGCGACAAGCTCGTGTGGGACACGGGGCATCAAGCGTACGTGCACAAGATGCTGACCGGCCGACGCGGACGGTTCGACACTCTTCGCCAGTTCGGCGGGATCTCAGGCTTCCTCGCGCGATCGGAGTCGGAGCACGATCAGTTTGGAGCGGGGCACGCTGGGACCTCGATCTCCGCCGCGCAGGGTATGGCTGTCGCCCGCGACCTGAAGGGCGACGACAACCACGTCGTCGCGATCATTGGCGACGGCGCGCTCACGGCGGGCATGGCCTTCGAGGCGATGAACAGCATCGGCCACATGCGCACGCGGGTGATCGTCGTGCTGAATGACAACGGGATGAGCATCGCGCCGAACGTCGGCGCCGTCTCGCGCATGCTCGAAGCGCTGCGCACCGCCCAGCCGTATCGGGGTGCGAAGCACATCGGCCGCCAGGTCCTGGAGCACATGCCCGGCGGGGAGCTGGCGGAGGAAGCGCGCCGCAGAATTTTCACCAGCCTGAAGGCGCTTTTCATTCCGAACATCCTCTTCGAGCAGTTCGGCTTCACGTACTTCGGTCCCGTCGACGGCCACGATCTCTTCGCGGTCGAGGGAGTCCTCGAGAAGGCTCGCGATTTCGCCGAGGGCCCCGTCTTCGTCCACGTGCAGACGCAGAAGGGGCACGGCTACGGACCGGCCGAGGACGACAACGTGAAGTGGCACGGTGTCTCGGCCACCGGCTCCGCCAAAGCGACGGCCCCGCAGTACACGGCGGTCTTCGCCGACTCCGTTCGCGAGGTCTTGAAAGCGGACGAGCGCGCGGTCGCGATCACCGCCGCAATGCCGGGCGGCACGGGCCTGCTCCCACTCTTCAGAGAATTTCCCGAGCGCCTCTTCGACGTCGGCATCTGCGAGCAGCACGCCGTGACGTTCGCCGCCGGGCTCGCGACGCAGGGGATCGTTCCGATCGTCGCGGTGTATTCGACGTTCCTGCAGCGCGGCTTCGACCAGGTCGTCCACGACGTCGCGGTGCAGGACCTTTCAGTGGTGTTCGCGATGGACCGTGGCGGGATCGTCGGCGACGACGGGAGGACCCACCAGGGTCTGTACGACATCGCATACCTACGCATCCTCCCGGGGATGACGCTCATGGCGCCGAAAGACGAGGCCGAGCTGCGCCAGATGGTCTGGACGGCGTACCGGCACGCCGCCGCAAAGCGCGGGCCAATCGGACTGCGCTTTCCGCGCGGCACCGGCGTCGGCGTGGCGCTCGACGCGCCGCTTGCCGAGATCCCGATCGGGGTGTCAGAGACGCTCCGCGAAGGCGACGGCGTCGCGATCCTCGCGTACGGCCATCCCGTTGCCGCCGCGCTCGAGGCCGCGGAGATCCTAGCGCGCGACGGTCTCGAAGCCACGGTCGTCAATGCGCGCTTCGCGAAGCCGCTCGATGAAGAGCGGATCCTCTCGCTGGCCGCGCGGATCCCTCGCTTCGTAACTGTCGAAGAGCACGTGATCGCTGGCGGGTTCGGGTCCGCGGTCGGTGAACTTCTCGCGGAGCGTGGAGCCAGAGTCGATCTCGAAATCCTGGGAATCCCAGACGAGCATGTCGACCACGGCGCGCAGAAGCTGTGGCGCAAGCATTACGGTCTCGACGCTGAGGGGATCGCCGCGGCGGTCCGCCGCCGCTGGCCCCGACTCGCACCACTTCAGACCGAAACCGAAGAGAGCGCCGGCTAGCGCTTCGGCGCAGAGCGGGTGGCGGGCGCGAGCGCGGTGCTAGGCGACCTTCGCGGCGCGCGCGAGGAGATCCTCGACGCGGCGTACGAGAGCATCACCTTCGAACGGCTTCGCCATCACGTCGCTGATCCCGAATCGCGCGAACGCCTGCTCAGCACGCTCGGGCACCGCAGTGAGGAAGAGCACTGGAACGTCCACTGACGGGGCGCTGCCCCTCAGAAGATCGAACACGTCGATCCCATTGAGACCGGGCATCGAGACATCCAGGATCAGGAGATCGGGACGAGTTGCGGTGATCTGGTCGAGAACGAGCGCTCCGTTCGTGACGTGATCGACAGTGACAGGGAGACGCTCCTCAAGCATCGCCTTGATCAACGCCGAAATGTCGGAGTCGTCGTCGGCGACGAGGACGCGCTTCACACCACGACGAGAAGGGCGAGAACTCGAAGGAAGATCCGCTCGCTCGTGCGGAGCGTGCAACGGCACATATCCGGGCATCCATGCACCGGCCGTGCCAGGGCTATCTCTTGGGTGTTGGCTTCGGTGGGAGGTTCGACGGCCGTCCGCCGCCGGTTCCGCCTTGCCCGCCGCGGCCGTGGTTTTCGTCTGGCAAGGTGCGCTCCTGCTCCCGGTCGATCACTTTCTGGACCTCGCTCTGATCGACCTCGGGTAGCTGGCCCTTGACGGCGTCGAGCACCGCCTTGTGCTTTTCTTGGGCCGCCTCGGCGAGGGCCTGGGCGGCGTTCCGCTTGTCTTCGCTGTCGGCGTTGCGCACGTCGTCGAGTGCGTTCGCGAAGCGCTCGACCGCGTCGGCGTACTCCTGGGTCGCGGTCGGCGCCGACGACGGACGCTGCTTGGCGATCTCGGCCAGCTCGTCGAGGCGACGATCGGCGAGTCGCGCCAGCAGCTCCATGCGAGCGACCCCGTCGAAGGTGAGCGCGACCTGCACATCCTCGCTCGTGCGCTTCACCACGTAGAGCGCATCCCCGGGAAGGCTCGACGCGGCTGCGCTTGTGGCGCCGGCCAGCACGAGCACGAGGATGGCGGCAGCAGCGAACGCCGGGCGAAGGATCGCCGGGAACGAGAACCAGCTCGGTCGCGGCGCAAGGACGACAGCGGCTTCGGACATCAGCCGCCCGCGGAGCTCTTTGCGGAACTGCTCCCGCATGACCGGCCGCTCGAGGACCGGCGGGCGTCGCTCGTTCATGCCAGGGCCTCGCGCGACGGGATCAGCGCGCGGAGCGCCTCGAGCGCGCGGAACTGGATCCCACGCACCGTGCCTTCGCGCTTGCCGACGAGGTCCGCGATCTCATGAGTGCTGTATCCCTCGACGAAGCGGAGGACGATGACTTCTTGCTGGAGCGGCGTGAGCTTCGCGAGCGCTCCACGCACCGCCACCTTGTCGGAGAGCGCGAGGATTGACGCGTCCGGCTCCACGACCTGGTCGACGCCGGGGTGCGCCAGCGCATCCTCGAACGAGATCTGCGTGCGGGAGCGGCGCGCACGGTCGATCACGGCGTTCCGCGCGATGCGGTAGAGCCACGCGAGGAAAGCCACCCGCGGCTCGTAGCGCGGGATGGCCCGGAGCGCGCGCATGAACACGTCGCTCACGAGATCCTCGGCATCCGCGTCGTTCCTCACTCGGTAGAACACGTATCGGTACACGGCCTCGACGTAGCGGTCGTAGAGCGCTCCGAAGGCGGCCGCGTCCCCCTTTCCGGCGCGTAGGGCGAGGTTTCGGTCCTCGTCCTCCGCTCTACCGGGGCTAACGGGGTCGGTTGGGAGGGTGTTAGGTGCGGGTTTCACTTGAGAGACAGAAGGTAGGCGACCAGGGCGTCAAGGTCGGTAGGCGAGAGGTCTCGGCCTAAATCTCGCGGCATCGAGTCCTGGTACCCCGGTACGACGAACGCCCCTGGGTCGATGATCGATTGCCGGATGTAGTCCGGGGCGGACAGGCCCGAGCGCCGCGTCGCGGCGACCGTTCCGATGTGGTCGAGTGGCGGCCCAAGACGCTGCCCGAAGAGGTTCGGCTCGTGGCAGTTCGCGCATCCCAGCGAGTGGTACAGCTGACGGCCCCGCGCGACCGGCTCGGTCGCGGGAGGTTCGGGCGCGCACGACACGAACACCAGCGCGAGCGCGATGCATGCCAGGACAACGCGTCCCATCATGCGAACAGTGCAGTCGGCCGCATCGCTCCACGATGCCACGGTCGTCCTCGACGATCGCGTGATCCTCCGCGCGGTGAGCGTCGCGATCGACCCTGGCCTCACGCTGGTGCGCGGGCCGAACGGGTCTGGCAAGACGACGCTCCTTCGTGTCCTGGCCGGCCTCGTGCCGCTCGCGCGCGGCGATCGTCGCGTCGCCGACGGCGTCCTTTACATCGGCCATCGTCCGATGCTGCTGCGCGGGCTCACGGCCCGCGAAAACCTCGAGTTCTTTGTTCGCTTCCGCGGCGGCGACACGCGCGGCATCGACGGCGCGCTGCGCGCGTGGGGGGTCGGCGAGGACATGGATCGTCCAGTCGAGCGTCTCTCCGCGGGGGAGCGCCGGCGAGCGGCCCTTGCGCGCGTCGAAACGGAGCGCGTCCCGCTGCTCCTCCTCGACGAACCCTTCGCCGATCTGGATGACGCGGGTGTTACCCGACTTCGGCAGGCGATCACCCGGGCCCGCGATGACGGACGGGCGATCGTCGTCGCGACACACGCGCACCGCGAGCTGGACGAGCTCGCGCGCGCTCAGATCGCCGTCGACAACGGCGCCGCGACGGCTTCGTGATCGATCGCGTCGCGCTTGTCGCGACTCGTGAGCTGCGTGCCGAACGACGGCAACCTGACGGCGTCGTCGCCGCGGTCACTTTCATCGCGGTCCTCGTGCTCCTCGAGAGCCTCGTCGTCGGACCACAGATCGCGCGGGACGCCGATGTCGCGTCGGCCCTGTTCTGGCTGGCGCTCGCGTTCGCGACGATCCTCGCGACGATGCGGTCCTTCGATCGCGAGCTCGAAGACGACGCGCTGGAAGGCCTCGTCGCCCTGCCCGGCGGCCGCGACGCGCTCTTCGGCGGAAAGGTCCTCTCGCTCACGATCGTGCTGTTGCTGGTTGCCGCGATCGGCGGTCTGCTCTCGCTCGTGCTCCTCGACCTTCCCGTCGCGCTGCCGCTTCACCTCATCGTGGTCGTTCTGCTCGGCGTCCTCGCGCTTCCACCGATCGTTGTCGTGGATGTCGTCCTCGCGTTGCGTCTTCGCGCGCGGGCCGCGCTCGTGCCGATCCTCGCGCTGCCTGTTCTCGTGCCGCAGCTCGTCGCCGCGACACGGGGCACGAGCGCGGCGCTGAGCGGCGATGCCGTCGGCGCTCTGTCGTGGGCCGGCCTGCTGTTCGCGTTCGCGGTTGTGTACACCGTCATCGGCCTTACCATCGTTCCAGCGGCAATCGAGTGACAGAGACCACCATCCCGCGCGGAAATACGTTGCCGCGCATCCGTCCATGGCTCGGCATCGCTGCCGCCGCGTCGTTTGTCGTGGCGAGCGTGATGGCGCTCTTCTGGGCGCCCACCGATGCCGTGCAGGGCGACGTCTACCGGATCCTGTACGTCCACGTGCCCCTGGCGTGGCTCGCGTACCTCGCCTTCGTGATCGTGTTCCTCGCCTCGGTCGGCTGGCTCTGGACGAAGCGGCCCTTCTTCGACGCGGTGGCCGTTGCGTCGGCTGAGATCGGCGTCCTTTTCACAGGACTCTTTCTCGTGGCCGGGTCCATCTGGGCAAAGCCGACATGGGGGGTGTGGTGGACCTGGGAGCCGCGGCTCGTCACTACGGCGATCATGTTCGTCATGTACGTCGGCTATCTGCTCCTGCGGGGGCTGTCGACGGACTTCTCGCGGCGCGCGACCCGCGCCGCGGTCTTCGGGATCATTGCCGTGATCGACGTCCCGATCGTCCACCTGTCGGTGCTGTGGGCGAACTCGCTGCATCAACTCCCGACGGTCCTTCGGGCCGCGGGTTCGCCGGCACTCGACTCGTCGATGCTGCTCACGCTCATGGTCTCGCTCTTCGCCTACACGCTCATCTATGCGTACTTCATGTCGGCACGCGTGTCGCTCGAGCGCGCGCGTCAGGGGCGGCTATGGACGCAAATCTAGTTTTCATCGTCGCCGCGTTCGCCATCGTGTGGGGCGCGCTGCTCGCCTACCTCATCTCACTGCGCGCGCGCGGTGCTTGAGCGCATCGGAGCGCGCCGCGTTCTGCTGATCGCGGCACTCGCCGTCGCGGTACTCGTCGGCACGGTCGCCGCGACAAATCTCGCGAGCTCGACGGTGTATTACCTGACGCCGACGGAAGCGAAGGATCGCGGCGTGAACCCTGGGCAAGCTGTGAGGCTTGGTGGCCAGGTGAAGCAAGGTTCCCTCGAGTGTTGCTTCATGTACGCGGGAGACGGCGTCCGATTCGTGATGACTGACGGCGTCAATGACGTCCTCGTCATCGCAAATGGCACGATCCCCGGCCTCCTCCGCGAGGGTGCGGGTGCGGTCGTCGAAGGGACATTCATCGCGGATGGCACCTTCCGCGCGACGCAGGTGATCGCGAAGCACGACGAGGTCTATACCGCGCCGAAGGCCGGAGCCACACCGGCGCATCGAACGGCTCCGTGAGCGCCGGCGACCTCGGCGCGGCCGCCCTGCGCGCGGCACTGTTCCTTTCGCTCTGGGGGACGGGGGCGGCGATCTACGCGGCGTGGAGGCGCGACGCCCGAGTGCTCGCGTCGGCACGGGTCGCCGCGGGTTTTGCCTTCGGACTCGTCGTGATCGCGGCGCTCTCGATGATGTTCGCGCTCGCGACGCACGATTTCTCGATCCTTTACGTCGCGGAGAACAACGCGCGCGAGACCCCGCTCTTCTACTCGATCATCGGCCTCTGGGCGGCCCTCGAGGGCTCGATCCTGCTCTGGACCGCGATCCTCGCCGGCGCCACCGCATTCATCGCGTTCCGCGGCACTCTCGCGATCCCGCGTCTTGCGACGACCGCGCTCGCCGTGATGTTCGCGATGCTTACGTTCTTCCTGCTGCTCATCACGACACCGGCGGCCGACCCGTTCGCGCGTCTGGCCGTCGCCCCGGAGAACGGGAACGGTCCGAACGCGCTGCTGCAAACCCATCCCCTCATGCCCCTGCCCCCGCCACTCCTCTACCTCGGCTACGTCCTCACCTCGGTGCCGTTCGCCTACGCCATCGCGTCGCTCATCCTCGGCGAAGGTGGCGACCGCTGGCTCGTCGCGACGCGCCGCTTCGCGCTCATCTCGTGGGCGCTCCTCGGCGTCGGCATCGTCGCCGGCGCGTGGTGGAGCTACGCGGTGCTCGGCTGGGGCGGGTACTGGGCCTGGGATCCGGTCGAGAACGCGGCGATCATGCCGTGGCTCACCTCGACCGCGTACCTACATTCGGTCATGGTCGAGGAGAAGCGGAGCCTGCTGCGCTCCTGGAACCTCGCCCTCGTTGTCGCGACGTTCGCGCTGACGATCCTTGGGACGTTCCTCACGCGAAGCGGCGTCGTGAACAGCGTCCACTCGTTCAGCCTCTCCGCGATCGGACCGATCCTCCTCGGCTATCTCGTCGCGATCCTCGTCCTCTCCATCGGCCTTCTCCTCTGGCGGTCCGCGCGGCTCCGCGACGCGGGACCGATCGGGACGCCGCTTTCGCGCGAGGCGATCTTCCTCTTCCAGAACGTCCTCTTCATGGCCGCGACGCTCACGGTGCTCTTGGGGACGCTGTACCCCCTCGTCGCCGAGGCGATCTCGGGCGCGCAGCTCTCGATCGGCGGCCCGTACTTCGACCGCGTCGAGATTCCTGTCGCGCTGGCGCTCCTCTTCCTCATGGGCATCGGCCCGCAGCTCCCGTGGCACGGCGCCTCGCGCGCGACCCTCGAGCGTCAGTTCACCGCGCCGATTGTCGCGGCGGCTTTCGGCGCGCTTGCCGCGCTCATCACCGGCACGACGGCGCTGCCCGCCGTGCTGACGTACGCGCTCGGTGCGTTCGTGCTCGCGACGGTCGTGCAGGAATTTGCGCGCGGCGTGCGTGCTCGGCGGACGCTGCACGGTGAAGGCGGGGTCGCGGCATTCGCGAACCTCTTCCGCCGAAGCGGGCGCCGCTACGGCGGCTACGTCGTGCACATCGGGATCGTTCTCGTCGCGCTCGCGGTCGCGACCAGCCAAGCGCGAACCGTCGATGCGGAGCGGACCCTCGCGCCTGGGGACTCGCTCGACGTCGCGGGCTACACGATCCGCCTCGAAGCGATCCGCCCGGTGAGCGAGCCGCAGCGCGACTCGATCGTCGCCGACCTCGCGATCAGCGGAAACGGAGCGAGCGAGCATCTGCGGCCCGCACTCGTGCAGTACCCGAACAGCGCTGCGGCCGTGGGCTCGCCGGGGATCGGCGCGGGCCTGCGGGACGATCTCTACACGATCCTCGCCGCGTACGACCAGCGCACCTTCTCGTGGGCGACGATCCGCACGCGGGTGATCCCGGGCGTCTCGTGGCTCTGGCTCGGTGGTGCCGTCGTCGGGATCGGCGCGATCATCGCCGCGCTTCCCGCGCCGCGGCGGCGCGTGGTACGTATGCCCGTCGCCGAAGTGGCGGTGTCGGCAAAGTGATGCTCGCCCGTGTCGTCCGCATCGCGGTCGTCGTCGTCATCCTCGGTCTCGTCGTGACACTCGCGCTCGCGTTCCGTCGCGACCCGCACGACATCCGCACCGGCACCGTGAACAAGCCAGCTCCGGCCTTCACGCTGGGGCGCCTCGACGGATCCGGTCAAGCGTCGCTCGCGGATTACTCAGGGAAGGTCGTCGTGGTGAATTTCTTCGCGTCGTGGTGCCTGCCCTGCATCCAGGAAAATCCCGCGCTCGTGCGGGTTTACGAGCGGTACCGCTCGAGCGATGTCGTCATGCTCGGCATCAACTTCCAGGAATCCCGAGAGAACGGACTCGCCTACGTCCAGCGGATGGGCATCTCGTGGACGAGCGTCGCCGACGACGACGGTCGCGTCGCCCTGTCGTACGGCGTGTTCGGTCCGCCGGAAACGTTCTTCATCGGGCCCGACGGGATCATCGCGGGACGGCACATCGGCCCGATCGACGAGGAGACCCTCGTCACCGCCATCGAGAAGCTCCGCGGGCAGGCCGCGACACGATGAATCGCCGAGTCCTCATCGCGATCGCGGTCCTCGCGCTTGCGGGCGCGCTCGCCTTCGCGGCGCGTCCGCACGAGACCACGGCCGACGAGCGGGTGGATCAGATCACGACCGAGCTCAGATGTCCGGTCTGTCAAGGCCTTTCGGTGAAGGACTCGACGTCGGAGACGGCTCGCCAGATGCGCGACCTCGTCGCACAGCGCGTGCGCGAGGCGAAGACCAACGCCGAGATCGAGGCCGAGTTCCGCGCCGCCTACGGCGACTGGATCTTCCTCTCGCCCCCGCTCGCCTCGTGGACCGGACTGGTGTGGCTCGTTCCGGTCGCCGCGCTCGCGGCGGGCCTCGCGCTCGTGACCGGGCGCCTGCGAAGCGGCGGCGTGCCGCAGCCGAGCGCGCCGACCACGACCGAGGTTGCCGCGCTGCGCGAGCGCGTCGCGCGGGAGGAGGCCGCGGAAGGATGACCATCGCGCTCTTCGTCGTGCTGCTGCTCGCGGGAACGGCGGCGGTGATCGCACCGCTGGCGCGCCGGCCGCTCGCGTGGCCCGCGGATCCACCCGATCAGCGTGACGACGTCGCGCGTGCGGTGAGCTCGCTCCGCGACCTGGAGTTCGCGCGCGCGGCCGGAACCATCGCCACTGAGGACTACGTTCGGCTTCGGGCGTCGCTCGAGCGCGATGCGTTCGTCCGGCGCCCGCCCGAGTCCCGCGGGAACGCGCCGGTGCGGACGCTCGTCGCTGCGGCGCTCATCGCCGCGATCGCCGTCGCCGTCGCGGTGTTCTATCTCCCACCGTCGGTGGGAGATCGCGCGCCGGGCGAAACGGTCACCGGCACGGTACCGCAGACGGACGCTCTCGCCGCGCTCGAGGTGCGAGCGAGCGCGAATCCGAGCGACGTGCCGACGCAGCTCGCGCTCGCCGATGCGTACGTCCAGGCCGGACGCCCCCAGGACGCGATCCCGCGCTATCAGGCGGTGCTCGCGAAAGATCCGAACAACGTCGCCGCGCTCGACGGGCTCGCGCTGATCCTCGTCGCGTCCGGCAGCAACGACGGCGCGATCGTCGCAGCAGACAGGGTGATCGCGCAGCGACCGAAGGATCCGGACGCGCTCTTCGTGAAGGGGCTCGCGCTCTACCGCAAGCAGGACTGGAACGGCGCGGTCGACGTATGGACGGTGTACCTCGATGTCGGGCACTACCACTTCGGGTCGGACATGGTGCGCGGCTTGTATGCGGATGCGAGGACGAAAGCGGCGCGTTAGTCGCCTACAATTGGCATCGGCGCGTCGCGCGTGCTTCGTGGCGGGATTAGCCTAGTGGTTAAGGCCCCAGATTGTGGATCTGGTTAGACGGGTCCGATTCCCGTATCCCGCCCAGTAGACATCACTCACACAGGTAGTCCCATTGACACGATCCCGGGGACTCGCGATAGCTACGCAATCACGCTTCATTGGCTAGCCGGCATCCTCGAAGGTGAAGGCTCGTTCCTCGCCGGCCCGCCTTCGGCGCCGCGTTGCCCGGCGATCCGACTGCCGATGACAGACCGGGACACGATTGTTCGCGTCGGAGAGCTCTTCCGGCGCGCTGTGGTCGCAACCCGTCCACGGCAGACTCACCACAAGGTCGCGTACGTGACCACGATCAAGGGCGTGCCAGCTGCGCGAATGATGCGTGCCCTTGCGCCCCTCATGAGCCCCCGGCGCCGCACACAGATTGAGCGAGCTCTACGCGACCGGGGCCCCCGCATCGGCGGGCGGATCCGGCGCTCGAGTCGCGCCGCCGAGGAATTGGTAACCGACGGCGCTGAGCTCAGTTGGGAGGCCGCGAACGCTGATGCGCGGATAGCGTGGCTCGCCGGCGTACTGGAAGGGGAAGGTTCGTTCCTGTCCGCTCGGTTCGACGGTCATTGCTATCCGCGAGTCCAGATGACCATGTGCGATCGGTTCGTTCTCGAGCGTGCGATGACCCTCATGCCGGGAAGCCACATCTACGCAGTAAGCGACAAGAGAGGTGACGAGCGCGGCTGGAGCGACTCATGGATAGTCATGGTCAACGGCTTGCCAGCAGCCGAGGTCATGAGGGCTGTGCTGCCGTGGATGGGATCGCGAAGAACCAGGGCGATCGATCGTTCACTTTCAGCCTGGCACCCGATCCGTGTTGCGGCTCCTCGCTTGTCGTGCATCGTGCCCGGATGCCGGCGGCGGCACGCTGCCCGCGGACTCTGCAACACCCATTACATGAGCTTGGTCGCGCGATCGCGCCAAGGGGCGGACTCCGAGGATCACGCCGCTCCGCTGATTAGGTCCAGTTGGTCACAGGTCCCCTACCCGCTCCGTCGTTGCCTTGAGATCTTCGATGTCGTCGTGGGGTCCTTCGGCTGAGTGGTGACGCGCGGATCCGCCGGCTGCGCCTTCGTTCGCACCTCCGCTCGATCCGATGACGGCGCATCCGTCTTCGCGCGATGCGGCGCCGACGCCGGCCGCGCCGGCGCTTCGCGAAGGGTCGCGGGCGCAGCTGCGTGCGCCGGCTCCGCGGGCCGGCTCGCGGACTTCGTCGACTCCTGGCCGGCGGTCACGCGCACCGCGGTCGCGGCCGCAGCGGGACCAGCGGCGCTGTGCACGACGACGCCCTCGCTCGTCGTCACGGTCGCAGCGGGCCCGTCGGCATCCGCGTGCACGTCGACCGAGAAGATCGTGCCGCGGACCGATGCGGTCGAGGTCGGCGTCCGCACCTCGTAGCGAGAGCTGCCCATGATGAGCTTGGTCACGACGTGCCAAGTGCGGCCGAGCGTCTGCATCATCCCGATCACCGTGCCGCCATCGGCCTCGGTGCGGAGGCTCTCGACGACGATCTGCGTGTCGGCCTCGAGGCGGACGCTCGATCCTTCGAAGTAGGTGATCTCGGCGGCCGCCCCGCTTTCGGTGCGGATCGTGTCGCCGGCAGCGATCACGTCACCTTCGTGTGCCTCATTGAACTCAGAACCGTCGTGGCTCAGAAGTACGGAACCAGCGACGAAGGTGAGCGCGGTCCTCGAGACATGCGCGTCGGCCTCAGGCGCGAGCACCGCACTCGAGCCGAGCGCGAGAGCGAGCGTGACGACGAGGACGATCGCGGCGATGTTGCGTGGGCGTGACATCGGCACGTTTGCCTCCCCAACCACCGTTCAACCGAGAGGCTGAACGATCGTCGCCGGGGGAACTAACGACATCTCGAAAGATCTGTTCGGTCAGGGGAGTGTCAACGACTCCGGTCGCGCGAGATTCCGTCGCGTCATCCTGTTGCCCTGCAGGCCAAATGAGAGCGCCGCCGACCTAATCGCGCGGCGGCGAATATTCCGAGACCGCGACAAGGAAGGGACGTGTACGCCCAGGTTGCACCGTCAGCGCCTCTCGAAGACCGGCCTTCGCGAACACTGGAACACGAAGACCGTGGAGACGCTGTGTGGTGCGCGCCCACTCCGTACCGCAGACCGGACACACGAACGGGCCGTCGGCCATTCTCTCGCCATGCGCAAGCAAAATCTTGGCGCAGCAGCGCTCGACGTTCGGCTCATGTCCGTCCGCGGCCGCAAGGTACGGAAACTCGGCATTCGGACCCGACCGCGCGCGGCGCACGAATGACCTCCCGTCCCCGCGGCGGTAGCCGTCTGACTCGGTCTTCTTCCACTCAGTCCCGCACTCCGGGCACCGGAAATCGCGGCCCGCCCGGTAGAACCCGCCCCACTCGATGATCCAGTCCTCGCAGCAGTCCGCGAGGATCGTCCGTTCACCCGTCGCGTTCATCGTTGTCCTCCGAGAAGCCAGCACAGGAGCGCCTTCTCCGTGTGTAAGCGGTTCTCCGCCTGATCGAACACCGCGCTCTGCGGACCGTCGATCACCTCGTCGGTGATCTCCTCGCCGCGATGCGCTGGAAGATCGTGCAAGACGATCGCATCGGGCTTCGCTCGCGCGAGAAGCGCCGCGTTGAGCTGGAAGCCCTGGAAGGCGCGCCTGCGCCGTTCGTACTCCTGCTCCTGGCCCATGCTCGTCCACACGTCCGTGTACACGACATCCGCCCCGGTCACGGCGGCGGCCGGATCGTTCCCGATCAGCACCTGGGCCCCGCTCGATCTCGCATCGGCCGCGGCGAGCTCCCGGAATCTCGGCAGCGGTTCGTAGCCCGCGGGGGTCGCGATCCGGAGCGACGCACCGGTCTTCGCGGCGCACAGCATGAGCGAGTGGGCGACGTTGTTGCCATCGCCGACATACGCGATCGCGACGCCGTGAAGGTCGGGCCCTTTGCGCTCGCGGATCGTGAAGATGTCGGCGAGACCCTGGCACGGATGGGAGAGATCGGAGAGGCCGTTGATCACAGGCACCGCGCTGTACCGCGCGAACTCCTCGATCGTTTCGTGCGCGTTCACCCGCAGCACTACCGCATCGGCCATTCGGCTCGCGACGCGAGCGACGTCCGAGACGCTCTCGCGGCGGCCGAGGCCGACCTCGGCCGGCGACAGATAGACACAGTGGCCGCCGAGCTGCGCGATGCCGACGTCGAACGAAAGGCGTGTGCGCAGGCTCGGCTTTTCGAAGATGAGGGCGACCGTGCGGCCGGCCAACCCGCCGCTCGGCGGTGCAGCCTTGAGTCGCGCGGCCTCGTCGAGCAGCCGGGCGAGCTCGTCGCGCTCCAGATCGGCGATGGATAGGAAGTGGCGCACGCGCGACGCGACCGCCATCAGGGCAGAGCGCGGAGGCGCGGCCGGCGCTCCTCGACGAGCCGGAGCAGAGCCGTCGCCACACGAGCGGCATCGTGCCGGATGGTGTCCTGTTTCAACCACAGGTCGCGCGGGCCGCTCCACTTGTCGATGACCGGCGCCGCCACGGCACGCACGCCCTGCCTCTCGACGTTTCGCACCTCGTCCGCTGTGGGCTCAAGATACGCGAGCCCCCGCTCGGCGTAGTGCGCGCGCAGGTGGTCGGGCGGCGGATCGTCGTTGATCAACACAACGTCGAGTCCGGAGCCTCCGAGGTAATCGGAAACGACCCGCACATGATCGGCGAGGGTGAAGCCATCGGTCTGCCCAGGCTGGGTGGTGGTGTTCGCCACGTACACCACGAGACCCTGTGCATCGGCGATCGCCCGCGCGATCTCCGGTACGAGAAGGCATGCGCAGACGGTCGTGAAGAGGCTGCCGGGGCCGAGGGTGATGAGGTCGGCCGACGCGATGGCCTCGACGCTTCCGTCGGTTGCACGAACGTCGTCGTCTTTCAGGTAGATGCGCTCGATCGGGGCCTTGCCGGTCGCGCGGACGTTGACCTCTTCCTCGACCACACTCCCGTCGGCAAGCTTCGCGCAGAGATGCGTGTTGTAGAGGGTTACCGGAAGGACGCGGCCACGGATGCGGAGGAGCCGCGAGGCCTCTTCGACCGCGCGGAGGAACGATCCCTCCTGTTGTGTGAGCGCGGCCAGGAACAGATTGCCGAACGCCATCCCGTTCAGCTCCTCGCTCTTTTCGGTCTCGAACCGGTGGGAGAAGAGGCGCACGAGGGCAGGGTCGCCCTCGGCGAGGACCGTCAGCGCGCTCCGGATGTCGCCCGGCGCCGGCACGTCGAGGGCGATGCGGACCTTCCCGGTCGACCGCCCGGAGTCCGTCACGGCGATAAGGCCGGTGATGTCCTCGGTGTAGCGGCGTAGCCCGGCCATGATCGTAGGCGCCCCGAGCCCGCCGCCAACACACACGACCTTCAGCCCAGTCATCGGCTGAATGGTCGCAGATACGCCCTAGCGTCCAGCCTTCTTGCTTGACGAGGTGGTCTTCTTGCGGGACGACGTCTTCCGGGCGGCAGTCTTGCGGCCCTTCGCGACGTTGTCCTTCTTGGCCACCTTGATGCCCCGGCGCTTGGCCGCCGTCACGATCTTCTTCCGGGCGGTCTCCTTCTTGGTCCCGGATTCGAAGTCGGTCTGGTTGAACCTGGCCATGGCGTTTCGGACATGGGCGTCGTCATTGATCGGCAGGTGGCCCTCGCCCTCCTTGTCGACGTACGCGAACTTGCGCTTATCCATCTTTTCCCGGTCTTCCGTATCGAGCTCAGGCATTGGGACTCCTTTCTCTTTCTTTTGGGAGGCCTGCTGCACACACTGTTCCGACTGAGCGGTCGAACCCCGGCAATCTGCCGACGGCGTGACCGAAACCCTCTTTACGCGGTGGCGGACCCCCCGGCCTCCGGCCGGTGCCCCACCGCGCGGGGGCCCTCGGTCACGCCGTCGGCAAGTGCTCGATCGGAGGGAGAAGAGTGAAGCAACCCGTAAAGAGATTCGTCCCGATATGGGCGCTCCAATTCGTCGCCGGGATATTCGTCGTCCTGATCGCCGTCGGCGTAGCCGTGGCGTTACTAGGGCCCGTGTTGAGAGGGCCAACTGCGTTTTTCGACGAGCTCGGTAAGACGATCAGTCGGATCGCGCCCCAGCCCCAAGCTGACCTCCGGGGCGACGAGCAGATCAAGGCGGTGATCAAGGCCATGCCGAATGGAAAGCTGCGGGTCGGGACGATCCTCGACGACCAGAACCGGGTCGTTTTCACCATCACGGCCGATCGCTCGGCGGTCAAAGCAGCCGTGCAGCCGGGAGACGAGCTCCGCATCGCCCGCGACGGAAGCGTGGAGATCGTTCCGACGGGCATTCCGGGCGTGATCGACTCCCTGCAGCGGGCGATCGAAGACCTGAAGCGGAAGTTCTTCGGGCCGTGAGAACTCCCTGATATGACGAAAGGGCCGCCCTTCGGCGGCCCCTTTCGACCAGATTTGGGAGGTGTTAGCTCGCTTTGCGAGCCGAGACGAGTGCCCGCGTCCCGACGACCGTCCGTGCCACGAGCTCGGTCCGCCAGGCCTTGCGGCGCTCGAGGGCCTCGCTGTAACCACGGTCGTACGCACCGATCGCGAGGAAGCCGACGATGATCATCCCGAGTGCGATACCCGCCATGAGTCCGATCGCGAAGAGCACCATCGTGTTTCCTCTTTCTTACGCCCAAAGGCGACTCGTCTGGCGGGCGCTTGAGCAAACCTCGTGCCACGACGCTCGCTTCCCTGGCGACATGACAACATCACCTCCGTGTGTCGATCGAGGCGGCCATCCCCAAGGCTGTTGCGCTCAAGACCCAGCGCTCCGTGAACGAGCGCTTCGTGTCCCTTGTTCCGCCACACGTCGCGCCGGGGGCGAAAGCGTCGCGCGAGACGAACGGCCGCCGTGGCCCGTTACCGATCCTTGACGTGCGAACGGAATCGGGCCTCGGCGCCGGCCACCGCCACTTTCGCCAGACCGGTCGGGCAGGATATGCCCGGCAGTCCAAGGAGGAGACACCGTGCGTCTATCGCTTTTGCCAAAAAAGAGCGAGTTCTTCGTCCTCTTCGAGCAGCACGCCCAGAACGCGGTCGAGGCAGCTGAGGCCCTGGCCAAGCTTCTGGGCGACTTCACGGACGTCGAAAACAAGGTGCGCGACATCCACGCGATCGAGCATCACGGCGACAAGCTGAATCACGAGATCGTCCGGCATCTGAACGAGACCTTCGTCACCCCGCTCGACCGGGAGGACATCGTTGGCCTCGCGAGCAGGATCGACGACATTACGGACGTTTGCTACGACGTGTCCGAGCTCGTCCAGCTCTTCAAGGTCACGAGCATCCGCCCGCCCGCGGTGCGTCAGGCGAAGGTCCTGGTGACCGCCGCGACCGAGGTGCTTGCGATGCTCAAGAATCTCGAAGGGCTGCGAAACCTCGAGCCGCACTGGATCAAGATCCACACGCTCGAGAATGAAGGCGATCAGGTCTGGCGGGACGCGGTCGCGGAGCTCTTCGCGGGATCCGACGACGCGATCGAGATCGTCAAGTGGAAGGACATCTACTCACTGGTGGAGACCGCCATCGACCGCTGCGAGGATGTCGCCAATATCGTCGAGACCATCATGGTGAAACACAGCTAGTTGGACAACGCGACGGTCCTTCTCGCGCTCGTCGTCCTTCTTGGCATCGGGTTCGAGTTCGTAAACGGGTTCCACGACGCGGCCAACGCGATCGCCACAGTCGTCGCCACCCGCGTGCTCACACCACTTCAAGCGATCCTCATGGCCGGCGCATTGAACCTCGTCGGCGCGCTCTCAGGCGAGGCGGTCGCGAAGACCGTTGGCAGCGGCATCGTCGACAAAACCGTCGTGACCCAGGACATCGTGGTGGCGGCGCTTATCGGGGCGATCATCTGGGATCTCATAACGTTCGTCGCCGCGTTGCCGACCTCATCGAGTCACGCACTTATCTTCAGCGTGATCGGCGCGGCGGTGTCGGTCCACGGGCTCGGTGTCATCATCGCGCCCGGCCTTCAGCTGACCGTCTTCGGGATCGGGTATTCGCCGGTCGTCGCGTTCATCTTCGGGTACGCGCTGATGCTCGGCTTGTATTGGGCTCTCCGGAACGTGAGCTATCGGTTCGTGAACCGATTCTTCGGCCGGGCGCAGATCGTCTCGAGCGCGTACATGGCGTTCAGCCACGGTGGCAACGACGGCCAGAAAACGATGGGCGTCATCGCGCTCGCGATCTATGCCTTTCACGGAAGTACCGGACCCTTCGTGATCGACACGTGGGTCAAGGTCGTCTGTGCTCTCGCGATCGGCCTCGGAACCGCCACCGGCGGCTGGCGGATCATCCGCACGATGGGCATGCGCATCACGGCGCTGAAGCCCGTGAACGGCTTCGCGGCGGAGACCGCGGCAGCGACGGTCATCGAAATCGCGACCCGGTTCGGCATTCCTATCTCGACAACGCACGCGATCTCCGGCGCCATCCTCGGCGTCGGGTCGACACGGCGCCTTTCCGCCGTGCGCTGGGGCATAGCCAGTCGCATCGTGACCGCCTGGGTCCTTACGATCCCCGGCTGTTTCGTCCTTGGCTACGGGACCGCCACCCTCTTACACGCGGCCGGAGTGCATCCTTAGCGGCGCTTTGACCGTCGCGCAGCGCGGGCCGGACCGGACCCGTTACGCACCTCCTTCATTGCCGCTCCCGCTGCTTGGACGGCAGCGGCTGCTTGACCGCCTCGAGGGAGCCGGGCGCCACCGGCTCACGCTCGTCCACGCGGCCGCGGGGTACGGCAAGACCACCGTGCTCGCGCAGTACGCCGACCTGCTTCGCGCGTCGGGCCGACGCACAGCCTGGCTGACCCTGCAGCGCGGCGACGAGGATCCACTTGTCCTGTTCGCGGATCTCGTCGGAGCGCTGCGGCGCGATACCGCGGCATTCGGCGAGCAGCTCACCTCGTTCCTCGACCAAGGCAGCCGTCTGGAGCGGCGCCTCGGTCAGCTCGCGCAGGCGCTCGCCGACGAGCTCGCACCGCTCGGCGAGCTCATCTTCTTTCTTGACGATCATCCAGGCGTTCGCGCCGGCGCGCCGCTCGCCGCGTTCGGCAACGAGCTCCTCGAGCTCCTCCCCGAGAACGCGCACCTCGTCCTCGCCACGCGCCGCACGCCCCAGCTCGGAGGCCTCCCGCGGTGGCGACTCGGGGGGTCGGTGCTCGACATCTCCGCGGCGGAGCTCGCGTTCACGCGGTCGGAGGCGGTCGAGCTGCTCCGTCGCGAGTTCGCTCTCGACTTGCCCGAGCACGCCATCGACGCGATGTACTCGCGGACCGGCGGCTGGCCCGCCGGGCTGCGGCTCGCCGCGGCGTTTGTGAGCGAGCGAGGCTGGCAGCAGCTCGGCGAGTTCCAGGGCGGCGGAGCGGAGCTGTACGCGTACTTCAACAGCGAGGTCTTGCGCCGCGGATCGCGCCGCGACCAGAACACGATCCTGCGATGGTCCCTGCTCGACCGTATCGAGGACGACGTGGAGGTCACGGCGGGGGGCGCGTCGCGCGAGCTGCTCGCCTCGCTGGAGCAGGCGGGCCTTGTGGTGCGCGACAGTGCCGATGGCGGCCATCGCTTCCAGCCGCTCTACGCGGAGTTCCTCCACTCGCGTGCGCGCGAGCTCTTGCCCGCGGCCGAGATCGTCGAGCTGCATCGCGGGCACGCCGAGCGCGCGGCGGCACGCGGCGACGTTGATCGCGCGATCCATCACTTTCAGCAGGCTGGTGATCACCGGCGTGCCGCGCAGCTCGTTCGCGACAACGGCGAACGCGCGCTGCAAGGGAGCGAGGTCGCCACGCTCCAGCGCTGGCTCGACGGGTTCCCGCCCGGCGCCGAGCGGCGTCTGCCCTGGGTCATCCTCCTTCGTGGACTTCTTCATCGCGTGCGCGGCGACTACGAGCGCGCGCTCGCGAACTACGGCGACGCGGCGGCAGAGCTTCGGCGCGCTCGCGACACCGAGGGCCTCGCACGCGCCCTCACGTGGTCGGCACAGGCACTTCGCTATCTCCGTCGTCCACGCGAAGCATTGCTGCAGGCGCACGAGGCGCTCGGTCTCGTCGGAGAAGGAGCCTCGTCCCAGAGCGCGTGGTTGTGGCACATCATCGGCGGATCGCACGCCGACCTGGGCGAGATCGAGGAGGCCGCGCGCGCGCATCTCAAGGCCGAGGCGATCTTCGGGCTCCTTGCCGATCGGTCCGGCGAGCTCGCCGAGGCTCTCGCCCTCGCGCAGCTGCATCACCTTCTCGGCGAGCTCGATGCCGCGCAACGGACCTATTTGCGTGCGCTGGCGCTCCAGCAAAAGAACGCCGACGTCACGGCCCTCTGTTGGGCCGAGGGCGGACTCGTCGACGTGCGCACGCGCCGCGGTGACACGGCGGAGGCCCTCGATACGCTCCGCCAGACGCTCGAGATCGCCAGCGCGAACGATCTTCGGCTCGCGCAGGCGGCGATGTGCTCGACCCTCATGACGGTCCACGCGCTCACGAGCGAGCGCGGCGCGGTGGAGGAGGTCTACCGAGCGGGCGTCGAGCTCTGCCGTGAGCAGGGAGACGATCACGTGATCGCGGAGCTCCACGCGACCGCAGCAGAGCTGCGCGCGCTGCGAGGCGACGCCGACTCGGCGCACGACGCGTTGCGCGCGGCCGAGGCGCTCGCAGGGTCGTCCTCCGGTCCGGTGCCCGCGATCCGCGCCGCCATCGCCCGCGGCACCGTCGCTGAGGCCCAGGGCGATCGCGAGGCTGCGGTCCGTGCATACCGCGAGGCGCGCGCATCGGCACACGCCATCCGCGCGCGTTACTTCGAGGCGAAGGCCACGTTGCTGGCGGCGCCCCTCGAAGACGATCCGGCGGCCACGAGGGCCGCCCTCCGTGCGGTCGCCGCGGAGCGCTACCGGGACTTTCTGCTGCTGCGTCCGGCGCTCACCGACGCGTTGCGCCAACGGCTCGGCGACCTCGAGCTCAACCCCGACGACATGCGCATCCTCGCGTCGCTCCTGCAGCCGGCGGCTCCGACGCCCGCGCATGCGATCTCATCGTCGGTCGCGGAAAGCATCCAGGCGTTCGTCCTCGGCCCGTTCGAGCTCCGCGCCGGTGGCACGCGGATCAGCGACCGGGGCTGGCGCACCAGCAAGGCAAAGGAGCTCTTTGCGTTGCTGCTCCTCGATCGACAGCGGGCGGTCTCCCGGGACGAGCTCGTCGCGCAGCTTTGGCCGGAGACTGATCCGGCATCAGCGCTCTCGAATTTTCACTTCACCCTGCACGCCCTGCGGAAAGCGCTTGCATCGGCGGGAGCGTCGGAGGCCACGAGCGTCGTGCGCACCGACACCGGTTACCGGCTCGCTCTTCCGATCTCGATCCACGTCGACCTCGAGGTCTTCCGGCGGTCGCTGCGCCGCGGTCGCGAAGCTCAGGAAGGCGGACGATCGCGCGAAGCGATCCAGTACCTCCGAGCGGCCGTGGCGGTCCATCGGGGCGAGTTTCTCGCGGACCTGAGCGCGCCGTGGATCGATCGGCAACGCGAGGAAACGGATCGGCAACTCGTCGCGGCCGCGAAAGAGCTCGCGACACTCGAGCTCGAGTGGAAGGAAGCGAAGGCAGCGGTCCGGCCCCTCGAGAAGCTCCTTGAGCTCGAGCCCTACGATGAGGAGGCGCATCGGCTGCTGATGCGCGCTCATCACGAGTCGGGCGATCAGGCGCTCGCGGTCCGTCATTACCAGGCGCTCGAGGCGATGCTCCGTCGCGACCTCGGCGCCGAGCCCGAGGCGGCGACGAGAGAGCTCTACCAACGTATCCGCCGGGCCGGCTAATGCACCTGCACTAGTCCTCCTCGCGCGCGTCGGCCGCGCCTTCATGCAGGTGATGGAGATGACTGGCCCGAACGTGTCGCCTCCGTGTCGACCGTCGCCTGCACGCCGCCCAAACCATTGCGCGCTCGCTTGCTTTGGCGAACATCACCCGCACAGGGGATGACCTCCTGTTGGTGGGCGGGTAGTACTCGGGCTGGGAGTAACGGGGGAAATGACGGGGCAGATGGGTGATTCCGCGAGGCGCCTTTTGGCGGCCTTCTTTGCGCTCTCGCTTCTCGTCGCAATCCTTCCCGGGACGAACTGGACCGCCGTCCCGGCCGACCCTGACCTCTCGCCCGGCGACTACGCGCTCGTTCAGGTCACGCACGGGACCGCCGGCGCCGTAGCGGCGAAGGCGACGGCCGCCGGAGCGACCGATGTCGCGGCGCTCGACAAGCTCGACCTCGTTACGGCCCGGCTTTCGGCGGACGCCCTGCGCTCACTCCAGAGCGACTCGCGCGTCTCCTACCTCGCGGCGGACGCCGTGGTGGAGGCGAGCGGCCGGGAGAATCACTTCGAGCAAGGGAAGGCGAGGCCGAGTCCCGGTGTCCAGGTCGTCGACGCGGATCAGGCCTGGAGCGGCGCGACCGGCCGCGGCGTCACCGTCGCGCTTATGGACACCGGCATCGCGCAGCACCCCGATCTCGAGGGCTCGGTCATCGCGCGGCTGGACTTCGTCAACGATGGCGCGACGCTTCTCGATCCCTCAGGCCACGGGACCTTCGTCGCAGGACTCATCGCCGCGCACGGGCGCACGTTCAGCGGGGTCGCGCCGGACGCGAAGCTCGTCTCGCTGCGCGTGCTCGGTCAGAACGGGAAAGGGACGATGCACGCGGTCCTCGCCGCGTTCGACTGGCTCCTGCGGAACCGCGCGGCGATGGACATCAAGGTGCTGAACCTCTCGTTCGGCGCGCCGCAGCGCTCGAGCTACCACCGCGAGCTCCTCGCCGGCGTCGTCGAGTCCGCGTGGTTCGCGGGCGTCACGGTGGTCGCCGCCGCAGGCAACGATGGGCCCGCCCAGGGGACGGTCGCGATGCCGGGCGCGGATCCGTTCGTCATCACCGTGGGCTCGTTCGCCGACCAGGGAACCCTCGCGACGAACGACGACCGAGAGTCGATCTTCTCGAGCCGCGGTCCAACACGCGACGGTTTCGCGAAGCCGGACGTTCTCGCGCCGGGCGAGCACATCGTGTCGCTGCGGGTCCCCGGAACGGCACTGGATCGCGAGGCAACGGACACCGCCCCAGCCGGACCATACGCGCGCCTGACGGGGACGTCAGCGTCGACGGCGATGGCCACCGGTGCGGCAGCGGATGTCCTCGAGGCGCACCGGGCGTACAGCCCGACGCAGGTGAAAGGCGCGCTCGTCGCGGGCGGGCGAAGGATCGTGGGTACACGGACTCCGGGCCTCGACGTCGATGACGCGCTGACCGTTCGGCCGGCGCGTGTCAACGCGGATCTTCTGCCGTCGCGGGTGCTGCTGCGGCTTCTGGCGGCGAGCGGGAATGTGTTCGGTCCTGGCCTTACGTGGGAGGGAATCTCTTGGGAGGGCATCTCCTGGGAATCTGTGAGTTGGGAGGGTGTGGCATGGGAGAGCGTGTCATGGGAGGGCGTTACGTGGGACAGCGTGACGTGGGAGCTGCGTTGATGAAAGGAAGGATCGATCTCTACGTCAGCTCCGTGACTTTCGCCGGCTTTATCGCGCTCCTCGCGGCATCGCGTGCCCAGCGGATAGACGTGCTCGACCCGATCATGATCGCGGTCCTCGTCGGTCTCGCCTGCCTCGCGCAGCGTGTCCCGGTCTTCCTCTTCCGCTCGAGCGCGATCTCTGTCTCGTTCGCCGCGGTCATCGCGGCCTACGTCCTCTACGGCACGGGCGCAGCGGTCTGGGTGAGCCTCGCGCAGGCGCTCGTGAACTCGATCACGCCGCGCCGCAAACCGCTCCGCAAGGCCGCGTTCAACTTCGGCTCTTTCGCGCTCTCGGCCTTCGCCGCCGGCGAGCTGTACGGCCTGACCGGTGGAATGACGCCGCCCGGTGCGATCGCGCCGACCCTCGTGTCGGTCGCCATCTCGGCCGCCGCCTACTTCCTCGTGAGCACCTCGCTCACCTCGGTCGCGATCGCGATGTCGGAGGGACAGAACGTGGTCGCCGTGTGGCGCACCAACTACAGCTGGATGCCGGTCAACTTCGGCGCCACGGCGGTGCAGGGCGCGGCGCTCGCCCTCGCGTACCAGGCGCTCGGGCTCTTCGGTGTGTTTGTCTTCACCGTGCCGCTCGGCGTGGCGTGGTACTCGTTCCGTCTCTACATGGCGAAGTCCACCGAGGTGCGGCAGCGCAACGAGGAGCTGAGCACGGTGAACGAGCTGCTGCGCCAGACGAACGACCGTCTCGAGCAGTCGCATGTCTCCGTGATCGGCGCACTCATCGGTGCCCTCGAAGCGAAGGAGTCGCACCTTTCCGGTCACGCCGCCACGACCATGCACTACTCCGTCGAGGTCGGTCGCAAGCTGGGCCTCGGCACCGACGAGATCGCGGCGATCAAGCTGGGCGCGCTCTTCCACGATGTCGGCAAGATCGGTGTTCCGGAGTCGCTCCTGTCGAAGCCGGCCGAGCTCACCGACGAGGAGTGGGTCGAGATGCGTGCGCACCCCACGATCGGCGCCAGCCTGCTCGGCAACGTGCCGATGCTCGAGCGGATCCGTCCGCTCGTCCTCGCGCACCACGAGAACTTCGACGGCACGGGTTATCCCCACGGGCTCAAGGGCAGCGAGATCCCGCTCGCCGCGCAGATCATCTCGGTCGCCGACGCGTACGACGCGATGACGAGCGCCCGTCCGTACCGCGTGGCGTTCCGACCCAAGCACGCGCTCCGCGAGCTTCGCGCGAACGCCGGCACCCAGTTCAACCCGGTCGTGGTCGAGGCGTTCATCGAGGTCTGCATCGAGGAGCGCCGGCGCAGGGCGCGCGGCAAGGAAACGGTTCACCCACACCAGCACGAGCACATGTACCAGCAAGCGCTCGAGGCCGTGAAGGTCGCGAGCTAAACGGAGGGGTATGGAGATGCGGAAGCTGAAGACGATCCTCGTCGTAGCGCTCGTGGCCGCCTCGCTCTACGGAGCTGCCGGGACCGCGTGGGCGAGAAGCGACGTGCCCCAGCGGGGCACATCGTGGACCGACGTCGGAGACACAGATGTGCCTGATCTCGGCATCAGCTGGGAGCTGCTGACCTTCGCCTTCTAGGCTCCGGCGAACTCACCCAGATCGAAAAGCTCCTCCAGGGAGTGGACCACGCGGTCGGGGACCGCGTCGCCCGACGCCGCCTTCAACGCGTCTTTCTCGGTCAGGCCCGTGGTGATCAGGACCCCTGCCGCGCCGACGCGATGCGCCGCCACCATGTCGTAGTCGGTCGAGTCGCCCACCACGACGACTCGGTCGCCGTGCGGCTTCGCAGCCCTGCGAATGACTTCTTCGAAAAGGAATGGCTCGGGTTTACCGATGCAGACTGCCTTGGCGCCTGTCGCGATCTCGATCGCGGCGACGATCGTTCCCGCGCCGGGCAGGAGCCGCCCCTCGACGGGGTAGGCGCGATCCCGGTTCGAGCAGACAAATTCCGCCCCCGCGAGGATGGCGCGCTGCGCCTCCGCGACCTTCGCGTACGTGAGATGGAGATCGAGCCCGACTACGACGGCATCCGGGGCGGCGGGTAAGTCGAGCGAGACGAGGTACCGCCGCATCGCGCCAGGGTCGACGCCGTCCGCGGCCGCGTCCGGAGGCGGATGAGAGCCCGGAAGCGTATTTGCGTCGCGCACGCTGATCCCGACCGCGCGGACCTCCTCTCGCAGACCGTCCGCACCGATCACGAGAACGTCCTTCGGTTTTGGATTCCGACGCTCAAGGTAATGCGCGGTCGCGTAGCCGCTCGTGACGATGTGATCGAGATCGCCGCCGAGCCCGAGGGTCTGCAGCCGCCGCAGGTAGTCGAGTCGCGTGGCGGTCGAGTTGTTCGTCGCGAAGAAGACGTCCCATCCCGCCCGGCGGAGTCGGTCGAGCGCCTCTTTCGCGTACGGCATCACTTGCGACCCGCGATAGAGGACTCCGTCCATGTCGAAGATCGCGATAGACATCGGCGAAAAAGGCTATCCGCTCGTAGGGATGCTCGCGCTACCGAGGATGTCGTAGAGCGCCGGCCCGCGGATGCGCGAGATGATGACGTGATCTGCGACGAAGAGCTCGAGCGGAAGCCCGGATAGGTCGGGCTCGACTGAGTCGCGGCGCGTCACGCGTTGGAGCGCGGTGATCGTCGGCTTTGCGCGATCGTCCGGGTACAGCGAGGGAAGACCGCATCCGCGCAGCGCCGCAAGAAGCTCGTTGACGTCCTCATCGAGAACGGCGTCGGGCGCGACCTCTAGTTTCACGATCTCGGGACCGCGGGCCTGCGACGGCAGGAAGTACAGCCGATCGACGCGGACCGGTGCAGGCCGCAGGCGGTGCGCTGTCTCACCGACTGCTCGGATGAGCGTCGCGGCGTCAGCTGTGGCGACGCGATCGACCGTCACATGGAGCGGCTCGATGGGCTCGCCGCCGAGATCGGCGTGCAGCCGATCGATGAACGCCGCCCCGCCGCCCGAGACCGGCCCTGACGGAGCAAGCAGCACGCAAATGTCTCCAGCGACCGCAGGCCGCGCCGACGACACTCTATCGCCGCCAAATGCGGGGTCCGATGGTCTGCACGCGGACTGGTCGTCCGCTGATCGCATCCGTGATTCGACACTCGGTGAAATCGCTAAGCGGGCGCGGGAGGTTGCTCGGATCGAACCATCCGATCTCGGTGATCTCGCTGCGATCGTGAACGCGTGCCTCACCGGTCGAGCGTGCGCGAAAGGCGAAGTGGTGCATATCTTTTTCAGGCTCCCAATAGACGCCGGTCAGTCGGTCGATCTCAAGCTCGACGCCCACCTCTTCTCGGGCCTCGCGCCGCGCCGTATCCTCCGCCGACTCGTTAGCTTCGCCGCGGCCGCCGGGGAGCTCCCAGTTGAGCTCGCCATAGCCGTGCTTCACGAGAAGAATCCGCCCGTGGTCGTCGAGGATGACGCTCGCGGAGCCCAGCATCAGGCCGCCAAGGACCCGGAGATCTACGGTCGCGGACGGCCGCTCGTGTCGATGGCCCCGCCCGCGTCGGGAGGCGTTCCGCGACGCACCGCTTTCTTCCCGCGGCTGCGATAGGCCCGCCACGCTCTACCGGTCACCGAATCGGTGTGGCGCTCCTCGACGAACGTGTCCACGCGGGTGAGGAGCACGGCAAGCAGCGCTGCCACGACCGCCCGCCACAGAGTGAACACGAGCAAGCGGACACACCCGCCCAAGCAACAACCCACAGGCTATGCCGCGACCCCGGACTGAACGACCGGTAGCGTGTGCAACGCGCGAGGCACGAGCAAGACCGATGCCCTCGTAGGCCGGCCGATGTGCTCGTACGCGATGTCCAGGCCCTCTTCCACATCGACGGCCGCGCGCAATTTCGCGAGACGAACTATCTCCGGCGCTTCCGACGCCGCGACGATGATCTGACACCACTGGAGCGTGAGCGCGACCATGACAGCGCGCTGCTCGCCGCCGGCGAAGTGACGCCGCGCTTCTTCGACCACTGCGGCAGGTGACTCGGCGCGCTCGAGCGCGGCGAGAAAGCGCTGCTCGCCCGCGCCTTCGCCCGCACCTTCTTCGAGGCGGGCCGGAATGATGATCGCGCCGCCCTCACGAACGACCGGCGTCGGCGCGAATCGCAAATATGTCGCGGCGCGCGAGGCTTGATAGAGATTCACGTCCTTTGGATGACCGACTCCGGCGACGACGATGTCGTACTGCTTCGGGATCGCGCGCGTGTACAGCGCCGCGGCCTTGACGGCGAGGTCGCGGAGGACGGCGTCGGGATCCCCCGCGGCCACCGCGACGACGCGTTCGCGATCGTCGGTCACGACATTCAGGCAGAACCGAAGGCCGGCACGGCGCGCGATCTCGCGCACCGTCTCGTGGAACGGGTTGCCTTCGATCTTCGCGAGGCGTACGCCGGGATCCTCGAGGAAGCGCATGCCGTGCGTCGCCGTGATCACCGGCTCGCCGGCACACCCGATCGCTACGGTCTTGCGGCCCCCGGAATATCCCGCGTACTGGTGTGGCTCGACGATCCCAGTCGCGACGACGAGGTCCGCCTCCTTGATGAGCTTCTGCGTGGAGCCCGGCACGTTGTAGGGAGGAATCGTCCCAAGGTCGGCCCACATCGCGGGATCGCGTCCGTTGGAGTCGACGACGCGCACGCGGTCGACGACCGAGCCGAGCTTGTCGCGCTTCTCGGCGTCTGTCGTCGGGCGATGCAATCCGATCGCCACGATGACGGTGATTTGCGCGTCGGGGATGCCCCCTGCGTTCAGCTCGCCGAGGAGCGGCGGGACCAGCACCGCGTCCGGCGACGCGCGTGTGAGGTCGGTCACCGCGATCACCGCTCTCGCATCCGGAGTCTTCCGGACTGCGTCCGCCGCGAGGTCCCGGAGGCGTTTGCCTCCGAGCGGCGCCTGAAGACGGCGTACGGTTTCATCCGCGAGGTCGAGGATGGGCGTTGCCGTGGCTGACTCGACGATGTCGAGGTCGAACCAAGGCTGCAGCATGAACTCGAGCTCCTCCTGGCCGTACGGAACGCGGTAGTACGGCGCGCCACCCGGCGGGGCGTTGCGCACTAGAGCAGCCGGACGATCAGTAAGACGAGCGCGATGATGAGGAGGACATGGATGAGGTTGCCCGATCGCGGAATGCTGGGAATGCGGGCCGGGCCGAAATAGCCCAGAAGCCACAGGATGAGCAGGATGACGATGATCAACTCGAGCATGTCGGTATGAAAGCACTATTCGCCGACTGGGTGCTGACGGCCGACGCCGTCAGGGCAACCCCCAAGAAGCTCGAAAAGCACGCCGCGCTCGCGCGATACCTGAGCGTCTTGGAAGACATTGACCTGCAGATCGCCGCGCGACTTTTCGCCGGAGCGCCGTTCCCGCGGCGGGACGAGCGCGTCCTATCGGTGGGGTGGAGCGCGCTCTCCGACGTCCTGCTCGAACGGTCGGGGAAGACCGGCGGCGACATGGCCGAGTCGTACCAGCGACACGCCGACCTCGGGGACGTCGCGGCGGACCTGATCGGCGACGGCTCCGCCGGCGGAGAGCGACTCACGCTTGCCGACGTCGCGCAGACGTTTGACGCCATCGCAGCCGCGCGCGGCGTCGCTCCGAAGCGCGAGCTCTTGCGCGCGACGCTCACCCGAGCAACCGCCGACGAGGCGCGGTACATCGTCAAGATCGTGAGCGGCGAGACGCGCATCGGACTGCGGGAAGGCTTGCTCGAGGAGGCGATCGCGCGAGCGTTCGGACGCGATCGCGAAGAGGTCGGACGCGCGAACATGCTGACCGGCGATATCGGCGAGACCGCGCTCCGCGCGAAGCACGGGACGCTCACGGAGCCGACGCTCGCGCATTTCCTACCGATCGGCATGATGCTCGCGACGCCGGTCCTGCAACTCGAAGAAGTCGAGAAGCGGTTTCCCCCGCCCTACGTCGTAGAAGACAAGTACGACGGCATCCGGGCTCAGGTGCACAAAGCCGGCGACCGCGTCGAGCTGTACTCGCGCACGTTCGACCGCATCACCAATCGCTACCCCGAGCTGGTGCCGCCGCTGCTCGCGATCCCCGGGACCTACGTGATCGACGGCGAGGTACTCGCGTTCGCCGAAGGCAGAGCCGTCCCGTTCACCGACTTCCAGACGCGACTCGGACGCAAGAACGTGGCGGACGAGCTACGCACGAAGATGCCATCGACGCTCGTCGCCTTCGACATTCTCGAGCGCGACGGGCGCGCACTGCTCGACGAGTCGTTCGACGAGCGCCAGCGCATCTTGCGCTCTCTGCCGATCGTCCCGCCCGTCATATTCGCGGAGCGCCAGCGCCTCGAGTCATCGGGCGAGGAGCTCGTCGCGACGCTCAACCGCGAGTTCACCGCGGCACGCGAACGCGGCAACGAGGGGCTGATGGTCAAGGATCCGCGCTCGCCCTACCGGCCGGGCCGGCGCGGCATGGAGTGGCTCAAGGTAAAGCGACCGCTGCGAACGATCGACGTCGTCGTGACCGCGGTCGAGTGGGGACATGGCAAGCGTCGCGGCGTGCTCTCCGACTACACGTTCGCGATCCGGGACGGCGAGCGGCTTCTCAACATCGGCAAGGCCTACTCCGGACTCACCGACAAAGAGATCGCCGAGATGACGAAGTATTTTCTGGAGCACACCGTCCAGGACTACGGGCGCGTGCGCACCGTGGTGCCCGACACCGTCATCGAGGTCGCGTTCGACCAGATCCAGCCAAGCGATCGGCACGAGTCCGGCTACGCGATGCGGTTCCCGCGGATCGCACGGCTCCGGCCGGACAAGCCCGTGAACGAAATCGATACCTTGGAGACAGTGCGTCAAATAGCGGGGCGCTAGATGATCGGTCTTGTGGCCGCCACAGAGACTCTCCCCCGTCCCGCTCCGCTCGATGCGCGCTTCAGCGCATTCCTGCTCGATGGGCTGATCCTCTTCGTCGTCGCTTTTCCGACCTGGATGTGGTCTTTCGTCGCCGCACCGTTCGATGTCGCGTTATGGTTTCTGGGCATTCTGGATGTCGCGTATTCGGTCTACTTCGCCGCCTTCTGGTCATTCGGGCACGGACAGACGCCGGGCATGCGCGTACGACGGCTTCGTCTCGTCGATGGAAATGGTCGCGACCTCGGTTTCGGCCGTGCGCTTGCCAGAGCCGCGGTGCTCCTCTTTGGGATGGGCCTCGGCATTGTCCCGTTGAGCATCCTGCTCGACCGTGACGGCGTCGCGATCCATGACCGACTCTTCGGAACTCGGGTATTTCGCATGACCACCTAGGCCTCGACCGACCGTCTCGTTCCGGACGGCGTGGCCCCTCGCCGTAGGCGAGAGATTGAGCAAGAATCCGCGGCGAATGGCACCCCTGAGCGAGGCCAAGCAGCTCGAAACGCTGCTCGAGCTCCAACGTGAGCTCGCGCTTGAGGCGAACGTCGAGAAGGTCCTCCTGCGGATCACCCTCGCCGCAACGTTCATGCTCGACGCCGATCGCGCGACGCTCTACGTGGTCGACCAGGCGCGGAACGAGCTTTGGTCGCGCGCCCTCACCCAGGGCGGCGAGCGCGGCGAGAGCGTCCTCGCGATCAACGAGATCCGTCTCCCCCTCGACGGCACAAGCCTGGCCGCCGATGTGGCCCGAACGGGCACGTTGCTTCGTATAGATGAGCCGTATGGGGATCCGCGGTTCGATGCGAGCGTCGACGCGCGAACGGGCTACCGAACGCGCTCGATCCTGGTCGTGCCCATCAACTCTCGGGACCGGCGGCGCCTCGGCGTGCTGCAGGCTGTAAACCACGCCGGCGGACCGTTTCGAGCCGATGACGAGCGGTACGCTGAGTCGCTCGCCAGCTCGGCCGGCATTGCGCTCGAGTACGTTGAGCTTTCTGGGGCACTCGCAGGCGAGCGACTCCGGGTCGTGAAGGTGGCGGAGGAAGAACGCCATCGGCTGGCACGCGATCTCCACGATGGCGTCGCGCAAACGCTCGCAAACGCGGCCCTGGGCATCGAGCTCGCGCAACGCCGGGCTCAAAAGGACGTTCCCGCAGCGATGGCCGACCTGGAGCTGCTTCGCGGGCGACTCCTCGAGTCGCAGAAGGGCCTGCGCGAGATCCTCTTCGCGCTTCGTCCCCTCGTCCTCGAGGATGGCGGGCTGGGCGCCGCCGCCCGCGCTCTGGCCGAGCGCATCAACGGTCAGAATGGGTCACGCGTCGTCGCGCGGAGGGTCGATGCGGACCGGCGATTCGCTCCCGAGGTGGAAGCCGGGGCGTTCACTGTGATCAGGGAGGCCGCGAACAACGCGATCAAGACGGGCCGCGCGCCCCTTGTCTCGATCGACGTGTACGAAGACGGCGGCGCGGTCGTCGCGATGGTCGAGGACAACGGGAAGGGGTTCGATGTCGCAAGCACGCTCCAGGGTTATGCCTCGCGCAGCAGCCTCGGCCTTCTTCAGATGCGCGAGTCCGCGCGCCTCATCGGCGCGCAGCTTTCGCTCGACTCGAGCCCTGGCCAGGGGACGCGCGTGCGCCTTGTGATCCCGTTCGCATGACCGATCAGTCGGCGGCGGAACGACGCCGAGTCACCGGACGGCGACGTGAAGATGCCGCCCTTGATCAGGCGGCCTTCGCCGAGGCGTTCGTGGCCCTGAGCGATGGCATCGTCCTGACCGACCAGGAGGGTCTCGTCGTGAGCGCGAATCCCGCGGCGTTCCGCATCCTCGGCGAAGATTCCCTTGTCGGCGCGGTTTTTGAAGAGCTCCTGCTCGTCTCCGGCGCGACACGCATCCAGGAGATCGAGACTCACACCGTGCGCCGCGCGTGGTTCCCCCGTGAGGAGCGCATGGGCGTCCTCGAGCTCGTTTCGACGCCACTCCCGGGGGGACGCGCGCTCCACACGGTCCGCGACGTCACCGCCCAGGCCGAGCTCCTGCGACTCAAGGAAGAGTTCCTCATGGAGGTCGCGCACGAGCTACGCACGCCGATCTCGGGGCTGATCGCATCGCTTGACCTCGTCGTCGACGACGCGCTCAACATGCCGCGCAACGAGCTGGCGCTGCTCGCAGGAGCGCTCCGGCGGAGCGCCCTCCGGCTCGAGCACCTCGTCGAAAATCTGATGGACGCCGGCAGCATCGAGGCCGGTACCTTCCAGGTGCGCGCCCAGGCCGCGAGCCTGAAGCACTCGCTCTCCGAGGCGATGGCGTTCATCCAGCCGATGCTCGAGTCGAAGGGACAGGAGCTGGTCAAGGCGTTCGAGGCCGACGCCGACCGCGTCGTCGCCGACGAGCGCCGCACGACCCAGGTCTTCGCCAACCTCATCTCGAACGCCAGCAAGTACGCGCCTGAGGGCACCCGCGTAACGGTCGGCGCGAAGAGCGTCGACGGATACGTGCGGATTACGGTCGCGGATGAGGGACCCGGCATACCCCTGGACGAGCAGAACCGCCTCTTCCAGCGGTTCTTCCGATCGCGTACCGTGCGGGAGCAAGCGGGCGGGCTCGGGCTCGGGCTCTCGATCTGCCGCGCCATCGTGCACGCGCAGGGCGGGGACATCTCGATCGAGAGCACCCCTGGACATGGAACATCAGTACACTTCACACTCCCGAAGGCTCGCCACTTGGCTGAGGAGGCAGAGGACTAATAAAGCTTCTGGTTGTAGACGACGACCGCGACCTCGTGGAGCTTCTCGAGTACGCGCTTCGTCGTGAGGGCTATGACGTCTCGCGCGCCTACGACGGAGAGACCGCGGTCGAGGCCGTCGGGCGCGAAAAGCCCGACCTCGTGATCCTCGATATCAACCTGCCCAAGCTCGCGGGCTTCGTCGTCCTCGAGCGGATCCGCCACGTCGACGAGCACGTCGCCGTCCTGCTGCTGTCCGCCCGCCAGGACGAGAGCGACATCCTGCGCGGGCTCCAGCTCGGCGCGGACGACTACATCACCAAGCCGTTCCGGCCGAAGGAGCTGGTCGCGCGGGTGAAGGCGATCCTGCGCCGCTCGGTCCGCACGCGCGGCCGTCCCGCTCCGGCGATCTACAAGACCGGCGACCTCATCCTCGACGAAGCGACGCATCAGGTGCGCGCCGACGGTGTGCCGGTGCACCTCTCGCCGACGGAGTTCAAGCTCCTGCGGCACTTCATGGCGAACCCCGGTCGCGTCCTCACCCAGGAGGAGATACTCGAGGGTGTCTGGGGCTACGACGCGGACGTCGGCGGCGACCTCGTGAAGCTGAACGTGAGTCGCCTACGGCGAAAGCTCGGTGCGGACGGCAAGCCACGGGACGTGATCCAGACCGTGCCCGGGGTCGGCTATCTCTTTCGGGGCGCCGAAGGCGGCGTCACTCGCGAAGAGGCGCGGCCCCGCTAGTTATTTGCTGCCGTTGCTCGTCGTGAGCCGACGGCGCGTCGCTTCGAGATCCGCGGCATTGCTGAACACGGGATAGACCGCGAAGCCGGTCGCCTTCGAGATCGAGTCCACCGCAGCGGGATTCGGCTGGGGCAATGCGACCGTGAGCACCTGACCCTCGTGACCGACGACCACGGCATTCCATTCCGACGCCAGGGCATGCGGGAGGTGCCGCTGCAGCTCGGCGGTCGCGAGGCGCGCGGGGTCAGCAAGATACGGCGCGGCGGGGAGATTCAGCGCGCGCGAGCGGATCGCGCCGCGCGGTCCCTCGCCGAGCGAGTGTTCCCACACGCGGATGCCGCCGCCCGATTCCTTCGCGCGGTACATCGCGGCGTCCGCTGATTCCACGAGCGCTGCGGCGTCGCCCGCCGGACGCGGGAACGTCGCGATCCCGATGGAAAGCTGCAGGCGCTCGCGGGCGGCCACGAGCTCGGGCGGCAACGTGGCCTCGGCCGCCTTCTCGAGAATGCGCGTCGCGACTCTGGTCGCGGCCTCGGTGTCGGCGTCCGGCAGGATGATCGCGAACTCGTCGCCGCCGTATCGCGTGGGCACGTCATACAAACGAACGGCCTGCTTGACCGCGGCGGCCACGGCCTTCAAGACCTCGTCCCCCACCGCATGGCCGTAGCGATCGTTGTAGAGCTTGAAGCGATCCACATCGAGCATGAGAAGCGCGAGCAGATGTTCCGCGCGAAGTGCGCGGTTGGTCTCGGCCTCGAGCCGGCGGTCGAAATGGCGGCGGTTGAAGAGCCACGTGAGCGGATCGGTTTCGGCGAGGCGCTGGAGCGCTTCACCCTGCTCTTGCATCACCAGCACTTGGCCGATGTGCCCAGCCAAAAGCTCGAGCGTCTCGAGATCGGCGTCGTCGAAAGGTTTGCCATCGTTTCGATCGGTCACGCTCAGCACACCGCGGGAATCGTCGCCAACAAGGATCGGCACGCTGACGAATGAATCGGAGCGGTAGGTGCCCTCGCCCGACTGGATGGGCGCGCTCGACACGTGCCGCACGAGAAGAGGCCGCTTCGACTGAGCGACGAGACCGACGACGCCCTCGCCCGTCTTGACTCGCACGCGCCGCATCACGTCGTCGGCGAGCCCGACGGCGCGGGCGATCACGAAATCGGTGGAGTTGTCCTCGCGCAGGAGAAGCGACGCGCGCTCACCGCGCACCAGCTCCGTGGCGACCTTGAATATGGAGTCGAGCAGGTCCTCTGCCCGTCTCTGACTGTGACTGTCCACGATCCCCCATCCTGCGTCCGCCCGTAGGTCCGCCCGGCTCGCGATTCGAGATGGCCTGCTTGTTCGCTCGTCTCTGCGGCAGTCTCCTGCTCGGCCGATGCCGCGACAAGCCGCCGTAGGTATCGAAGACTCGTCAAAGATGTCGCAGGTGTGCACACCACCCTGCGCGGGCGCGCTCTACCCGCTTTCGCGACGAGGACTCGGCTCGGCGTCATCATCGCCCCGGCAGTCGCCTGCGCCAAGTGGCGCGCGCCGCAACAATCTCAGAGCGCCGGGGCTGCTTTCCACTCGGGGGGCGGGCGCGGTCCGATCGGGTATTCCGGGCCCTGAGTGGGGTATCTGGAAGCTACGTGCCACCGGCGAGAATCGGATCCGACGTTGGAGCCCTCGAACCGGCGGCCGGCTCGAGGGTGACCGCCACGACGTCGCCCGCGCCGACCGGCGCGCTCAGGACGATCGTGAATAGGCCGCCTGAGCCACTCACGCCCGCGGCTGTCGGATGTTGCCCCTTGATGACCCAGGCCTCCCATGCCTTCCCGGTCGGTGGGCTTGAAAGCTCCAGCACGACGTACGGGTCGCCGCTGCGCGGGATCACCAGCGCGCCGCGCGCGTCGGGCGGAGCATCCTTCTGTGCGGCGAGGGCGACGACGCGTCCATCGGCCACACCCGCAAGAGCGCGAGCGTACGCATCGGCCTCGCGTCGCGCCGTGCCGACTGCGACGAACGAAACGACCAGGAAAACCGCGAGAGCCAGAGGGAGCGCGAGCGGGACTGGCCGCGCGAGCCATGCCCGGGCGCGAGCGCCGCCCCAGTCACTTTCGCGCCTCGCGCGCGTGCCGCGATGCCGCAGAACGATTCGCGCGCGGAGATCCCGCGGGGGGTCCGCGCGCGCCGCGCCCACCGCGGCCGCCTCGTACAACGCCTCTTCGAACTGGGCCAGCTCGCGCGCGCACTCGTCGCAGGTCTCGAGATGCGCCTCCACGAAGGCTCGCTCGGCCTCCTCGAGCGCACCGAGCGCGTACGCGGGCAGGTCTTCGAGCGGGTGACGAGTGCGGTCGATGCTCATCTCTCGTCCACCAAACGCTCGCGGAGCTTCGTCATCCCAAGACGCACCCGACTCTTCACGGTGCCCAGCGGCGTGTTCGTACGCGCCGCTATCTCGGTTTGCGAGTACCCGCCCCAGAACGCGAGCGAGAGCACATCGCGCTGTTCGGCGGGCAGCTCCGAGACAGCCTTGCGAACGCGCTCTTCGCGAAGCGCATCGACCACCCGCTCGTCGACCCTTCCGTCCGCGATGAGGTCGGCGGCGGTGTCGATGCTCACCTCGCGCTCCGACCGTTTGCCGCGCGTGCGGCGCCAGTCAATCGCGGCATTCCGACAGATGGCGAGGAGCCAGGTGCGGACCGCGCCACGCTCGGGCCGGTAGGAGCTCGCCCGCCGCCAGACAGCATGGAAAGCATCCTGTGCGACCTCTTCTGCGGCCTCCGGGCCAGGAAGCATTCGGTAGAGCATCCCGAACGCCACACGACCGTACCGGTCGTAGAGGTCGCCGAGCGCTTCCGCGTCCCCACCGGCGATCCGTTCGACCAGCATCACATCTTCCTTATCGGCCGGTACGACGCGCGGAGGAGGACCAGATGACTCCACGGTGTCGACAAGGACTCTACCCGGGGTGCGGTGCTCGTATCCCTCGTTCGGTGCTGGGACTCCGGGAGGCCCGAGCCCGAGTCATCCGACCGAACCTTCGCTCTCGTAGTCGCGCCTGACGAACGTCAGAAGAGAGAGGGAGGATCCCATGCGTGCTTCACGTTTCATCGAAATCGGCGTCGGTTTCGCCGCGGCTGCGATGATCGCGGTCGTTGCCACCGCGCCACTCGGTTCTCGCGCCGCAGACCATCTCGATGCGCCCAACCTCGCAAGCCGCGAAGACGCCGACATCAACGATGTCTACGTCTTCCAGGCTGCCACCCCCGGCCGCACGGCCATCGCCGTCACAACAAGTCCGGCCGCCGGAATCATCGGGCCGATCGACTACGCCACGAACGTCCGTTACAAGATCAATGTCGACCGCAGTGGCGATGCGGTCGAGGATCTCGCCTACGTTCTGGACTTTTCGGCGCCCTCCGGCGGCTCACAGCCATACACCGTGACGCGGTACACCGGTGTGAACGCTCGGAATCTCGGGCAAGGCGTTGTCCTCGGTGGCGGCATGCGTGGGGCGATCACCTCGCTGAAGGACGGCGCGATCGCGTTCGCCGGACTTCGCGCGGATCCGTTCTTCTTCGATCTCGCGGCGTTCCGGCATGTGGTCCTCGGCGCGGCGAATGGCCGCACCGGCTTCTGCGATCAGCCAGGACCCAGCGGCATCGACTTCTTCGCGGCTTTCAACACCAACGCGATCGTGATCGAAGTTCCGAATGACTCACTCAGCAGCGGCGGCGGGACGATCGGCGTATGGGCGACGACCCTCGATCGGACGACGGGGGCGATGATCGATCAGATGGGCCGACCGGCAATCAACACGGTCTTCAACCACACCTCCGCCGACAAGGAGGCGTTCAACGTGACACCGCCGTCGCTCCAGCCGACGACAGGGAACTTCCGGAGCAACGTGATCGGAACGCTCGAGGCCCTTGGCGGATACAGCGCGTCAGCCGCCGGCGCGATCGCCGACATCCTGCTTCCAGACGTGCTCACCTACACGGTCGGCACGAAGGCGGCCGGGCCACTCAACGGCCGCGCTCCGGCCGACGATGTCATCGACGTCGAGCTCGGTCTGGTGACGCAGGGTGCGATCACCACGGATTGCGTCGGGCCGCACACCTACCTCAGCACGTTCCCATACCTGGGCGTCGCGCACTAACGGATTGCAGTTGCCCGTGGGGCGTCGATCGCCCCACGGGCACATCTCAAAGGGGGAAGGAGCTGTCGCCGAGGCCGTGAAGATCCGAGTGTTCGCGCTCTGTCTTGCTTCGATCATCGTCGCACTCGCGACATACGTCGGGTCGGCTCCCAGTTCGGTCGGCTCGGAGGCGCGGGTGCCGATGTCGTTGTCGGCGGAGGCAATACAAACCGCGGCATCGGCCGCCGAGCTCGCTCGGCTGATCGGCGTGTTCGAGGCCCGGGTGAAAGAGCACACCGACGCCCTCGATTACCTCTTCCTTGGAAAGCTCTATCTGCAGCGCGCCCGTTCGACCGGCGACCTCGGCTCGTACACGCAGGCCGGGGCCGCCCTCGAACGATCGCTCGCCCTCTACCCGAGCGATCCCGATGCCCTTGCCGCCCTGGCGCGACTGCGATACGCGACTCATGATTTCGCCGCGGCCGCGCGCGTCGCAAAAACGATCCTCGCCGCCGACCCTGCGGACATTACCGCGCGCGCGATCCTCGGAGACGCGTCGCTCGAGCTCGGCGACTACGGCACCGCGAGCGACACATTCAGCGGGCTCGCCACGCGGTTTCCGAGTGCCGCGGCGGTGAATGCGCGGTTGGCGCGCCTGGCCTTCCTGCGCGGTGACGACGATCTCGCGCGCGACCTCGCGGACCGTGCCCAGAACGAAGCCCGCGACGAGGGGACGTTCGGGGTAGACCTTGCGTGGTACGCGCATCTGCGCGCGCAGCTCAGCTTCGACCGCGGCGACTACGAGGCGGCGCGGAATGAAGAGGGCGAAGCACTGGCCGTCGCGCCCGACTACTACGTGGCCGAGGCGGGCTTCGCCCGGGGCGCCGCCGCCCTCGGCCGGATCGACGACGCCATCGCTCACTACGAGCGGGCGATTGCGATTGTCCCGCAGCCCGAGTATTTGGCGGCGCTCGGCGACCTCTACACGTTTCGGGGCGACACGACACGCGCGGCGCGGGCGTATGACACGGTCGAGGTCAGCGCGAGCCTCGCCACGCTCGGCCAGCGCCTTTACGACAGGCAGTTCGCGCTTTTCTATCTGGAGCACGAGCGAAGCCTCGACCGAGCGCTCACCATCGCCGAGGCCTCGTTGGCGCAGCGCCCCGATGCCTACGGCTACGACATCTACGCCTGGGCGCTCTACAAGACTGGTCACTACACCGAGGCGGTAGTGGCGTCGCAGCGCGCGCTGGCTATGGGCACGCGTGATGCGCGCCTTCACTATCACGCGGGCTTCATCGCCCTGGCGGGCGGCGACCTCGATCGGGCTCGCTCTGAGCTCGGCCGCGCGCTTGCAATCGGCCCGGCCTTCGATCCGCTCCTCGCGGCGCGTGCGCGCGCGGCACTCGCGCTTCTCGAGAACATGACATGAGACGATCCCTCCTGGTCGCCGTCACAAGCGCGATGCTTGCCGCGGCGGCGGGGAGCGTCGCGTCGGCGCACCCGCTGGGGAATTTCACCATCAACCATTACGCCGGCGTGACCGTCCGGTCGGACTCGGTGATCGTCGACTACGTCATCGATATGGCGGAGATCCCCGCATTCCAAGAAAGCTCCGCGATCGACCGTGATGGCGATGGGATTCTCTCGCAAGCGGAGCTCGCGGCGTATGCCGCGGCGCGCTGCGAGGCCCTGCGCTCCGGGCTTTCAGTGCACTTGGATGCGCGACCGGTGGGCCTCTCGATCACGGGCGCGAGGGCGGCCCTCCCGGTCGGCCAGGCGGGTCTCAGCACGTTGCGTCTGGAGTGCGGATATTCCGGCGCGCTCGGCGCGGTGGCGGACGGTCGATCCCGAGTGCTCGAGCTCGTGGACGCGAACTATGCCGAGCGGATCGGCTGGCGGGAGATCACCGCCCGCGGCGAGGGCGTCGAGCTGAACACCACACTTCCGACCGCGAGCGCCAGTGCGCGACTCACCGCCTATCCGCAGGACCTCTTGGCATCGCCGCTCGACCAGAGGCGCGCCGAGGTCCGCGTGACCCCCGTCGGGCTCGCCGTCGATCAGGCCCCTCCCGCAGAGTGGCCCGCGGCCCCTGCGACCGACGGACGGCCGACCGACGCGCTCGCATCATTGATCAGCCAGGCTCAGCTCTCGCTCTTCGGTCTGGCCGCGGCACTCTTTCTGGCGTTCGGCCTGGGCATCCTCCACGCGCTGACCCCGGGCCACGGCAAGACAGTGATGGCCGCCTATCTCGTCGGCACTCGCGGGACCCGTGGGCAGGCCCTCGTCCTTGGGCCGGTCGTGGCTCTGTCACACACCGCCGGCGTCCTCCTCCTCGGAGCGATCACGCTAAGCGCGTCTCGGCTGATCGCGCCCGAGCGTCTGTACCCGTACCTCTCGACCGCTTCGGGCGCGATCGTCCTCGCTCTCGGAGTGATCCTTCTCGCGCGGCGCATCCGCGGGGCCCACGGTCACGACCACCCGCATGGTCACGCGCACGAGCGGCCCGCTACGACGACCGCGTTCGGATGGCGGCCACTCGTCGCACTGGGTCTTTCCGGCGGAGTCGTGCCTTCGGCCTCGGCGTTGCTCCTGCTGCTCGGCGCGATCCAATTCAATCGGATCGGCCTTGGGATGATCCTCATCCTCGCATTCGGGTGCGGCATGGCGGCGACGCTCGTGACGGTGGGTCTTGCGCTCGTCGGCGCGCGGCGCGTCGCGCAAGACGTCGCCGGCCGTTACCTCTCAGTTGGTCGCGCAGTCCACCTCGTGCCCGAGCTCGCTGCACTCGTGGTCGTGCTCTTCGGTGTCGCGATGACCGCGCAGGGTCTTGTGACAATCTTCTAGCGACGCCCTGATCTTCAGGCGAAACTAGCCCCTTTGCTACTGCCACTCGCGCGCGGCGATCTTCGCGAAGAGCTGGAGCGCATCGAGCCGCTCCGCCGTTACGGAGATCACGCCGTCGACGGTCTGCAGCGTCCCGCCGACGACGACCGCGGCATCGCTGTCGAGCACGCGCTTGAATTTTCGGTACGTCGCCGGGCGAATGATGATGTTTGAGATCCCGGTCTCGTCCTCGAGCGAGAGGAAGACGTGGCCCTTCGCGGTCTCGGGATGCTGCTTTACCACGACGGCGCCGGCGATCACCACGTAGCTCCCGTGGGGCCGGCTTTCCAGATCGCACGCGCGAAGCACGCCGCGTCGCGCGAGATCTTCGCGGTAGAAGCTCATGATCTGCGGCCCGGTCGGAATACCGGTGATGCGATAGTCGAGTGCGGTCCGCTCCTGCTCGCCGACCGGCGGGAGCGATGGCGCCTCGGTGGTCGGAAGAGACAGCGCACGGCGGACGTACGACGGCGAGGTGCGGTGCGCGTCGCGCGCGCGCCAGAGGAGCGCGCGTCGCGGCTCGCCAAACGAGTCGAACGCCCCCACAAGCGCGAGATTCCGTAAGGCCTCCTCCTTCAAGCGAACGCGTGTCGCGAACTCATCGAAAGACTTGAAGTGCCCGCCGAGTTCTCGCTCGCGAACGACAGCCGAAGCTTCCTCATCGCCGAGCCCTTTGACAGAGCCGAAGCCGATCCGCACATCGTGGGTGCGGCACTTGCGATGAGCAGCGATGGTCCGAGAAGAGTCCACAGGATGCGAGACCGAGGGCACTGGCGCGCGCAGGGGGACCGGCGACCCTACGTGGTCGCCGGAGGGCCCCCCGAGCACGACAGGGCTCTCGGGCGAGGCATCACTGGATTCGCAAACAGCTTTCGCGAACGATCGGTTCACATCGACGGGCAGTATCGCGACGCCGTGGCGTTTCGCATCTCCGGCGATGACAGCGGGCGAGTAGAAGCCCATGGGCTGGTTGTTGAGGAGAGCGACGTAGAACTCGGCGGGGTAGTAGAGCTTCAGATGAGCGGTGTGATACGCGGTGAGCGCGAATGCCGCGGCGTGGCTCTTACAGAATCCGAACTCGGCGAAGGCCGCGATCTGGCGGAAGATCTCGTTCGCGGTGACGTCGTCGACGCCCTTCTCGCGCGCCCCGCTGACGAACGGCCCGCGCAGCTTCTCCATGTCGGCGCTCGAGCGCGCGCGGCTCATCGCGCGACGGAGCATGTCCGCGGCCGACGGCGAGAATCCCGCGGCCGCGATCGCGACGCGGAGGATCTGCTCCTGGAAGAGGATCACGCCGAGCGTCTCCTTGAGGATCGGCTCGAGCAGCGGATGCGCGTACTGCACCGGCTCGCGGCCCTGCCGGCGGCGGATGTAGGGATTGACCATGTTCCCCTGCAGCGGGCCGGGCCGGATGATCGCGACCTCGACGACGATGTCCGCGAAGTTCCGCGGCCGCACGCGCGGCAGGGCCTGCGCCTGCGCACGGCTCTCCACCTGGAAGAGACCGATCGTGTCGACCTCGCAGATGAGGTCGTACACGGCGGGGTCGTCGAGCGGTAGCGACCCGAGCTCGAGCAGCTCGCCGTGGCGCGCCTCGATGTCGGCGACCGCGTCCTTCACCAGCGAGAGCGTCCGGAGCCCGAGCAGGTCCATCTTCACGAGGCCGAGATCCTCGACGTCGCGCTTGTCGAACTGGACGACGTTGCGGTCGGGCATCGTCGCGCGCTCGATCGGGACCGTGTCCACGAGCGGCAGCGCGGTGATGAGCATGCCGCCGTTGTGGATCGAGAGATGCCGCGGGAAGTCGGCGATCGCGAGCGTGAGCTCCCGGAAGAGCGGGAACCGCGCGCGCTCCTTCTCGTTGAAGACCTCGACGAGGTCCGCCACCGTGTCGGGCATCGCGCGCGGCTCCTCCCAGCCGTGCTCGGACGCGCGATCGGTGTGGTGATACGCGGGGTGCTGCGCCGACGTCGGTATGCCTCGCGGGTCGACGTGGTACTGATCGATCGACTTCGCCATCCGGTCGATCGTCTCCAGGCGAAAGCCGAGCGCCTTCGCGACCTCGCGTGATGCGGACCGCGCGCGGTAGGTGACGACGTTGCAGACCATCGCGGCGTAGCGCTCGCCGTACTTCTTGTAGACGTACTGGATGACCTCCTCGCGATCGTTCGTCGCGATGTCGAGGTCGATGTCCGGCATCGTCCGCGAGTCCTCGGTGAGAAAGCGCTCGAAAAGAAGGTCGTGCTGGATCGGGTCGACCTTGGTGATGTCGAGCACGTACGCGACGATCGAATCGGCAGCCGATCCCCTGCCCTGCGCGGGGATCCGGTGCTCCTTGCAGAACCGGACGATGTCCCAGTTGATGAGGAAGAACTCGGCAAGGCCGCAGCGGTCGATCACGTCGAGCTCGTGCGCGAGCTGCTTCGCGACGTCGCGCGTGATCCGCGGGTACCTGACCTTCGCGCCCTCGCCGCAGAGCGCGTACAGGAATGAGAACGCGGTATGCCCCTCCGGGACAGGGAACCCGGGAAGGCGATCCTTCCCGACAAATGAGGCTTCGACGCGCGGCGTGTTCGTGTCGTAGAGAAGATCGAGCACGCAGGCATCAGCTATCTCTCGCGCGTTGCGAAACGCCTCATCGAAGCGGCCGAGCCGCTCGCGCAGCATCGCCTCGCCTTTGAGCCAGTACTCGCCATTCGGCTTCAGGCGATTCCCAGCTTCGTCGAGCGTGGTGCCGAGGTCGATGCAACGGAGCACGTCGTGGAGGCGACGGCCATCGGGGCGCGCGTAGTGGACGTTGTTCGTGACGACGCAGCCGAGGCCCATCTCAGAGGCAAGCTGCGCGAGCGTGTCGCAGAACGCCGGATCGTCCGGGTCGAGATGGTCGGAGAGCTCGACGTAGAGGCGTTCACTGAACACAGCGCCGAGCCGAGCGAGCGCCTCGCGTGCCGTGTCGAAGTCGCCCGCACGGACCGCCCGCGGCACCGCGCCGTGGGCGCAGCCGGTGAGCGCGAAGAGGCCCGCGGCGTTCTCGGCGAGGAGGTCGAACGTTGCCTTCGGCTTTGTCTTCTCGCCGGCGAGCTGGGCCGCCGAGATCGTCCGGCAGAGGCTCGTCCAGCCCTGGCGGTCGCGCGCAATCAGGACGACGTGCCCCATGTCCTGGAGCTGGAGCTCGGCACCGAAGATCGGACGGAGTCCCCGCTCTTTAGCGGCATTGGCGAACCGCACAGCGCCGTACAGGCCATTCGTGTCAGTGAGCGCGAGCGCGTCGAGGCCTTGCTCGACCGCGGCGTCGGCGAGGTCATCGACGTCCGAGGCGCCGTCGAGAAAGCTGTAGTTGCTATGAACGTGTAGGTCGACCCAGCCAGGCATCTCGGGCTCCCCACCGCTCCCTGGCCGAGAGCGTATTAGAACGTCTGTTCGAGTCTACCGAATCGGACTTCGGCTAAGTCCTACTTGCCTGCTCGCTCAACAAGACCGACAGTCGCAACGCTTGGGCACTGTACGCAGCGGACCCGAACCCACAGTCCTCGTCGCCGACGACGATGCCGGCCTGCGTGCGGCCGCTCGGATGACGTTGACGGCCCAGGGCTGGACCGTCATCGAAGCCTCGACACCCGATGAATGCCTCGCCCTGGCCAGGCGCCACCGGCCCGACGTACTGCTCCTCGATGTGAACTTCGAGGGCCATCGGCGGGACGGGTACTCCGTGTGCCGGGAGCTCAAGGCGGCGGCCGGCACACGGGGCATTCACGTCGTGTTGTTCACGGCGAATGACGACCCGGAAGGCCGCGCATTTGCCAGCGCCGTCGGAGCTTCAGCTTTCATCGTCAAACCTTTCGGTCCGGCGGACCTCGCGGATCTGCTGCAGCTGCTTTTGCACGGATCCGAACGCGATCCCGGCATCGGCATTCACCTGATCGAGGCCGGCGTCATTCGCCCGACCCAGCTCGAGCAGGCGCTCGCCGAGCAAGACCGCCGGCGCGGGAAAAGAGTCCCGCTCGGCGAGCTCCTCGTCGAGCTTGGGTTTGCCAGCTCAGAGGACGTGCGACAGGCAGTCGAACGTCAAAGACGAGTACGCCCGATCACCGCGGCGGTGCCTCGGTCCGGGGTCGTTCGGCGCGTGGTGATCGCCGACGACAACGCGAGCGTTCGCGCAGGCCTTCGCGAAGCGTTCGCGTCTGAGAAGGATTTCGCGCTCGTCGGTGCGGCCGCCGACGGAGCGGAGGCGCTTCGCCTGATCGAGCAGACCGACCCCGACATCGTCGTGCTCGACAGCGACATGCCGCGCCAGAGTGGCATCGAGGTCTTGCGGACACTGCACGCGACGATGCCGGAGGTCCGCGTCGTCATGTTCACCCTCAACGACGCGATCCGCGACATCGCCCTCGCCGCCGGCGCCGCCGCCGTCGTCACGAAAGACACCCCGCTCGATTCGCTTCTCACCGAGCTCCGACGGGCCGGACCGCCGCCGAAGAAATCGGCGCGGCTCTCGGCGGTGATCCTGACAGCTCGCAATGTCCCGGGTGGCCAATCGAGTGTTCTCGCTCGTCGCCGGCAGGCCGTCGCTGCGATCGGCATCCTCCTCGTGGGCTACACAGGCGCGTTCCTCTTGGCGGAGCCCGCGATCGGAGCATCGGCATCGCTGTTGGCGATGTTGCCGGTCGCCATCGCTGGCGCTGTGTTCGGTCCAGAGATCGGCGTCGCCACCGCTCTCCTCTCGACGATCGTGACCGCAGCCCTCTGGAACGCGACCAATCACGCGATCGGCGAGCCGGTCCTGCGGATCGGTGGTAACGGCATCGGCGTCGTCGCCCTCGTCGCGATCGGTGCCGGGTTCGGAGCAATGCGCCTCGTTCGAGGCCGACTCGTCCCGCGGGCGCGACTCGTGGATGCGCTCGCGGAAGCAGCCGTCGCCTTAGGGCCCGGACTCGGACCGAGGACCCTGGAGCTCCTTGCCGAAGCCGCGCTCGAGATCGTGCCCGGAGATACCGCCCTCATCTATGTGGCTGTACCGGGTGGCGGCCTCGAGCTCGTCGCAGGCACCGGCGCACCGCATCAGCTGATCGGGCATCGCGAGGTGGCTGGGGCTGTCGCTGCGGCAGGAACCGCGAATCGGGCATCGATCGTCGACGATCTCGAAGCCCGTCCGATCGGAGTCTCCGTTCCGCGGAGCCGAAGTGCTGTCGTCGTTCCGATCGCCGGACGCGGCGAGACCCCAAGCGGCGTGATCGCGATCCTCGCGAGTCGAAGGAATTTCTACGGCGCGAGCCACCTTGAGGCACTCACAAGTTACGCGAGCTTCCTCGGATCACTCCTGAACGCGCCGGCCAGGGCGGTTGCGATCGATGACTCGGCGCTCACTCCGGCGGTCAGCGCCGACTAGGGCTAGTGGTTGCGGACAGTCGTGCTGATGGTCGCGCTCGTCGTGGTCAACGTACCGTCGGTCGCGGTCACCGTCACGGTGACGACATCGCCGTCGTTGACCCTACCGGCCAGGTCAAAGGCATTGGTCGTCGCGGTTGTGGTCGTCGTTTGCTTGACTTTCTTGTTGATCTGCCACGCGTAGGTGAACGTCACGGGATCGCTGTCAGCATCCGAGCCGACCGCGGTGGCAACGAGACGGCTTTTTGTCGTGGGCGTCGTCGTGTTCAGCGAGACCGTCACGGTGGGGGCCGAATCGGCGACGGTGGTCGTTGCGAGCGCCACATCGCTATCGGCGGTTCCATCCGAGACCACCAGCTCGACGACGATGGCGTCGCCGCGACTGCCGTTCCCAGCGAGCCCTAGATCGAGGCTGTCCATGGGGTTCGATCCTGACGACGTCCTACGCACCGCACCGTTGACGCGCCAGGTGAATGAGTAGCGGAGCTGATCCCCGTCCGCGTCGCTGGCCGTGGCGGTTGCGCTCACGACCGTGTTCGTTGTCGGCGCCGCCGGGGTTAGAGCAACGCTAGCGAGCGGAGGTGTGTTCACCACGGTCGCGTTTGCCGATGCCGGTCCACTTTCGAGCGAACCGTCCGAGACTGTGACCGCGACTCCCACTGTGTCGCCGCGGTCGCCGTTCCCGGCTACGGCCAGATCGAAGCTGTCCGTCGCGTTCGCTCCCACCGTTGTTCGGCGGACCGCGCCGTTCACCGTCCATGTGAACGTGTAGGCCAACGAGTCGTGATCAGGATCCTGGCCGCTCGCGGTTGCCGTCACAACGTCCCCCGATGTTGGCGTCGTGCTGCTGAGAGTCACTCCGACGGTCGGGGCCGAGTTCGCCACAGTGGTAAAGGCGCCGGCAAAGCCAAAGCTCTGAAGCGTCCCGTCCGAGGCGGAGACGTCGACCGTCACAGTGTCGCCGCGATCTCCGTTGCCGGCGACTCCGAGATCGAACGTGTCCGTTCGGCTAGGCCCTGAAACGGTTCTACGCACGACGTTATTGACCTTCCAGGTGAACGCGAAGGTGAGTGGGTCGTTGTCAGCGTCAGTCGCGGCCGCGGTTGCGGTCAGAATCTCATTCGTCGTCGGACTTGGGTCCGAGAGCACGACACTCGTGACGATCGGCGCGCTGTCGGCGACTACCACTGAAGCGCTCTTCGGCGCGCTTACCTGACCTCCGTCGGTGAGCGTGACCCGGACGGTGATCGTGTCACCACGGCGAGCGCCGGCGCTGTCGAGGCTGAAATCCTGCATGCCGGGAAAGAACGGCCCTCCGTTCCGAGACCACTCAAATCTGAAGGCCGATTGATTCATCGTGTACCCCTGGGAGTCGTGGCCCTGGGCAAAGGCATGGAGGGTGTCGTGGACCCGAGGTGGATCCGGGCTGAGGGTCACGCTGTCGACCACCGGCGCGCTCGCGACGGCGAGGGCCGCCAAAACGTCGGCCCCCGTCCCCTGGTATCCGGCAACGTACAGCCTTCCATCCGGGTGCATCGCGGCGAGAGAGGGCCCCCACGGTAATGGGGTGGTCGAGGTGATGGCGAACGTCGTGTCGTCGAGCTCGTACACGCGGTTGGCTGCAGCGTCTGTGACGTAGATCCGGTGGGTGAGTGGTGATTGAGCTATCCCGAACGGGAATCCGGTAAGAGCCGTTGTTTGGGTGATCGCAAAGCTCGAGGGATCGAGTACGTAGAAGCTCGAGTTCGAAGATCCGGCAGGATCCGTTGCGGCCAAATAGATGGAGTGTCGCGAGGCATCGACCGCTACGCCCCAGCGGATCACCTTCGGCATCGGGAGTTCGCTGACGAGCGAAAGATCGCGGTCGTCCAAGACCTCGAGCGTTGGCTTGGTCTGGTCGATGTTGCTCACATATACGCGGTGCATCCCAGGATCGAGCGCGACCGCAAACCAGACCTGACCCGAAGGCACGCTCCGAGTCGCGACGACTGAGTTGGTGACTCCATCGACCACCGCGAATGGCCCCGTCCCGCCGGCGACATAAACGCGCCGGGTCGCCGGATCGACGGCGACACCGAGTCCCGCTCCGACCGCCACCGTGGCGATGCGCGCGCCGTTTGCCAGATCGAATACGTCGAGCGTGCTGTTCGCGTTCGAGGAGTAGAGGCGGCGGGCGGCCGAGTCGACCGCGACAAGATCAGACGTGCCACTCGTCGCGAGGCTCGCTACAGTGCCTGCGGCTGGATTCACGACCGAAACAGTTGGGTTCACCGTCGTGCCGCTGTTCGCCACGAACACGCGTCCGTCGCTCGGGTCGATGGCTATGCCGAATGGCTGATGGCCGACGGGCCACGTTGCGACGATCCCATTGGCTTGAGCCTTCTGTGTGATGGCGCTCGCCGCGAAGAGGGTGGCGGCGAACACGACGATGAAGATCCGACGCATGCGCGGGAAGGCTCGCTTGACTGGCCGGTCTGAGCAATTGACCGGTAGTCCCATGACCTTCGGCTAGTCCATGACGCGCTTGTCTCGTTCTGCGACGAACGTGGAGATGGGTGGTGGCTAGCGAGGGGTTGAGCGCCTCCCCACGGCCGCGGCGCGAGCCGGATGCTTGGCCGGGAGCGCGTGAGCGGATCCGACGAAGAGACCGACGTCCTCGTCGTCGTCGGTCACCGTTTTTCGCCGAACTGGTTCGACTAGCGCCATCCCGAGAACGGCGATGATGAGCGCGAGCGTTTTCAGAATGGCCACTCGCACAGGAAACGCGCCGGAAGGGCCGAGCGGTCTCCCCCACTGGAGCGATCTCCGTAACGATGGCGAGACAAAAGCGGTGGGGGAACCCGCTCGGCCCGACAACCGGACTTGTTTTCGACTAATCCATCACGCGCTGCAGCCACCAGGCACCAGAGCGCCTATCTCCGTAGACATCGCACACCAGGCCATCCGCGGTCCGGAGGGTCACGTAGTCGCGGGACACGTTGTCCTTCCACCAGTCGGCTTCCACACGCCAGCGGCGCATTTGCTCGACGACGGTGTGGCGATGACCGGCGACGATCAGAGCGACGAGCTCACCCTCATCCCACACGAGCTTCGCGGGAAGCGGTTCGGCAAAGAGCCTCATGCGATCACCTCCACCCATTCGGTCGCGCGCTCGGGTAGCCGCGCGGCTTCGTCGGCGACGCGCGCGCGCAGCACCGCGCCCGTGCCGAGCTTCGCGCGCAGGTAGCGAGCGGTCGCGATCGCCTCTTCGGCGCGCGCGCCATCGGGCGCGAAGAGGCCGATCTGCCGGCCGCGCGCGGGCTCGACCTCGGGCACCTCGAGCGCGCAGCCGGTCACGAGGCCGAGCTCGCTTCGTTCCTCGAGCGCCCAGCGGAGCGAGCGCAACAGCGCAGCGGCTTCGCGGGTCGGCGGGAGCACGGTGCGCTCGATCCGGAGCGGTCCGGCGTCCTCGCGGTCCAGCCGGAGCTCGAGGCGGAGCGCGGCGAAGCCATCTCGTGCGAGCGCCCCAGAGATCTCGTCCACCACGACACGCAGCGCGAAGACGAGCTGCTCGCGCGAGCCGATCGCGTCATCCCACGCACGGCGCGCACGGATCCGGCGCGGTGGGGCCGAAGCACGGACCATATCGCCGTACTCGCCTCGCGCGAGCGCGTGCGCGCGCGCCACGGCACTCCCGAACCGGTCGAAGACCGACCCGCGCGGCAGATCCGCGAATTCGCCGACGGTCCGCAGGCCGAGCAGTCGCAGCTCGTCGTGCACTTTCACGTCGACCGGGAGCACATCGAGTGGCAGCGGCGCGAGGAACGCGCGGCCGTCGTCCACCAAGCGCACTTCGCCCGGTGGCGTTCGCTCCGCGACGACGCGCGCGACGAATGGCGTCGGCGCGATTCCCGCCGAAGCGCGAGCGCCGGCCCGCGCGCAGCGCGCCAGCACGTTCCGCGCGATCCGAGTGGGTGCGCCGAGAAGCTCCTCGGTGCCGGCGAGATCGCAGACGAACGCGCACGGATCGAGCACACCCACCCGCGGGAGCGCCGCATGGAGTGTCGCGAGCAACCGGCCATGGAGGTCCGGCGCGTCGGTCACGACGATCGCGAGCGTGACCGGATCTCTCATGTCATACCGCGACCTGGGCGAGATCCGGACGCGTGCCGAGATCGGCAAGCGTGCCCTCGAGCGACGTCACGCAGAAAAGCGCGCGATCGCTCGCGTGCGCGCGCCCTACCGCGAACGACCACCCCACGGTGCGATCGAACCGACGCTCCCACGCGACGCGTTCGAACAAGAACGTCGGGATCGCGACGCGCCGTCCAGGCTCGCCCGCGACGACGAGGAGCGCGGCGGGCGATCCGCGGACCGCGGAGAGCGCCGGCGCGATGTCATCGACATTCGTCCCGCCGAACGCACGGTCGCCGACGTCAACGACTACGAGGCGAAAGCCCTCGCTGCGGAGTGCCGCGGCCGTCGCGAGCGCGAGATGTGTGCCGCGCGCGCGGACGACGATGAGCCGCTCCAGATCGACGCTCGCACGCTGCGCGGCGATGGGGTCGAACGACGACGTCGGATCGATCCACGCGGCCATTCCCCCCTGCGCTTGCGCTGACGCGGTCGCGCGGAGGGCGAGTTGGAGCTTGCCAACGCTTGGTGGACCGATGAATGCGATGGGCTCGCCGGCGATGAGCCCGCCTCCGATCACATCATCGAGTGATGATTTCGTCGCGATGACGAGTTCGCTGCGATGGCGCTCGCTTGTACTGCCGCGCGCAAGCGCGTGTACGCCAAAGCGCCCTTCAATACGCGCGATCGCACCGGCCAGCGCGTTCTCCGCCACGTCGCTCCCCTTGTTCGTTCGCGAACCGTCCGTTTCAACCTGTTGCTGGCCACATTTCAGGTTGTTAGAACGGACGTTCTAGAGGCTATCCGAGCTCTCGGAGCCTGTCAATGCGCTTTAGGAGACTCATCTATGGCCGTAATCCTGCACGCCCCTTCCTGATGATGGAGCGGCACGTACCCGGACGCTGCGCCGACTGCGGGTCGGACGCATACATCCAACTCGCCGTCGGGGACGCGATGCTCTGCGCCCACTGCTATCAGGACCGACTCGGAGTCACGAAGAAGGCCGTCGGGCGCAAGGGCGGCGAGCGCACGCCATCACAACCCGCGCTGATCGCAAAGGCTCCCGCGGCCCGTCCGCGCGCTGGCTAGGAGCTCGTCGCAGCACGCGGCCGCGCACTCGCGACCGCTTCGCGCAGCGCACTGACCCGAAGTGCCGCGTACCCCGCGACCGCCGTCACGATGATGCCCCCGACCAGGAACGCGTTGTTTATCCCGACGAGCGTTCCCACCGATCCGAGGACCATCTGCCCCAGCGGCATGAAACCGATGAAGACCATCGTCTGGACGCTCATCACGCGCCCGCGTAGCGCATCGGGGGTGCGCGTCTGCATGAGCGTGTTCGCCATTCCGAGATAGACCATCACGGCGAGGCTCGTTAGGCCGACGAAGACCAGCGCGCCGAGAACGGTGTGCTGCAGCCCGAAGAAGATGAGCAGCGTGCCATGCGCGAACGCTGCACCCACGAGCAGCGCACCGCGATGCTTCCAACCCCCGAGCGATGCGGTCAGGAGGGCGCCGCCGAGCGCGCCGGCACCCGACGCCGCGAGGAGCCAGGAGAGCTCGATCGCCCCGACGCCGAGCATCTGCGCCTCCGCGGGAAGGAGCTGTATGTACGGGCGCGTGAACAGCGCCGTCGCGACGCTCAGCGCGACGACCCAGCGCAATACCGGGTCCCCGCGAATGAACGACAGGCCCTCCCTGATCGAATTCAGAAGCGAGAGCCGCGGTCCATAGTCGATGACCGGCTGCGGATGCATCAGCAGGAGCGCAATCACGATCGCCAGGTACGAGATCGCGTTGATGAGCATGAGACCGCCGACGCCGAAGGGGATGATCAGCACTCCGCCGACGAGCGGACCGACCAGGGTCGCTCCGTTGAACGCGGCCGAGTTCAGGCCGATGGCGCTCATGAGCTGTTTGTCAGAGACGAGGCGCGGCACCATCGCCTGCCGCGTGGGCGCATCGAACGAGAAGATGATCGAGTTCAGGGCGCTGATGAGGATGATCTCGACGATGTTGATCTGATTCGTGATCGCGAGGGCCGCGAGGACGGCCGCGGCGACCGCCGCGCTCGACTGCGTGAGCAGGAGCAGACGACGGCGATCGGCGCGATCGGCGACGACGCCACCGAAGAGGCCGAAGGCAAGACCGGGAAGCGCGCGCGAAAGGCCGACGAGGCCGAGATAGAAGGGGGCGAGCTGCGGGACGCCGTCCTTGATCGCGAGCTGGACAACGAGCCACCCGAGACCGAACTGCTGCATCCACGTCCCGATGTTCGAGACGACGAGGCCGACCCAGAACAGCCGGAAATCGCGGTGCTCGAGCGCCGACCACGCGGAGGTGCGGCCCGGCTCGGCGGCGGCAGCTTCGTCGAGGCCTTCGGTCTCGAGTTCGGAGGCGAGCTCTTCTGCGGTCACGTCCAGCGAGAGTGCATGGGAGTCGAACCCACCACGGAACGTTCTACGCCCCGTCAGCGGTTTTGAAGACCGAGGGACTCACCGGAGCCCCCGCACTCTCAGACGCCGTTCCGAAGAAAAGCGCACAAGCGAGTGTAT
>VBDV01000065.1 GCA_005882765.1 Chloroflexota bacterium | reverse complement strand
GGAGGGGAGCGGGGCGGCGCCGGTGTGAAGCAAGCCGGCGCCGCTCTTTTTGGGAGCGCTAAGGAGCAGAAGGTGGCTGTGACAGAGAAGTCCAGAGCGATCGAGCAAGCGATCCAGCAGATCGAAAAGCAGTTCGGAAAGGGCTCGATCATGAAGCTCGGCGGCGCCGGGGAGAAGATCGACGCCATCTCGACCGGCTCGCTCGCCGTGGACTTGGCGCTCGGCGTCGGCGGCTTCCCGCGCGGTCGGGTCGTCGAAATCTACGGCCCGGAGGCCTCCGGCAAGACCACACTCGCGCTCCACGCCGTGGCTTCAGCGCAGAAGGCCGGCGGCACCGCCGCGTTCATCGACGCGGAGCACGCGCTCGACGCGGCCTGGGCGCGGACGTGCGGCGTCAGCACGGACGACCTCCTCATCTCGCAGCCCGACAACGGTCAGCAGGCGCTCGAGATCGCCGACACGCTCGTGCGCTCGGGCGCCGTCGACATCGTCGTCATCGACTCCGTCGCGGCTCTGGTGCCGCGTGAAGAGATCGAGGGCGAGATGGGCGACGCGCACGTGGGTCTGCAGGCCCGGCTCATGAGCCAGGCGCTGCGCAAGCTCACCGGGACGATCTCCAAGACGAAGACGACGGTGATCTTCATCAACCAGCTGCGCGAGAAGATCGGGATCATGTTCGGCAATCCCGAAACGACTTCTGGTGGCCGCGCGCTCAAGTTCTACGCGTCGATCCGCATCGACATCCGGCCGATCGAGCCGATCAAGCAGGGCGACGTCGTCATCGGCCGACGCGTGAAGGTCAAGGTCGTCAAGAACAAGGTCGCGCCGCCCTTCCGGATCGCCGAGATCGAGATCCTCGCAAACGAAGGCATCTCGCGCGAGGGTGGGCTCATCGACATGGGCATCACGACCGGCATCCTCGACAAATCCGGCGCGTGGATCAACTACGGCAAGACCCGCATCGGGCAGGGCCGCGAGAACGCGAAGCAGTTCCTGCGCGATCACGCGGACGTCGCCGCGGAGATCGACACGAAGGTGCGCGAGCGCAGCCTCGTCGCGGGAAACGAGACGAGCAGTCCGAACGGTGAGGAAAGCTAGCCCTCAAGCGCAGCCGTTCGGCAGCCCGTACGAGGCTGCCGTCGAGTTCCTCGCGAGCCGGCCGCGCAGCGTGGGCGAGATCCGTCGTCACCTGCGCGCCAAGCGTTATGACGACGAAGCCATCGACGGCGCGGTCGACAAGCTTCGCGCGCAGCGCTACGTCGACGACCTCGATTTCGCCAAATACTGGGTCGAGCAGCGCTCGCGATTCCGACCCAAGGGCGATCGCGCGCTCGTGAGCGAGCTCACGAGTAAGGGCGTGGCGCGCGAGACCATCGATGCGGCACTCGGGGACCTGCCCGCGGAGAGCGAGGGCGACCGAGCGCGGCGGGCCATCGCGCGCCAGCTGAGACGCTGGGAATCGCTCGAACCCCGCGAGCGCAAGCGCAAGATCCACGCGTTTCTGGCCGCGCGCGGATTTGGATACGACGTCATCGACGAGGTCATCGCGCGCCCGTCGGTCGAGGCGGAAGCGGATATCTAGGGACGGACGAACAGCACGAGGCCGGTGTCCTCGCCGTCGGCGATCAACCGCCAGCAGCTGCCGGCGAAGCCGATGGGCTTCCAACCGGCCTGAAAAACGAACGCACCCCAGGGATTCGGTTGCGCTCTCGCACCGACGGCATAGGTGACAAAAGTCGCTGGCGCCGTATTGCCGACACTGTTGAAACGCAAAGCCATCTTGTCGTCGCCGCGACCTCCCCGGCGGACGATGACGAGGTAGTCGTTCATCGCAGCGTCGGCGGAGATCCAAGCGTTGCCCACGATCCCGATCGTTCCATTTGCGGTGACGACACCTGACGCGTCGCGGTAGGTCGTCGGCTCGCACACGCTCGCCGACGGTGACGGCGAGCTCGGCGCGCTCGAGCCACTGGCCCCAAGGGAGGAGCCGCACGCGGTCACAAGCAGCATCAGGATGAGCGCGCCCCGCATGCTCTCCGTACACCCCGCTGGCAAAGCGGTTCCCGGGGTCAGGCCCCGGTCGGCCGCTCCACGGCGTCGAGCGTCCCGGCCAGCTCGACATCGGCGTCAGTGAGACCGTGCGCGATATGCGTCGTAAGGACGATCCGAACGGTCTTGTAGGCCTCCAGGTGGATATCCGGGTGGTGGTTCGCCGCGCTGGCGGCATCGGCGACTCGGTTGACGAACGCCACGGCTCCCTTGAAGCCCTTGAACGTGTAGGTCTTTGTCAGGCTGTCGCCGATCCGCGTCCAGCCACCGCCCGAGGAGAGTAGGGAAGCGAGCGCGGCCTCATCGAGTCGCGTCTCGTTCTCCGGAGCGGGCACGGCCTCGAGCCTAGCCTGTACGCGTTTCGTACGCGGCGCATGAACCTGCGTTATCCTGACCACACCAAACTTTGTGAACCAACGTGACTGGTGGAGCGCCCCGTTCCGCCGGTCACTTACGCGAAAACGGGGGCGACCGCAGTCACACGAGCGACCGTCCCCGCACACGCGACACGGAAAGGATCGCCGACATGCCCGACATCGTCGTCGTGGGCCTTGTGGCCCTCGTCGCGGCTATCGTCGGCTTCGGGATCGCCCTTCTCCTGCGGCGTTCGTTCGCGCTCGCGAGTGAAACGACCGCACGGGCGAACGCTGATCGCCTGCTCGCCGAGGCGCGGGCCAGGCAGAACCAGATCATCCTCGAGGCCAAGGACGAAGCCCTCAAAGTCGCCAAGAACGCCGAGCTCGAAAACCGCGAGCGCCGAGCCGAGCTCCAGCGCTACGAGGGCCGGCTCGACAAGAAGGACGAGCAGCTCGATCAGAAGATCGCCCAGGTTGACGAGCGCGACCGCCGCCTCACGTCAAAGGAGCAGGAGCTCGAGGCCGAGCGGGGGAAAATCGCACAGCTCCAGGACGAGCAGCGCACGGAGCTCGCCCGCGTCGCCTCGCTGACGATGGAGGAGGCCCGCGGGCTTCTTCTCGACCGGGTCGAGGAGGAGATGCGTGACATCACCGGCCGGAAGGTACGCGAGCTCGAGATCGAAGCGCGCGAGCGGGCGGACGAGCGAGCTCGGGACATCATCACCATGGCGCTGCAGCGCTACGCCGCCGAGCACACAGCCGAGCACAGCGTCACCGTCGTGGCTCTTCCGAGCGACGACATGAAGGGCCGGATCATCGGCCGCGAGGGCCGGAACATCCGCACCCTCGAGACGCTCACCGGGGTCGACCTGATCATCGACGACACGCCCGAGGCCGTCGTCGTCTCCGGCTTCGACCCCATCCGCCGCGAGATCGCGAAGCGCGCGCTCGAGCGGCTTCTCGTGGACGGACGCATCCATCCCGCGCGTATCGAAGAGATGGTCGGCAAGGCGCGGACCGAGATCGATCAGGTCATGAAGGAAGCGGCCGAAGCCGCGATCTATGAGGTAGGCATCGGGGGGCTGAACCCGGACCTCGTGAAACTCCTTGGACGTCTGCACTTCCGAACGTCGTACGGCCAGAACGTGCTTCGCCACTCGATCGAGGTCGCGCACGTCGCCGGAATGCTCGCGTCGGAAACGGGATACGACCCGCAGACGATGAAACGCGCCGGCCTTCTGCACGACATCGGAAAGGCGATCGATCACGAAGTTGAGGGCCCGCACACCGTTATCGGCGGCGAGCTCCTCAAGCGGTACGGCTTCCCGCAGGCGGTCATCGACGGCGTCGTCGGCCATCACGGCGATGTGGAGCCGGTGACCATGGTCGGCACGCTCATCTCGGCCGCCGACGCCATCAGCGCTGCGCGCCCAGGCGCTCGCAGCGAGATCGTTTCGAACTACATCCAGCGACTGCAGGAGCTCGAGAGCGTGGCGAACAGCTTCCCGGGTGTCGAGAAGTCGTTCGCGATCCAGGCGGGCCGCGAGGTCCGCGTCGTGGTCAAGCCCGAACAGCTCGACGACCTTCAGACCGCGCGGCTCTCTCGCGATATCGCGCAGAAGATCCAGGACACGCTGCAGTACCCCGGCCAGGTCAAAGTCACGGTGATCCGCGAGACTCGCGCGGTTGAGTACGCGAAGTGACCGAAACGCTCCAGCATGGAAACCCACCCGCCTAGATCGCACCGTCACAATCGAGACGACCAATGAGACTGCAGCGGCTCATCGCCGCATTCGCGCTGCTGTTCGCGGCGTGCGCACAGGTCGGCGCCCAGCGGCTTCCTCATGCGACCGGGGACCTGAGCGCACCGGCGAGCGCATCGCCCTCGCCGATCGCCGTGGTGATGTCGACGTACGGCTCCTTTCAGATCAAAACGCAACCGCTCGACACCTGCGCGCTCGCGATCAAGGTCGACCCGGGCAGCCTCGGGGACGGGCCGCCGAAGACGCTCACCGCGAAGGCCGACCTGAACGGGATCGTCCAGTGGACGTACGCGACGCCCCTCATCCCGGCGGGTCACGGCCGGCACGACGTCGCGTGCTCGGGCGAGCGCGGGAAGAGCGACTTCTCCGCGGAATTCGCGGTCGCGCTCAAGAGCCTCGACGCGAAGGGCTTCACGACACGTGTCGAGGCGGTCGACCCGATCGCGGGACTCTCGGGTGTGAGCACGCGCCTCGACCCGAGCCTCGTGCCGGCGCGCGACGCCGACATCGCGCGGATGACCGCGACGCTCCAGAACGAGTGGAAGCTCGCGACCCGCGGACTCGGCGCGCTGACGTTGGTGCCGTCATCGGCCGACATCGTCGTGTACGTCGTTCCCGGAAAGGGGACCTCGGTACATCTGCGTGCCGTCGACGGAAGCCAGCGCGTGCTGGTGTACGCCGTGGATGAGTTCGGGACCGTCTCGGCAGAGAACTCGGTGGCGGTAGCACTGCACGAGCTCGGGCACATCTGGTGCTGTTTCGGAGCGGGCGCCGGCGCCGACGGGCACTGGCTCGAAAAGATCCCCGACCCGCTGCTTCAGGGCGTCGACCAGTACGGTCTCATGACACACCCGGTGACGTGCCTCGTCGGGCGCGGTCTGGAGAGCTGCCCGAACCGGTTCTCCGACCGCGAGCTGCGGACGATGGGCTTCACCGAGATCCCGGCGCCGCCCGCCGACCCGTGCGTGACGCAGCGCAACGTGCTGGGCGCGCGTCTTGCCACGCAGGGCGCGGCGGTGGACGCCGCGAAGGCGCAAGCGGCGGTCGTGAAGGCGAAGATCGACGCGATCGTCGCGCAGTACCCCTCTTTGCAGCTGCCGCCCGACGTCTACAACACGTACATCGGGCTCGTGGACCGGTACAACGCGATCGCGAACGACGTCGATGCGAAGGTCGCCGTCTACAACACCACCGTCAATCAGCTGAACGCGCTCCCTTGCTGACCTCGGCGTGAGGATCCTCTTCGTCGGCGATGTCGTCGGAAAGCCCGGCCGCCAGGCCGTCGCCGCGCTTCTCCCCGCCATCCGGCGCGAACGAAGCGTCGACCTCGTGATCGTGAACGGCGAGAACGCCGCCGGCGGCGCGGGGCTCACCGGTGAGATCGCTCGTGAGATCCGCGACGCGGGCGCCGACGTGATCACCAACGGGAACCACGTCTGGGACCAGCGGACCTTCCTCAAGGAGATCGATGCGCTCGACTTCTGCATTCGCCCGCTGAACCTGCCGCCGGGCAATCCGGGCGCGGGCTGGGTCATCCGCAACGGGGCGCTCGTCGTGAACGCCCTCGGGCGAGTCTTCATGGCCGAGCAGGACGATCCCTTCCGCGCGGTCGACACGCTCCTCGCCGAGCTTGGCGAGCGCGCGCCCCGGGTCCGGATCCTCGACTGGCACGCCGAGGCGACGAGCGAGAAGCTCGCGATGGGGTGGCACCTCGACGGCCGGTTCTCGGCCGTGCTTGGGAGCCACACGCACGTGCCGACCGCGGATGCGCGGATCCTCCCGCAGGGCACAGCCCTCGTTGCCGATGCAGGGATGGTCGGGCCGCGCGACTCGGTCCTCGGGATCGAGCCGTCGATCATCGTGTCCCGTTTCCTCGACCACCTTCCGCGGCGATTCGAGGTTGCCACCGGTGTCGTCCAGTTCAACAGCGTGGTCGTCGACATCGAGGACGAGACAGGCCGCGCGCGCTCCATCGAGCGGCTGGATCGGGAGTGGCTGCCATAGCGGCGGGCTACGAGATCGACCTTCACACGCACTCGCTGTGCTCGGACGGCGCCCTCTCGCCGGCGGATCTGGTGAAACGCGCGGCCGCTCGCGGTGTGAAGATCCAGGCGCTTTCGGACCACGACACGCTCGCGGGTGTCGCCGAGGCCGCGGCCACGGGCAGCTCGCTCGGCGTGCGGATCATCCCCGCGACGGAGCTCAACACCGAATCCGAGTGGGGCGACGCGCATGTCCTCGGCTACTTCATCGATCCGCGCGACGCGGCCCTCGAGGCGCGCTTCCGCTGGTTGCGCGATAACAGGGGGCGCCGCATCGAGCTCATGGTCGAAAAACTGAACGCGCTCGGCTACGCGTTGGATCTCCCCCGAGTCCTGGAGATCGCGCAGGGTGGCGCGCTCGGACGGCCGCATCTCGCGCAGGCGCTCTTCGAGAAGGGCTACGTTCCGAGCTATGACCAGGCGTTCGAGACGCTTCTCGCGAAAGACTCGCCGGCATACGTTCCGCGCGTGGGGCTCACCCCGATCGAGGCCGTGACGCTCGTACGGGAGCACGGCGGCGTCCCATCGCTCGCACATCCCGGGACCGTCGTCGGGCTCGACGAGCTGCTGCCGAAGCTGGTGGCTGTCGGGCTCGCGGGGATCGAGGCGTACTACGGCGAGCACACACCCGAGATCACGGCTCGTTTCCTGGATCGCGCGCGGACGCACGGCCTGGTTCCCACCGGCGGGAGCGACTTTCACGGTCGGGGCGAGCACGGCGTCGATCTCGGCGGCGTGTTCGTGCCACCGGAGACGATCGAACGTCTGGAATCACGCCGAGGGCGCGCCTAGGAATAAGATTCCGCGGGGAAAGAAGGGGGTCTCGGGTGGCAGGGGCGCTCCGTCCGGTCGTCCTCCTGATGCTGTTCGCGTCGGTCCTCTTCGTCGTCGACGGATTCCTGGACGGCGTGTACCCGGGGGGCCCGGCATGGTTCACCGGTAAATACGACAACCTGGCCGAGATCGCGTACCTGTTCGCGATCCTCAACACCGTGGTCGCGATCATGGTCGCGCGGGGAAGCGAGCGCAGCCTGCAGTCACGCATCGGACTCTCGGTCTTCTTCTTGGTCGAGCGTCCGGTCACCGCCTTCGCGCTCGGCCCGAAGCCGATCGAGTCGGTCATCACGCATTTCGCCACCGCGGGCGTCGAGCTGCTGATCCTCGTGACGGCGCTTCGCGTCTGGCGTCTCGGAAACGCCGCACCGGACGTCGACACGCTCTTCTCACTGGAAGGCCCGAGCCCGACCAGCGCAAAACCTGAGCAGGACGCGGACGCGACGAGACGGGGCACCGGCGCCGTTGCGTCGCGAAACGCGTGGCTCATCGGCGGGGTCACGGTCGCTCTCGCGCTCGCGCTCGTCGCCGATGGCCTCTACGAAGGCTACGTGCCAGGCGGCAGGGCGTGGACGACGTCGAGTGAGGGCTCCGGATGGATCGTCTATGTCTTCGCCGCGGTCGCGCTGGCGGTCGCCGCGCGTGCGGTCCATGGCGGGAGAGTCGCGCTGCGTGCGCTCATCGTTATCGCCCTCATCCTGTTCGTCGAGCGCTCCTTCACGCCGTTCTCGATGCGCGAGCAAGACCCCATCGTGCTCGCCCTGCATGCCGTCGGCGCCTTCGTGAGCCTCGCCGTCGCGCTCGTGACGGCGAGCGTGATCCGGGGTGGGCCAACGCGGCACCGAGCCTCCGTCCGAAAACTGGAGGCCGCATAGTTCTCGGGTGACCCTCACCGTTCGAAGCGCGACGGAGCGCCTCGTGGAACACGTCGGCGCGGTCGTGGTCGGGAAGCGCGAGGTGACCGAGCAGCTGCTCGGCGCTCTATTGGTGGAAGGCCACGTCCTTCTCGACGACGTGCCCGGAGTGGGGAAGACGACGCTCGCGCGCTCGGTCGCACGCTCGCTGGACCTGAGCTTCAGGCGCATCCAGTGCACGCCGGATCTCGTGCCGAGCGACATCACCGGCGTCTCGATCTACGACCAGCGCGCCGGTGCGTTCGAGTACCGGCCGGGGCCGCTCGCCGCGAATGTGGTCCTCGTCGACGAGATCAACCGCGCGACTCCGCGCGCGCAATCGGCGCTCCTCGAGGCGATGCAGGAACGCCAGGTCACCGTGGACGAGACGACGCATCCCCTGCCGGATCCCTTCCTGGTGATCGCGACGCAGAACCCGGTCGAGCTTGAGGGCACGTTCCCACTGCCGGAGGCGCAGCTCGACCGATTCCTCTTCCTCTTGAACCTCGGCTACCCCGACGCCGACGACGAAGACACGATTTTGAGGATCCACGGACCGGCGAACCTCGGGGCGGACACCTTGGCTCCGATCCTCTCTCCGGCCGAGATCAAGGCGCTGCGGGACGAGATCCGCGCCGTGCGCGTCGGCGACGCCGTCCGCCGCTACGCCGTCGAGATCGTCCGCGGCACGCGACGCGTCGACGGCGTGGACCTCGGCGCGAGCCCGCGAGCCGCGCTCGCGCTGTATCGCGCCGCGCAGGCGCATGCGGCGATTCGCGGGCGCGCGTATGTCCTGCCCGACGACGTGAAGGCGCAGGCGGTCGCGGTGCTCCGTCACCGCCTCTTCCTGAATGCCGATGCGCAGATGCGCGGCCGAACGACGAGCGCGATCATCGCCGAGGTCCTCGCCCGAACGCCGGTGCCCGCGGAGGATGTCGCCGCTAACGCCGGCTGATCGATGGAGACCCATCCGCTCGACGGGCGTACCGGCCGGTTTCCCTGGCAGGTCGTCGTGATCTGCATCGCCGCCGCCGCAATCAGCCGCGCCCCGGCGCTCATCGTTCTCGCATTCGGCTCGCTCATCACATGGATCGTGGTCGAGATCACCGGTCGCCTCGCGCTCGCGGCCGTCGACGCCCGCGTGACCCTCCTTCCCGACCGGATCGTGGCCGGCGAGCTTCCGGTCGCGACCGTCGAGGTCACGAACCGCAAACCGCTGCCGCTGCCGTGGCTCGACGCGCGCCTCTTCCTGGTCGAGGGCGTGGAGCCGCCGAACCCGGCGCCGGGGAGCCCGCGCGGCTGGATCGATTTCGGGTTTCCGATGCGCGGCCGCGAGCGTGTCCTGGTGCGTCTGCCCGTCCGCGTCCCCGCCCGCGGCGCATACGCGATCGGGCCGCTGCGCCTCCGAGCTGGCGACTGGCTCGGGTTCACGCAAACCGAGCGCACCGTTTCGCTCGCGCCCGAGATCATCGCGTACCCGACGCCGCTCTC
>VBDV01000189.1 GCA_005882765.1 Chloroflexota bacterium | reverse complement strand
GTGACCGCGATCCACAAGGCGAACATCATGAAATTCGCGGACGGGCTCTTCCTGCGCGTCGCGGGAGAGGTCGCGCGGGACTATCCCGAGATCCAGTTCGAGGACCGCATCGTCGACAACATGTGCATGCAGCTCGTCGTGAAGCCCGACCTGTACGACGTGCTCGTCGCACCGAACCTATACGGCGACATCGTGAGCGACCTCGTGGCCGGGCTCGTCGGCGGCCTCGGCGTGGCTCCCGGCGCGAACATCGGCGAGAACGGCGTCGCGATGTTCGAGGCGATCCATGGCAGCGCGCCCAAGTACGCGGGCCAAAACAAAGTGAACCCGATGGCGTTAATGCTCGCGGGGGTTCTCATGCTTCGACACATTGGCGAGCGCGAGGCCGGCGATCGACTCGAGCGCGCCATCGCCTCGGTGGTGGCGGAGGGCAAGGACGTCACCTACGACCTCAAGGCCAACCGCGACGATCCCACCGCGGTCGGGACGAAGGAATTCGCGGACGCCGTAATCAAGCGGATGCGCAACTGATGCCGACCACCGATCCGACCAATCCGAAGCGCTACTGGCACACGACCGGGAGCCGTGGCGAGTTCCAATTCGGCTTCTCACGCGCGATCCGGCACGGCACCGTCGTCCGCGTCTCGGGTACGGCGGGAATCGGGCCCGACGGCAGCGTTGTGTCCGACGACGTCGTCGAGCAGATGCGCGCCGCGCTTCAGACGATGAAGGAAGCGCTTGCGGAGCTCGGCTGCACGATGAACGACGTGATCATGACCCGCGTATACGTGCAAAACTCGAACGACATCCAGAGCGTCGCCGTCGTGCACGGAGAGACCTTCCGCGACATCCGCCCCGCGTCGACGATCGTGAAGGTCGACTTCATCGATCCGAAGATCCTCGTGGAGATAGAGGCGGAAGCGGTCTACGGCGGAGCGGACGAAAAGGCGAGTACCGCCCCGACTGGTTGACACTCCGAATCTGAGTTTCGTGTCTTAAAGGAGAGTGCCCCTCATGAGCAATATCAAGATCGTGGTTATCGGCGGCAGCGGGCTCATCGGGTCAAAGCTCGTCAAGAAGCTTCGTGAGCACGGCCACGAGGTGGTGGCGGCATCGCGGGATTCGGGCGTCAACACACTCACTGGCGAAGGCCTGGCCGAAGCCATGAGAGGCGCGTCGGTCGTCGTCGATGTGTCGAACTCGCCCTCGTTCGAGGACGCAGCAGTCCTGAAGTTCTTCGAGACGTCAACGCGCAATCTCGTCGCCGCAGAGGCCGAGGCAGGCGTGGGACATCACGTTGCGTTGTCGGTCGTGGGAACCGAGCGTCTGTCCGAAAGCGGCTACTTCCGCGGGAAGATCGCCCAGGAGAAGCTGATACGGGAGTCTTCGATCCCCTACTCGATCGTCCATGCGACGCAGTTCTTCGAGTTCGTCAAGAGCATCGCCGACGCCGCCACCGACGGCAGCAGGGTTCGGCTGGCACCGGTGCTCATCCAGCCCATGGCCAGTGACGATGTCGCCGATGCGGTCGCGAGGATCGCGGTGGGCGCGCCGGTGAACGGCATCGTTGAGGTGGCGGGGCCCGAACAGTTTCGCCTTGACGAACTCATCCGACAGGACCTCAGCGCCCGCAACGATCCGCGCGATGTGGTCGCCGACCCGCAAGCGCGCTACTTCGGCGCGGTGCTGAGCGAGCGCACACTCGTTCCGGGCGATGACGCGCGACTCGGCGAGACGCGTTTCGAAGACTGGCTCGGCCTGTCCCTAACTGCGACTAAGACCGCGAGGTAAATACGAATGTCCAACACCGTCAGGGTCGTCGTCACCGGGGCGACGGGCCAGGTCGCGTACGCGCTCCTGCCGCGAATCGCATCGGGCGAGATGTTCGGACCCGACACCGAGATCGATCTGCGCCTCGCCGACATCCCGCAGATGATCGACAAGGCCAAGGGCGTACTCATGGAGCTCGAGGATGGCGCATACCCGCTGCTCGAGCGCGTGAGCGCATCGGCGGACCGCGCCGAGACGCACGACCATGCGGACTGGGTACTCCTGGTGGGATCGGTGCCGCGCGGTCCGGGTATGGAGCGCGGCGACCTGATCCGCAAGAACGGACCGATCTTCGTCGACGAGGGCAAAGCCATCCAGCGGTACGCAGCATCGTCAGTTCGCGTCGTCGTCGTCGGGAATCCGTGCAACACCAACTGCCTCATCGCGCGCGCGAACGCGCTGAGGATTCCCGATGACCGGTGGAGCGCGATGACACGGCTCGATCAGAACCGCGCGCGCTCGCTGCTCGCGACGAAGGCTGGCGCACGCGTGCGCGAGGTGAAGAAGCTCGCGATCTGGGGCAACCACTCGGCCACGCTCTTCCCCGACTTCACCAACGCCGAGGTCAAGGGCAAGTCCGCGGACGAGGTCGTCGACCGCAAGTGGCTCGAGAACGAATTCATCCCGCAGGTGCAGCAGCGCGGCGCGGCCGTCATCGCCGCGCGCGGCGCATCAAGCGCGTTCTCGGCGGGGCAGGCGCTCGTCGATCATGTGCGCTCGCTCATCACGCCAACACCGCGAGGCGACTGCTTCTCGGCCGCCATCGTGAGCGACGGCAGCTACGGCATACCGAAGGGACTGGTGAGCTCGTTCCCGCTGCATTCAAAGGGCGACGGCTCGTTCGAGATCGTCCAGAACGTCCCGCTCGACGAGTTCGCGAAGGGGAAGATCGCCGCGACCGTCGCCGAGCTCGAGAAGGAACGCGACCTCGTGAAGGACTTGTTAGCGACGTGAAGACCGATCCAATTCGCGAATCTCTGCGCACGGCCTCCAGTTACCTGAGCGAACATCCCGAGGAGGCTCGGTATACAGACTCCGTAGCCACGGCCACGCTGGAGAAGGGTCTACGCGTCCGGGTTGACGGACCATCCGGCGAGCGAATCTCAACGGACATGCCCCCGTCGGTCGGTGGGACCGGCTCGAGTCCGTCTCCTGGGTGGCTATTCCGGGCCGCGCTCGCCAGCTGCGATGCCACCTTGATCGCCATGCGAGCGGCGGTCCAGGGGATTCAGCTGAGCCGGCTCGAAGTTGCTGTCGATAGCGAGTCCGATGACCGCGGGATCCTGGGCCTCGACGATGGCGTGCCGGCCGGTCCTTTGCGGATCCGCGTTCGAGTCCGGCTGGCATCGTCTGACGCAACCGAGAGCGAACTGCGGAAAATCGTCGATTGGGGTGACCGGCACTGTCCGGTCTCCGACGCTGCACGTCGTTCGATCGAGACCACCGTGGACGTCGAAACAGGCTCGGGTTAGGGCCGGCTCGCGGGTTAGGGCATTACCGCGGCGTCGACGAACATCACCGATCCGAGTGCCATCCCAACGACGGCGACCTGCGAATCCGGCGCGACGTCACCGAGCTCATCGCCCGCGGCCGGCGCGCGCAGCCGCGTGGCGAGTGCCATCCGCGTGACCGGGCCGTACGCGCCGGTCGGCTCGATACCGTTGTCCTGCTGGAAGGTGCTCACGGCGTCCGATGTCATCGGGCCGTAGTAGCCGGTGATGCGGTCGATGTAGCCGAGCTTCTCGAGCGCGGTCTGCAGCCGCGCGACGTCATTGGACTCGGTATCGACGTCGAGGTCCACGACGGGCACGTCCGACGGATTCGCGACGAGCGACTGCACGATGGCCGCGGCGGTCGGCGCGCCGAACGAGCCCGTGGGCGCGACGCCGTTCGACTCCTGGAACGCCGTGACCGCGGCTTCGGTGAGCGGCCCGAAGCGCCCGCCACCTCCGGCCACCTCTTCCGCGTCCAGGAAGCCGAGGTACGCGAGGTCCCACTGGAGCAGCGCGACCTCGTCGCTGACGGTTTCGGGCTCAAGGCCGGCGGAGGGGACGAATCCTTGGTCGTCGATCGTGCGGAGTGCGGCGCGGGCGACAGCCTGCGCGCGATCGGCGGAGCACGCCCGCACGAGCGACATGTAGTAGGTCCAGTTCCAGGTCGGACCCGGGTCGCTGTGATCGGTCCCCGGCACCTCGTTGTGGCCGATGATGTGGTTGCGGTCCGTCGGGATGCCGTAGCGGCGGGCGATCGCGCAGACGAGCAGTGCCGAGCTGCGGTACTGCGAATCGGTGTGGTAGACGCCGTGCCGCGGGTCGAACTCGTGCTCGATGCCGATGCTGTACGGGTTCGCGACGCGGGCGTGGTACGCCGTGTCGGACTCGGCGACGAATTGCAGGATCCCGCCGCCCCACGCCTTCACGAGGTAGTGCGCGCTGACGCGCGAGCGCGGGTTCTGGAACCAATTGATGGCCGAGAACCAGGTGCCGG
>VBDV01000155.1 GCA_005882765.1 Chloroflexota bacterium | reverse complement strand
TCCACCGACGGGTGGTAATAGAACATGAGGAGCGTCCCGGTGAGCGTGAGGATCAGGAAGAGGAAGAACGAGAGCCCACCCATGCACCACGTGTAGGGAATCGCCAAGGCGTGGCGGCGCACTTTGACGGGGTGCAGGTGCAAGAACACGTTCGTGAAGACCGCGAGCGACTGGTTCTTGCGGGAATCGGGGTAGCCGTGACGGAAGAGCGATCTCCAGATATAGCTCGTCTTGGTCTTCTGCCAGATCTGGGCCGGTATCTCGAGCACTAGTGCTTAACGAGCTCCTTCTCATTGACGTCAGGACTGTGCGCGTGCTTGAAATCGCCGTTGGTGTGTCCGTTCTGGACCGGCTTGTACCCAGGGGCGAGGTGGGGATCGTATTGCGGTAGCGGGCGCACCGCTTTCTTCGCCGCGACGGTCAGGTCGAGGTGGATCTCGTCGTCGATGGACTCCTTCGGCAGGACGTTTCCGACCGCCGGCATCACGGTGCCGTACCGGTTCATCGTGATCGCGTCGGTCGGGCAGCGGATCACGCAGAGCGCGCAACGGATGCACGCCGTCTCGTCGAGGAAGAAGGCCACCCCGTTCTGCCACTTCTTGGCCGTTCCGACCGCCGGGATCGAGCCGTCGTCGACGATGTCGCTCATGTCGACCATGTGGATGACGTCCATCGGGCACACGTCGACGCAGCCGCCGCAGATAATGCAGAGCTCGCCGATGATCTCGATATTGAAGTTGCACTTGAGGCAACGGTCCGACTCCGCGATCGCCTGAGCCTCGCTGTACCCCTGGTTGATCTCGAGGAAAAGTCCGCGGCGATCGTTCTTGGAGAGCTTCGGCATCTCCTGTCGGGGGATCCGGTCGTAATCGACGGACATGTTGTGGTACACGCGCGCGAGCTCGCCCTCGAGCGAGATCATCCCGATGTTGTCGGGTGTCGACGAGCGTCGCAGCGTCACGACCTCGTGGTACTCGGGCACGTTCACCGAGACGGCGTTCACATCAAGGAAGCGCGCGATCTGCTGCGCCGCGGAGCGCCCGTCGGCAACAGCCTCGATGATCGTCGTCGGTGCGGTCCGATAGTCACCGCCGATGAAGATCTTCGGCACGACCGTCTGATACGTCTCGGGGTCGACCTTGATGTCGCGCCACCGCTTCACGCGGAATTCGGGGAACTCTTTCGAAAGCCAGCTCGTCTCTGGCGCCTGACCGAGCGCGAGCAGGACGGTGTCGCAGGGGATTTCGAACTCGGTGCCGGGGATCGCGACGGGGCTGCGCCGTCCCTTCTCGTCCGGGTCGCCGAGCTTATTGCGGATGAAGACCACGCCGCGCACGCGGCCGTTCGCATCGGCGAGCACCTCGGTCGGCGAGGCGAGGTAGACGAACTCGATCCCCTCGCGCTCGGTCTCGCCGAGCTCCTCCTCGTCGACGACCATCTCCTCGCGGCTCCGGCGGACGATGACGTACATGTGCTCGGCACCGAGACGCCACGACGTGGAGGCGCAGTCCATCGCGGTGTAGCCCGAGCCGAGGATGATCCGCATCGTTCTTGTCGTGCAGCTCGCGGAGCGAGACGTCGCGGCCCACGTAGGTCGAGAGGCGGAGGTCCACGTTCTCGTTGACGATGCCGGCGATATCGCGATCGATGACCTCGCGCGGCAGACGGAAGGGCGGTACGCCCGCGAGGGTGGTGCCGCCCGCCTGGTCGAGCGCGTCGTAGACGGTCACCCCGAAGCCGAGCTTCGAGAGGTCGCTCGCGGCAGAGAGGCCTGCGCAGCCCGCGCCCACCACTGCCACCGTGCCGCGGGGCGGACCGAACACCGGCGCCGGCGGTTGCGTGTAGGCGTGCCCGTCGGTGCGGACGTTCTGATGCGTCCAGTCGGAGAGGAACTTTTTTACGTAACGGATCGAAAGCGGCTTATCGATCTCTTTGCGCCGGCACGCCGTCTCGCACGGCGCAGCGCAAACGGATCCGCAGATCGACGCCATAGGGTTCGGGTCGAGCGCGAGCTCCCAACCCTTTTCGAACTCGCCTGCCGCCGCGAGGTTCAGATAACCCCGGCAGTTGGTCTTCACGGGGCAAGCTTCCTGGCAGGGGATGTTCTCCTGGTACCAGGCGGGACCGACCTCTACGACCTGGTAGAGCTCTCTCATGTGGGCGATTCGTCATGCTACCGGCGCGTAGTGGGCAGTCAAACGCGAGGGCCGATACGACAATTGCGCGATATTGCTTGACAGCTCGAGAGGAACAGGCGGTTTACTCGAACGCTCGGATGACGTCCGTTTGACTAGAGGCGGTTTTGTTCAAAGCCCTGTGTTGAGATCGGTATGAAGGGCACCGAGATCGCAGAACTCGAACGTCGCTATCTCCTGCCCGGACTTTCGTCAGCTCGGCACGCTTCTATACAAGGCTCCAGTCGGTCTCGTGCTTCAAGGCTTTGAGCTCGATCGGTCGCAGTACGACAAGCGAAGCCTCGCAGTGTTCTGTTTCGTCCAGCCGCTCTACGTGCCGAACGACCACCTCTGGTTCAACTTCGGTAATCGTCTTCGCGATCTAGTGTCCAACCGAGACTGGTGGGAGATCCCGGAGACAAACCCTGAGGCTGTGATGCGCGCTATAGCTGAGGTCGTCCGGGTGAAAGGTCTCCCATTCCTCGCTAAGTACCAAGAGCCGGACGACTTAGCCAGTTGGAAAGACGGACTCGGCAATCCGAACAACCTGGAAGGCGTGACCTACTCGAAACTCCTCAAGGGCGACACGAGGAGCGCCAAAAAGGGCCTCGCGGCGCTCGCCAAGTTGGCGACCGCTGAGGAAGTCGCGATCAGACCATGGGTCGGTGACATCGCTGCTCGTGCGGTCCAAGTCGCGAGCGCACTTGAGAACGATCCAGAGACCGCCAAAGCGTTGTTGGCCTCGTGGCGCGCTGAGACGGCTGGCAACTTGGGTTTGGCGCTCGTCTGATCTTCTTCGCTTTGAGAATTCGTGACGTTGATCGTTTTTGAGCGAGGACCCAATCTGACCGCGAAACCTGGGGAATGCATTCAATGGGGCGTCCGGAAGGGTCCCTGGTGGGCAGTCAAACCCGAGAAGTTCTCTCAGTTCTCGAGTAGTGGTGTCCCCTGACCGAAAATGACGAAGGCGAGAATCACGACCACGACCGGAACCAGGGTCATCACCACCAAGAGCACAAGAATCTGGTCGCCTCTGGCGAACGGCTTGCGATTCATCTAACCGACGGGGAGCCTAACCTCCACGACCTGCATGATCTGAAGAGTCTTTGATGGGCGGTCAAATGCGCGCATCGATCATCGAGCGCAAGACCCGACTCGATGGATCGGTCGTGGAGTACGCATGCGAGGCGCTCGTGGTGGAGCCCGGGCGGCGCGCGGTCGTGCGTTACGTCGCCGAGCAGGACCGCCCGCTCGCGGGCACGGACCTCGTGCTCCGAAAGGGCACCGTGACGGTCGGCCATTTCTGGACCGACCGGCCCTACAACGTGTACCACTGGCTTGAGCGCGGCCGCACCGTCGCGCTCTACGTGAGCATCGCGACCGACACGACGATCGACCCCGAGACGATCGCGTACCGTGACCTTGTCGTCGACGTCCTCATCCGCACCTCGGGTGCGATCGAGATACTCGACGAGGACGAGCTTCCACCTTCGATCGAGCCGCGCGACCGACTCGCGATCGCGAAGGCGCTCGAGACCTGCGTCACGGAGGCGCGGCGGCTGACCGCAGAGATCGAGCGGGAGACACGCGCCGTGCTCCCCACGTGATCCTCGCACTCAAGCTCGTGGTGACGCCGGCGCTCATCGCGATCGCGACCATCGCGGGTCGCCGGTTCGGACCGTCGATCAGCGGCTGGCTCGTCGGGCTTCCGTTCACGTCAGGCCCGGTCTCGTTATTCCTCGCGCTCGAGCAGGGAACGAGCTTCGCCGCGGCGGCCGCGGCCGGATCGATCGGGGGAGTTGCGGCGTCGGCGGTCTTCGCCGTCGCGTACGCCGCGATGGCGCGGCGCTTCCGCTGGCCGGCATCGCTCGCGGTCGCGAGCCTCGCGTTCGCCGCGGCCGTGGTCGCACTTCGCGCGCTACCGCTGGAGACCGGTTTTCCGCTGCCGCTCCTGGCGCTCTATGCCGGCGGCGTTGCCGCAGCGCTCCTCGGCATCCGGCTCATCCCGCCGCCGGGCGTGCTGGAGGAGGCGCCCGAAGCGCCGCGATGGGACTTGCCGGTGCGCATGGTCGTCGCGACCGGTCTGGTCATCGTGATCACGAGCGCCGCACCGCTGCTCGGGCCGCAGCTCAGCGGCCTGCTCACGACGTACCCGGTGTACGCGGGAGTGCTCGCGGTCTTCGCACACGCGCAACGCGGCGGCGCCGCGGCCGCGCAGGTGGTGCGCGGCCTCTGCTACGGAATCATCGCGTTCGCGACGTTCTTTCTCGCGATCGGTGCGCTCGTCGATCGCGCAGGCATCGCTGCGGCGTTCGCGTTCGCCGCGGTCGGTGCGGTCCTAGTTCAGTCGCTGACGCTAACGCGGATCAGGAGAGGTTCGCCTTCACCGACAACTTAACGTTGCCCTTGAGCGCGCGCGAGATCGGGCAATTGTCTTTTGCGTCCTCCGCGGCCTTCGTGAACTTCGCAGCGTCGGCGCCCGGCACATCGCCCTTGACCTCGAGCTCGCTCGAAACCACGGTCCAGTTGTCGCCGACCTTGTCGAAGGTGACCTTCGACCGGACCTCGAGCCGATTCGGCGGCGAGCTAGCGCGAGCGAGTCCGGCGGAGAGGGCCATCGCGAAACACGACGCGTGCGCAGCGGCGAGCAGCTCCTCCGGGCTCGACCTTCCGCCCGGCTCGGCTGTGCGGGCCGACCACGACACCGGCACATCGCTGAATTTTCCGCTCGAGGCGCCGCTGACCGTCCCGCTCCCGCTCATGAGGTCGCCGTTCCACACCGCGCGTGCTTCCCTCGTCGCCGCCATGTCACACCTCCGATGGGTCAGTAGGGTACGGATGTGGCGGCGCTCGCGTCGCGAGATGTGGGCGTCAGGCCGCGGCGGACTTGGATGGGGTGGTGCGGGGCGTCGTGTGGAGGGAGGTGATGACCGCTCGTCGCGCCACCTCGTCCCCGTGGGTGGCCGCAATGCGTGCACGAACGTCCGCAACGGACTCTCCGCGCATGTGATGCACGAGGCTGTCGTCGGTGCGCCAGAAGTAAGCGTTCATGACCCGCACAACAGCGGGCAAGCGCTCGAGATTCCTCAGCGAACTCCGGATGTATCGCATTTATCGAGATCGCCGGTCTGATAGCCGGTGCGGAACCACTGCTGACGCTGCGCGGCCGAGCCATGCGTCCAGTGCTCCGGTTGGACCCGGCCCTGCGTCTCCCGCTGGATCCGATCGTCGCCCACTGCTGCGGCGGCATCGAGCGCCTGTGCGATCTCGGCGTCGGTCGGGGCCTCGAGGTACCCGGTATCGGCGGCGTGCCGCGCCCACACGCCGGCGAGGCAGTCGGCCTGGAGCTCAACCCGGATGGATTGCGCGTTCGATCCGGTCTGCGCGAGCAAGCCGAGCTGGTTCTGCACGTGGTGGCCGTACTCGTGGGCGACGACGTACCCCTCGGCGAACGGGCCGCCCTTCGCGCCGAAGCGCTGCGTCAATTCCTGGAAGAAGCTCAGGTCGAGGTAGACCTTCTCGTCCTCCGGGCAATAGAACGGGCCCATCGCGGCCTGGGCGAATCCGCACGCACCCTGCGTCGCGTCGGTGTAGAGGACGGTCTTCGCCGCTAGGTAGGTGTCGCCGCGGCGCGCGAACTCGTCGCCCCAATACTTCTGGATACTGTCGACGAAGCCGACGATGCGGCAGTCGTCACGCTTGTTGGCGTCGGCGCCGGTCTGGCAATCCTGGACCGACGGCGCGCCGTCGACCGAGGGGCCCGTCGCGGTGTAGTCGGAGAGCGGATTCACGCCGAGCAGGAGCGCCACGATGAGGATCACAAGCCCGATGCCGCCGCCGCCTACGATGACCGGCCCGCCGACCCCACCTCCGGACCCGCCGCGGCCACGCTGATCTTCGACCTGCGATGGGTCGAGGGGCGCGCCGCCACGAAATGTCATGTTCGTACGGACCGCAATTCGGTGGCCAGCGGCGTACGCTCCTGCGCGTGGCGAAAAGGGCTGAGCCGACCGAAGGCGTCTGGGAGATCCATCGCGGAAAGCCGCGACCGAAGAAGTCGGGATCAAGGATGGGCTCGGTGGAAAACCTCCACTACAACAATCCGTACGGCTACAAGATCGAGCGCGTGTGGTTCGACGGGCACGTCGTGTTCGCGACGGAGCAGGGGGACCTCGAGGTCGACCCGAAGAAGATCAAGGTCGCGCAGGAATACCAGATCGTGTACTCCGCGCGCCTTGACCGCGGGCGCAAGCTCGTTAGCGCCGAACGAGTCCGGGGGCAGTTCAACATCTACGACTCGATCCCGGGCATGAAGAAGTACAGCCCCATCTGGCAGTTCAACTACGTCATCGTGCCGCGGGACTACGTGGCGAACACGCTCCGCTCGGAGCGGGCCTGCCTACGCAGCGGATACGAGATCCGCAGGAGCCTCGACTTCGAGAACTGACCGGTGCTCTAGCGGCCTGCGGTCGCAGGCCCTTGCACCGCGGAGAGCCAGACCCTGGCGTCGCTGTCGCTGCGGAAACGATGCACGACGAGGTGCGCGCACTCCGGGCGCGCGAGGACTTGCGGGAGCACGCGCCGGCGGCGCGTATGCGTCTTGATCGCCCACCAGAACAACGTGTCGCGCGAGAAGAACTGATTCCGGAAGCTCTCGCGATTCCCGGTCCCGGGCCAGAGCTCCTCACCGCTTCGGATCCGACGCAGCGCGCGTAGGAAGAGGCGCGCGAAGATGACCCTGAGCGGCGGATCGAGCCAAATCACTGTGTCGGCGCGCGGCAGCACGAGACCTTGCGCGCCGCGACCGCCGTAATTGCCATCGATGACCCAGGTCTCGCCTTCGACCGCACGAGCGACGCGCTCCTGGAAGACGTCGACCGGCACGAGCGTCCAGTTCGGACCCCATGCGAGCGCGTCGAGCTCGACGTGAGGCACGCCGAGCCGACGCGCTAATTCACGCGCAAATGTCGTCTTACCCGAGCCGGTCGAACCGACGACCGAGATGCGTCGCGACGGCGGACTCATTCGGCGAACGGTCTGGTCGACCGCTACGGATTCTTCTTGTTCTTCTTCACCTTCTCGACGGTGTACTCCGTGTCGTTGTATTGCACCTTGACCTTCTTCTCCAGCGCCGCGGCGATGTTGTCGATCAATGTTTGATCGGCCGGGGCGGCCGGCTCGTTACCCGGATTTGGTATGGCCACAGTGAGGTCGACGACCGCGATGAACCGATGATGTGCCACGTTCTCCCCCTCCTGCCCCTGGCGGGGCATGTACCACGGAATACTCCTCAGGCAGTCAAGTCGGCTACCACTTCGCTCCTAGACTCGATCCCGTGCCGCAGGAACGGAAGGTCGTGACCGTCCTGTTCGCGGATATCGTCGATTCGAGTGCTACGACCCGGTCGTACGACGCCGAAGTGCTCCGCGCGGCACTCGCGCGCATGTTCGCCAGGACGCGCGAGATCCTCGTCGCTCACGGCGCCACCGTCGAGAAGTTCATCGGCGACGCGGTCATGGCCGTCTTCGGCGTTCCGGTCGCGCACGAGGACGATGCCGAACGAGCCGTGCGCGCTGCGCTCGCGCTGCGAGCCGATGTGTCGCCCAACCGCGAGGACGGCCGACCGGGCTTCACGCTGCGCATCGGGATCAACACGGGCGAGGTCGTGACCGGAGACGGCGAAGGCGCAGAGTTCCTCGTCACCGGAGAGCCGGTCATCATCGCGGCACGCCTCGAGCAAATGGCGGCGCACGGGGAAATCCTTGTCGGTCCTCTCACCCGCGAGATCACGCGCGGCCGCGTGAGCTATGGAGCCGTCCGCACCATCCAGACAAAAGGCATGGGTCTGGTCGAGGTCGCGGCGGCGGAGAGTCTCGCCGGACCGGGCGCAGCCTCAGGACATACGGCGAGTCCGTTCGTCGGACGCGAGTCGGAGATGCGCCTCCTCGACGACGTGCACCGGCGGGTCGCGTCGACCGGACGACCGCATCTCGTCACGATCTACGGCGACGCGGGAATGGGCAAGACCCGAATCGCGCTCGAGTTCCTCCGGCGCCTGGACCCGTCCGAGCCGATCGCACGTGCAGCGTGCCTGCCGTATGGACACGCGATCACGTACTGGCCGCTGCAAGAGCTGATCCGTGGAGAGGCCGCGATCGCGCCGACCGACGGTCGTGATGCGGCACGGGCGAAGATCGAAACCCGCGTCGCCGGCATGGAAGGCCTCGACGAGGTTGAGTCGCGAGAGATCGCTCGCGAGCTCGCGGCCCTCGCGCTCGCCGACGCCGACACGCCGCAGTCGGAGCTCACCTCCGACGCGCGGCGGCGTGAGCTCGCCCTCGGAATGACGCGATACCTGGAGGCGCGGCTCGGTTCGTCGCCGGGAACGATCGTGCTCGAGGACCTGCACTGGGCGGAAGAGCCGTTCCTCGTACTGCTCGAGGAGCTGCTCGATCAGCTGCATGCACCGTTGCTGCTTCTTTGCCTTGCTCGGCCCGACCTCCTCGAGCGAAGACCGAGCTGGGGTTCGGGACGCACCAATGCGATGGCGATCGCGCTTGAGCCGCTCGACGTCCCGCAGACCGAGAAGCTCGTGCGCGCTCTCCTCGCGGGTGGCTCCGACCGGCCGGTCGACGAGATCGTCGCACGGACCGAGGGAAACCCGCTCTTCGTCGAGGAGTACGTTCACATGCTCGTCGATCAGGGGTCTCACGCGGTCGTTCCGCCGACACTGCACGGCGTTATCGCTGCGCGAATCGACGCGACGGCACCCGGCGTCAAGCGACTTCTGCACGAAGCGAGCGTCGTCGGCCGCGACTTCTGGCTCGATGCGTTGCCGACTGCGCCCGCCGCCGGCGATGTCGCGGAGGCGGAACGTCGCGGGCTCATCTCTCGACGCGCCCGCCGCGGTCCGTCAGGGGCTACGACATTCGTCTTTCGCCACGGCCTCATCCGCGACGTCGCGTACTCGTCGCTCTCGAAGGCCGAGCGAACGCGCGTGCACGACCACTACTCGCGGTGGCTCGAAACTGCCGCGGGCGAACGCGCGCAGGAGTACGCAGAGATCGTCGCGTACCACGCCGAGCGAGCCTTCGCGCTCGCCCACGAGCTCGACGCCGCGGGCGCGAAAGATCTCGGCCGCCGTGCCTTCACGCTCCTCTCGCGGAGCGCCGCCAGTGCATCCGCGCGCGGTGAGTTCCGAGCGTCCCGCGAGCTGAACGACCGCGCGCTCGTCGTGGCCACCGGAGGCGCTGTTCCCCCTGCGGAGCTTGCTTCCGCGCGCGCGCTCGGAGCCATCGTCAAGCTTCGGCTCGACTCGGACTTCGCGGCCGTGAACGAGCTCGATGTAGCGATCGACGCCGCGCGGACGCTCGGACCGAGCGCCGAACTCGTGCGTCTTTTGGTGTGGAGAGCGTCTTCCGTCACGATCCTCGACGACATAGCTGAGTCCGAGCGCCAGTTCGAAGAGGCCATAGCGGTCGCACGCGAGACCGGGGATCGCGAGATCCTCTCGTATGCGGTCTGGGCGTCGAGCGAGCCCCTTGGTCTTACCGGCCGATTGGAAGAACAGGCCACGCTTCTCGACCGCGCCCTCGCGGAGATGCGTGTGATCGCCGCCCCGTACGAAGTCGCGTGCCTCGGCGAGATTTGCGTGAACGCGGCCGCGCGCGGCGACCACCTGCGCGCCCGAAAGGTCGCGGAGGAGGCCAACGCCGCCGCCCACGCAAGTGGCCGCCGGATGGACCGATGGAGAGCGGCGTATGCCCTCGCGATCAGCCTGCTCGCGAGCGAGGACCCTGGCGCGCTTTCCGCCACTGAAGAAGCCCTTGTTCTCGCGAGAGAGATAGGTGGTCCCGGCGCGCTCGCAGAGGCCGCTCTCGTGGCGAGCCTCGCGCGCCAGGCGAGCGAGGATCTCGAAGGCGCGCGGACGGTGCTCGAGGAGACCTTCGCGCAGCTCGACCCCGCACGCATGACGATCCAACGGGACGCGATCACGAGACTCGAAACGAGACGCGCCGAAGTCGCGCTCGCGCGCGGCGACATCGAAACAGCGCGGCTGTCCGCCACCACCGCGGTGCGCATCGCGCCGAAGCCGCACGTCGAGACCCGCGCGGAGGCTCTCCTTGCTCTCGCATCCGTGGCCCTCGTCGACGAGCGGATCGCGGACGCACGTAGCCTGATCGCGGAGGCGACTACCCTGCTCGCCCCGAGCGGCTATCGCGATCTTCGCGAACGCGCCGACAAAATGGCCGAACTCTTAGGGGCCAGGTCCGAAACGCGCTGACCATCGGCGGTGCTATGTTCGGCACCCCGTGAAGGTCCACGAATACCAGGCGAAGCAGATCCTCGCGCGCGCGGGCATCCCCATTCCGGACGGTCGTCTCGCCACGTCGCCAGAAGAAGCGGAGGCCGCAGCGAAGGCCATCGCCGCGCCAGTCGCCGTGAAGGCGCAGGTGCACGCGGGCGGACGCGGCAAGGCCGGCGGCATCAAGGTGGCGAAATCGCCCGAGGAAGCGAAGAGCGCTGCGGCGGCGATCCTGGGCATGGACATAAAAGGACTGCGCGTCGAGAAGGTGTATGTGGAGCGAGCCGCCGACGTCGCGAGCGAGCTCTACCTCGGGATCACGCTCGACCGCGATCGGCGCCGGCCCGTGGTGATGCTCTCCACGGTCGGTGGCATGGACATAGAAGAGGTGGCGGCGTCCCGTCCCGACGCCATCGCCCGCGGCTGGCCGAGCCCACTCCTGGGCCTCCTGCCGTTCGAAGCACGTGCCCTGGTGTTCGCGGCCGGCGTCGCGCCCGCGCAGCGCGACGCCGTGGCCGATATCGCACGGCGCCTGTATCG
>VBDV01000124.1 GCA_005882765.1 Chloroflexota bacterium | reverse complement strand
GACCGCTTCGATGACCTCCTCGAGCAGCAAGAACTGTCCAGTCCGCCGTCCCATCCGCTTGAGCACGCCCTCGTGCAGGAAGCGCACGTACTGGTAGAGGATCACCTCGAACTTCTCGAGCAGGCCGAGCGCCTGCATCGCCGCGCGCATCTGGATCAGGTGGTAGTGCGTGTTCGACCCCCAGATGTCGACCTTCTTGTCGAAGCGCCGTTCCCGCAGCGACTGGACGTGGTACGCGATGTCCTTGCCGAGATAGCCTGGCTCGCCGTTCGAACGAACGAGGACCCAGCCTTCCTTGTCATCGACCGCCTCGCTCGCCTCGAACCAGACCGCGCCGTCCTTGTCGTAGACCTTGCCGAGCGCGCGCAGCTCCGCGAGCGTCTTCTCGAAATAGCCCGACCGCATCATCTCGGCCTGCGAGAACCACGTGTCGTAGCGGATGCCGAGCATCGCGGTCACGCGCCTCGCATCACGGAGGACCCACTCGACACCGAGCGGTGCGAAACGCTTGGCCTGCTCCTCCAACGGAAGCTTCGTCCATTTGTCGCCGTCGCGCGCCTGGATCTCGGCCGCGATGTCCTTCACGTACTCGGCTGGATACGCATCGGCGGGTATCTCGATCTCCTCTCCTTGGAGCTGGCGATAACGGATCGCGATGGAGCGACCGAAGGTGTCGAACTGCGTCCCGGTGTCCTCGACGTAGTACTCCCGCTCGACGGTCGCGCCCGCGAACTCGAGGACCGACGAGAGCACGTCGCCGAGCGGACCGCCGCGCGCGTTCGCGACCGTGAGCGGCCCGGTGGGATTCGCGGAAACGAACTCAACCTGCATCCGCTTGCCGGCGAGCGCGTTGGTTCGACCGAAGGCGGTACCCGCTCGCGCGATCTCGTCTACCTGTGCGGCGAGCCACTTCTCGTCGAGTCGTACGTTGACGAAGCCGCTCAGCTCCTCGACCGACGCGATCGGCGGCGCGACACGGACTCGGTCGCGTATCGCCCTCGCGATCTCGCGCGGGGGCTTGCGCGCGTGCCTCGCCAGCTTCAGCGCGATGTTCGAGGCGTAGTCGCCGTGCTCCGGGTTTCCCGGGCGCTCGATGTCGACGGGCACGCCGTCGACGTCAGGCCATCCGAGCTCCGTCGAGGCGCGCGCGAGGCCGTCCTTGATCGCAGCGGCGACCTGATCGCGAACGGGCACGGTCACCCCCGCGAGTCTGGGACAGCGAGCGTGCGCGCGCCAACGTCGCCACTCGGTTCGTGGGTCGCGAAGAGCCGCCAGGTGAGGAGGGCGGCGAGGCCGTACGCGATCACGAGCGTGACCAGGTTGACCGTGAAGCCGTCGGGTCCGAGCCGCGCGCGGATCGCGCCCGAGAGGACCGCGCCGACGGCATTCGCGGCGCTCCACGCGAGCGCGAAGAAGGCATTCGCACCGGCGCGCTCCGCCGGCGTGAAGGATGAGAGCTGGAAGGCGTTCACGGTGCCGCTCGCGCCGAACATCAGGAAGTGCCGGACCGCAAGCGCCCCGACGGCGACGGGGAGCGCGCCCGTGAACCCGGCGACGAGCGCGAAGGGAAGCGAGAGCGTCTCGACGAGGACGATGGAAGGGATCGCGCCGAGTCGCGACGCCACGAACCGCCCGTGAAGGAGTGCACCGATGCTGCCGGCGACCGCGAGGACGCCAAGCAGCAACCCGAGCGCTGAGAACGGCACGCCGTAGCGATCCGCGAAGAAGAGGTTGACGAACGGCAGGAAGCTGCCCGCTCCGAAGCCAAAGAGCACTTCGATCGCCAGGAAACGCCGGACCAGATCGTTGCGCGTCGGGGCCTCGAGAGTGTGCTGAGCGACAGGGACCGCGCGGATCGCGAGGATCGGGACGATCGAGAGGGCGGCGATGATGCCGCCGCTCGCCACGAGTGCTCGCAACACGGGAGCGTCTTCCGGTCGAGCACCGAGGAGTGATGCGACCGGCGCCGCGAGGGCGCCCGCGATCGCGCTCGAAAGGAACGCGGCCGTGGTGCCGAGAGCGATCTGCTGACCGAACCGGGTGGCGCGCCGCGTCGCGTCGGTCGCGTCCGCGAGGAGGGCGGCTCCCGAGGAGCTCGCGATGATCCCACCGAATCCAACGAGCACGGCCGAGAGGAAGACGGCCGCGAGCGCGTTAAAGACGAGGATCCCGGTGATCCCGATCCCGGTGAGAGTGCCGCCGAGGAGGATCGCGGCACGCCGCGAACGGCCTCTCGTGAAGATCGCCGCTGGGATCGCGCCGGCGACGACGCCGAGGGCCTCAGCACCGGCGAGAAGACCGATCGCGAAGGCATCGAAGCCGAGCGATCGATAGAGAAAGTTCAGGTAGAACTGGGCGACGCCCAGGCCGAAGCTGCCGAGGCCCGCCGCGATCAGGTAGAGGACGGCATCGCGTCGTCCTAGGGCTAGTGTCGTCCCTATTGCGGCGGTTGGCCGAGGGACACGTCGACGGTCATCTCCTTGCCACTACGGATAAGCGTGAGCTTCACCTTATCGCCTGGGCGGTTCTTGACGAGCAGGCTCGACAGCGGATGGTCCGCGTCGATGACCTGATCGTTGACCTTGGTGATGATGTCGTTCGCCTGAATGCCCGCCTGCTCGGCCGGTGATCCCGGAACCACCTGGCTGACGACGATGCCGACGGTTCCAGTCGCTAAGCCCAGCTGTGCGGCTTGTCGCGTGGTCAGCGGCGTGTACTGGATCCCGAGGTAGCCGCGGACGACCTTCCCATTGGCGATGATCTCGTCCGCGACCTGCTTCACCGTGTTGCTCGAGACGGCGAAGTTGATACCCGTCGCTTGCGTCACGCCGAGCGTGTTCACGCCGATGACCTGGCGCGTCGCGGCCCAGAGCAGCGGACCGCCAGAGTTGCCGGGGTTGATCGGGGCGTCCGTTTGGATGAGGTCCTCGAGGACGACCTGCGAAGTCTCTGCGACGCGCCGACCCTTCGCCGACACGATCCCGTGCGTGACCGTGTTTTGGAACTCGCCGAGCGGGCTCCCGATGGCCACGGTCAGTGCGCCGACAGGAACGTTGTCGCTGTTCGCGAGCGTCGCCGCTTTGAGTCCCTGCGCCTGAACTTGGAGGACCGCGATGTCGGTGAACGGGTCGCGGCCGACGAGCTTGGCGGAGGTCTTCTTGTCGTTCGAGAAGACGACGTCGAACGACGCTCCGGTTCCACTCGTCCGTGTGTCCTCGACGACGTGATTGTTCGTGACGAGGTACCCGTTCGCGGCATCCACGACGAATCCGGACCCGCTCGACTGCGGTTGCCCGTTCGTCGCGTAATTGATGATGGTTACGACGCTCGGCAGGAGCTCCTGCACGACTCCGACGATCTCGTCATCGAACCCGCCGCTCGTCGGCGGAGCCGTCGTGGCGATTGGCAGACCGACATTGACGGCTGGCTGGCCCGGCGACTCGTCGGCCCGGTGAGTGAGATAGGTCGCCGCCGCTCCGCCCGAGATCCCGCCGATGAGAACGCCGACGAGGAGAAGGGCTGCCGCCCGGCCGCCGCTCACGATCCGCCCACATGCCTCCTTACCGCCGAGGCATCCTCGCTGTTTCCGGGTTCGCGCCAGCCGCGGCCTTCCGCCGCCGAGCGGTCGGTCGTACGGCGTCCGGCTCGACCATCTGGCCAACAGCCGTGGCACGCACCTCGAGGTCCACGTGTGCATCCGGCTCGATCGTCACGTTCCAGGTGGATGCGATCTCGAGCTGCTGGTACACACGCTCGAATCCCTGCTCGGAATTGGTGATCGAGTAGATCGGCCGCGTCGTCACCTCACACGGCGGATCGATGGCAATTGCTATGTCAAAGTGCCGGGACTCCGAGTGAACGGCGATTTCTGACACATGCCGCGCGTCGATCGGCTTTCCGGCGGTCGTCTTCTTCGTCCCGATCGTGATCACGTCGGCGGGGTTCTGCTCGGAAAGCAGACCGACATTCGACGTGCTGGTGAACTGGATGGTTATCGCTTCCTCGCCGTCATTGCGGAGCCGATACCGGACGCCGGCGGCGAGTCCTTCGTCGGCGATGCGGATGTCCTTGCGGATCCCGAGACCCGGAACGCTCGCGAGCGAGCGGGCCGGCGGCTCGAGGATGAGGCTTACGGTCCGCGCCTCGCGCTGCGGGGTCAGCTGGTAGTAGTAGGCGTGGAGCACGACCGGCTCCGCCTTGCCGGCGCGGAAGCTGTCCTGGAAGAACGCCCGGCGCGCGACGTCGTACTCGAGAAGCTTCGAGAGACCACGCTCGCGTGCGCGCACCGCCTCGTGGATGGACTTGGTCTCCTTCTCGGCGGCCTTTCCCACCAGGACCTTCCCCGACTTTTCCGCCCGCCGGAGCGCTTCGTGCTCCGCCTCCGGACGCCGCGCGAGCGTGTCCACAAGGTTCGTCGCCGATGCGTAGATGTCCCACTCGATGACGGCGCCGCCCTGCACGTGCACGAAGACCGCGCCCGCGTTGCCGCGGAAGATGTATTCGTCGTAGCCGTCGACGTCGTAGTCGCGCTGCTCGCCCGCGGCGGTGCGGCGCTCCGACAGGATCCGCTCCGCCTTGAGAAGCGACGCGTACGCATCCGCGCGCAGGTGCGGAAAGTAGATGCCGCCGAAGACTCCGTGCCAGTACACGTCGTTGCCCTGCGCGCGCCACAAGTTCTGCTGCGCCTGGCGAACCTCGGCCGACGCGTCGAGGATGCTGCGGCGCGCGAGCTCCTCGCTCACGATGAGCATCCGCTTCTGCAGGCCGTTCGACTCTGGATACTTCGCCAGGAAATTCCGCCAGAGCGGCGCGGCCACGAGGGATGAGAGCTCATCACCGAGCTTGTTGCGCGCTTGTGAGTAGCGCTTCGAGGCGTTCGGCTCGAGGGCCCACTCCGCCATCTCGGGATAGGACCCTGCGGGGATGTAAACCCGCCGTGCCGGCTTCTGGAAGATCCACGCGTCCTCGAGGGTCGTCGTCTGGATGAAGTCGGCCTGCGCGATCGCGGAGAAGAACTGCTCGAGCCAGCCGTCTTTATGAACGCGCTGGTACGTACCCGGCCACGCACCGAACTTCTCGCCGTCGTCGGCGTAGACGACCAGACGCGCCCCCTCATCGGCGCGCGCGCGGAGCTCCTTCATCGTTTGGCTCACGTCGCGGAACGGGATGAGGTAGCGGAGCTTCACGCTTCCGGGGAAGACGATGACTGGAAGGCCCTGATCCTCGGTTACAAAGGACTCGCCGAGCTCCTGCGGCCGGAGACCCGCCTGGAGGAAGTGCTCGTCGTCGAGCACTGTGTATGCGACTCCCGCTTCAGCGAGAAGCGACGGCAGATGCGGCTCCCAGACGCGCTCGGTGAGCCACGCCCCGAGCGGGCGCTGTCCGAAGATCGCGTGTACTCGATCGGAAAGCGCACGAATCTGTCCCACCCCGTCGCGCCGAGGGACTCCCACCAGGACCGGCTCGTAATAACCCCCGGAGAGAAGCTCGATCTGTCCCCGTCGGACGAGGTCCGCGAGGTCGCCGATGACGTCCGGCCGGTTCGCCTCAAGCCAGTCAAGGAGCGGGCCCGAGAAGTGAAGACTCGCCTTTACTTCGGGGTGCCGGTAGAGGGTGGCAACGAGCGGGGCATACGCCCGCTCGGTCACATCCTGGAAGACTGACGGGAAATTCCCGGCCGGCTGGTGCTGGTGAAAAACCAGCGCCAATCGCAGTCGATCGGCCACTCAAAACGCATTTTACCAAAAATGGTTGTGCCGTACGGTCTGCGTACAGAATGCTCGGCTGCTTGTCGACGAACTCGACAGCGGGGCGTTACTCACGCAGGCTTGGGCCAGTTGTTTGGACGCTTGATCCTCTACGGGGCGCTCGCCCTAGCCATCGGCATCGTGGTCGTGAGCGCCTGCGGGCCGGAGGCCCAGACCAGCACCTCGCCGACCCGGACAGCCGTTCCGTCCGCTTCGCGCTCAGTTTCGCCGACGACGGGCCCCTCCCCGTCGCCGACGGCCACGACCCGGCCGAGCGTGACGGCGACCGCATCCCCGACGGTGGCGCCGAGCCCGGGGTCCTCACCGGCCGCGGCGTGCCCGCGCACGACCGGCGGCAATCCGAGCAACCAGGCGCAGCTCGTGGCGGTGCGCGTCGCGCACCAGACCGGCTTCGACCGGCTGGTGTTCGAGTTCGGGCAAAGCACGGCCCCTGGTCCCTTCGGAATGCCCGCCTACGCGATCGAGGCTGCCAGCTCGCTTTCAGGACCGAGCGGCCAGCCGGTGACGATCACCGGTAACGCGCTTTTCGGAGCGCGGTTCCAGAACGCCTCGACTCAGAACCCGAATGGAACGGCGAGTTATACCGGCAGCAACGACCTGAAGCCGACCACGCCCCTTATCAAGGAAGTAAAGATCGTCGAGGACTTCGAACGTGTTCTCCTCTGGGGGGTCGGCCTCGACCACCTCGCTTGCCCGAAGGTGAGCGAGCTCGCAGGCCCATTCCGGGTCGTCCTCGATTTCCCTACCCCGCCGTGACCCATAATTAGGTCTCCGCAAGAACTTTCAGGGGAGCACTCCATCGTGGCCGAAGCCCAGAAGCTGAGCGTCCGCCCGCGCGAGGTCCTCGGTAAGAAGGTGAACGGCCTTCGCCGGAAGGGTCTGCTCCCGGGCGTCGTCTTCGGCGGCCGTGCCGATTCGACTCCGGTCGAGACCGACCAGCACGCGTTCGAGCTCTCGTACCGCCGCTGGGGCAATACGACCCTGCTCTCCCTGACCGGTCTCGACGGCGGCGAGGTGCCGGCGCTTATCTACGACGTCAGCCGCGATCCGGTCACCGGACGCATGCTCCACGTCGACTTCGCCCGCGTCTCGCTAACCGAGAAGACCCACGCCGACGTGCCGCTCCACTTCGTGAACGAATCGCCGGCCGTTCGCACGCTCGGCGCGGTCCTCCTCCACGCGCGTTCGGAGGTCTCCGTCGAGGCGTTCCCGCAGGACATTCCTCACTCCATCGAGGTCGACCTTTCCGGACTCCTCGAAATCGATGACGCGATCTATGTCCGCGACCTCAAGGTCGACGCGACGTTGATCCAGATCGAAAACGATCCGGACGAGCTCGTCGTCAAGGCGGTCCCGGTCAAGGTCGAGGCGGAGCCGACGCCGGCCGAGGTCGCCGTACCTGCCGAGGGCGAGGCCGCCGCAGAAGGCGAAGTCGCCGAGGGCGCCGCACCGCCGGCCGCTGGTGCCGAGGGTGCGAAGCCTGCTGCCCCAGGCGCGAAGCCTGCCGCTCCCGGAGCGAAGCCCGCTGCTGGCGAAGCGCCGAAGAGCGCCGCTCCAAAGACGCAGTCCGGAGCGGCTCCGAAGAAGGGCTAATCCTCGAGACGCGAGCGCCGCCGGGCGACCGTCGGTCTCGCGGGTCCCTCCGGCGACCACGTAGGGTCGCCGGTCCCACTCGCCGACGGCCACCCGGCGTCGCTCGCGAAGTCTCTAGCTCTTGAAGTCCGCGAGCCCTGCGTCTGGGAATGGATTGTCCGCGAGCTCCAGGCTTCGTAATTCGACTTCGTCCTCGGTCGCGTCGCCGTCGCGCGCCAGCGCTGCTGCTCTGTGGAAGCGATGCGCGTGTGAGCGAAAGCGCTCGACGGCGTAGTCGGCGGCCTGGCCGGTGGTGACCAAGAAGGGCCAGTCGCTCGATTGCGCGAGCAAGAGCTCGCGCACCGCCTGTCGCGCGGCACGCTCGCGGAAGGGGTCGTTGCGCGGGGGGTTCGCGCGAAGACCATCCATGTCTCGCGCGAGGCGCCCGAGCTCGTCCCACATCCATGCGGTGCCCTCATTCAGCCACGTCGAGTGATCGTTGTTCTTGCCCCACGATCCTTCGGAGAGGGCGACTCGCGCGTTCGGTGGCTCGCGCTCGAGGTACTCGGCAGCGGTGGCGACTCGGACGTCCGACTCGGTGAGCTCGCGAAGAACGAGGCCAAGCCAATCCACGCCCTCGAACCACCAGTGACCGAAGAGCTCGCTGTCGAACGTCACCGCGAGCAGCGGGTCACGGCCGTCGCTGCTCCGACCCGATAGCTCGTCGCGCACGACCTGCACGAAATGGCGGGCGTGGTCGCGCGCCCGCTCTGCAGCCCGGTCCGGCGAGTACTCCTCTTTTTCTCCGAGTCCTTTGTGGACCGACGTCACGCGCCAGTAGCGAAGTCCGCTCGTCGTGTCCTTGCGATGGAACTCGCGGTACTGCGCATCGCCGGGATACCCGGTGAACGCCGACCACACCTGACTCGAGACGCGTTCGTGCCGCGCGATCGCGACCACATCGGAATCGGCGACGTAGTACGGACGCAGAAGCTCGACATCGCTTGATGTCGTCGACGCGTCCGTGACCTGAACGCGTTCTTCCTGGGGAGCCCAACGACCGAGCTCGCTCTGACCGCGACGGCGCCGGATATCGCCGGCCGGTCGCGCGTGACCCGGCAGAAGCGCGGCGTCGGTGAAGAAGTGCGTGATGCCGTTTGCTGCGAGCGTCTTCTCGAGTCCGGGGGCGTACGCGCACTCCGGCAACCAGATGCCGGTGGGATCGATGTCGGTCAGGCGGCGCGACGAGCGACGGCCGATGCGCAGCTGCGCCTCGACCGATGAGCGATCGAGAAGCGGGAGATAACCGTGGGTCGCCGCCGAGGTGAGGATCTCGACCTGTCCGGTCTTGGCGAGGTCGGCGAACGCGCCAACGAGGTCGTGGGCGAACCGCGTTCGGTATGCCTCGCGCAAACGACTGTACGAGCCGACATAGAACTCTGCGAGCTCGGCATGCGCGCGATCGCCCGCTTCGGTGAAGCGCCGATGGTCTTTCTCGGCGCGAACGACCTGATCGTCGATGTACTCCAAGGTGCGAACGTTGATGTCGTGGTCGGCGAGCTGCTCGATCAGGATCGGCGTGAGCCCGATGACGATGCGATAGGGCACGCCCGCGTCTCGGAGGTCGTGAAGGAGGACAAGGAGCGGGAGATATGTCCCGAGGACCGCCTCGTGTACCCATTCCTCACCGTGGGGCCATCGGCCCGCGCCCCGGGCATACGGAAGGTGCGAATGGAGCGCCAGAACGAATGTGCCCACAGTCGCATTCTGTGGCAGCGCCGTCGGGGCGGCTCCCGGGCCTCCCTGTTCGCGCGTTTGTGCACGGATCGTTTCACGATCGCGCGGCAGTCCCCCTAACGCCCACCCGCCCTGGCCCAGGCACTGCAGCCCTCGCTTGCCAGTCTTCGGGCTAGATCCGAAGAGAAAGAGGCTCCATATGCCCGCGGCCGTCACCGATCTCCCAACCGCCCTACTGACCGGCCTCGCCGCCGGACTCGCGACTCTCATTTCGGCTATCCCGTCGATCCTCGGCGCCCTTCTGATCCTGCTGCTCGGCTGGATCATCACCGGCGCCCTAGCCGGAGCGCTCGCCCGTGGGTTGCGCGCCGTGCGCGTCAACACCGCCGCCGACCGCGCCGGCGTGACGGGCGTCCTTCAGCGCGCGAAGGTCCGTTCCGATGCTGCCGGCGTCATCGCCGGCGTCGTGAAGTGGTACCTGCGGCTCATCGTCATTCTCATGGCCGCAGATGCCGTAAAGCTCACCGCGGTGAGCACGATCGTCAACCAGGTCCTCGCGTTCATTCCGAACCTCCTCGTCGCGGTCCTGATCCTCGCGGCGTTCTCGTGGCTTGCATCGCTCGCGCGGAATCTCGTCACCGCCGCGCTGCAGCCGACGATGGCAAACGCGAAGACCATCGGCGTGCTCGCATACGGGGCGACCTTTGGCTTCGGCGTGATCGCGGCGGCGACGCAGATCGGCGTCGCCACGACGCTCATCGACATCATGTTCGTAGGGATCGTCGGCGCGCTCGCGCTTGCCTTCGGGCTCGCCTTCGGCCTTGGTGGCCGTGAGGAAGCCGCACGCATGTGGGGCAATATGCGCGGCGCTGTCGGAAACGTGGTGACGGAAGGAGCGGCGGCCACCAGCGACAAGTCGGGCAACGGCCGCCCGGTCGAGCAACGCCCGGTCGAGCAAAGAGAGCGCGCGATCAGGACGTAGCTAGCGGGCGCGGGCAGGGTTAGCGCCGCCGGTCTCGGTCGTCACGAGATCCGGCGGCGCTTGCGCGCCTGAATTGACCACCTGTTTGGGCGCGACTACGCTCGGCTGGCCGTGCTAGCCGCGTTCGCGGTGAGCCACCTGCTCGCGCAAGTCAGCAGGATCCGCGGCGGTTCGGGCGGCAACGTCCGCAGAGGGGGTTTGCAATGTTGGGATCCGTGCGGCCTTTGGCCATAGTTTCGCTCGTCGCCCTTCTGGTGGCGACCGCATGTTCATCGGGCGGGAACGCGCCTGGGACCGGGGCATCCGGTAGCACCATCAACGTCATGTCGCTCTGGGGCGGCAGCGAGCAGGACTCATTCCAGAAGGTGCTCGACGCCTTCAAGACGAAGACGGGCGTCACCGCGAAGTACGAATCGATCCGAACCGACTACGCGACGACCCTTCAGACGCGCATCTCCGGCGGCAATCCGCCTGATATCGCGATCATCCCGGGAATCGGCTTCCTCCGGCAGTTCGCGCGGCAGGGGTCGCTCAAGAAGGTCGCCGACCTCGGGGTCGACGTGAACGCGCTCAAGTCGAACTACCCACCGGGAATTCTTGAGATCGGTCAGGTCGATGGGACCCAGTACGCGATCATGGTGAAGTTCAACAGCAAGAGCACCGTGTGGTTCCGCCCGGATAAGTTCAAGACAGCCGGCGTGTCGGCAGCCACCGACTGGAACTCATTCACAAAGCTGCTCACGGATCTCAAAGCAAAGGGCCAGACACCGCTCGGACTCGGCGCCGGCGACTCGTGGACCCTCACCGACTGGTTCGAGAGCGTGTACGTGCGCCAGGCCGGACCCGACAAGTACGACCAGCTCTTCAGCGGCAAGCTGCCCTGGACCGACTCATCGGTCAGCGCGGCGGTCGACACGATGAAGCAGGCTCTCAACGACCAGTTCGTGGCCGGCGGCGTCACAGCAGCCTTGGGCCGCAGCTTCACAGATGGCATCGGTCAGGTGTTCAGCACCAGCCCGCAGGCCTCGATCTACTACGAGGGCGGCTTCGTCGGCGGCATCGCCACCGGCCAAACCAACACGGCCCTCAAAGTCGGCGACACGATCGACTGGTTCGACTTCCCGAGCATCAGCGGGAATAAGGGCGTGACCATCGGCGGCGACGTCATCGCCGCGTTCACGAACAAGCCCGGCGTCAAGGAATTCCTCCAGTACATGACGACAGCCGACGCCGGCTCGGTCTGGGCGGGTACCGGCGCGGTCATCTCGCCGGTCAAGTCGGTCCCCGCAACCGCGTACCCGAATGAGCTGGCCAAGCGCGAAGCGGCGCAGGTCGCGAACGCAACCGCCGTCCGCTTCGACGGCTCCGACCTTCTGCCATCGGGCGGCGGAGACGACATGGGCGCCGCGTTGCAGGACGCGCTCCGAGGCAAGACCGTCGACTGGGCGAAGTTCGAAACGTCGATCCAGGCCAAGTGGAAAGCGGAGAAGTAGCCACGCGCTTGAACTGAACTCATGGAGCGGGCGGGCGGACAGCCCGTCCGCTCCTTAAACGGACGGAGACACATGGGGCTCCCAATGCCGGCAGAACTGACCCGCGATTACGCCGCAGTGGGCGGCCGGATCGCCGCACGTCGTGCCCGTGGGCCTGAGGCCCCGAACTACGGGGCTGCGATCTTTTTCCTCTTGCCCGCGGCGATCCTCCTCATCGTCTTCCTGCTTTACCCATCGCTCTACACAGTCCTCCTCAGCTTCAATCGTGGGCGCAACGGGGCATTCGAGCAGTGGGTCGGTTTTGACAACTACGTCCGCCTTTTCGGCGATCCAGACTTCATCAATCTCTCGACGTTCCCGCCCTCAGGAGCTCTGTGGAACAACGTCCTCTGGATCGTCTTCTACACAAGCATCGTCATCTTCCTGGGGCTGATCATCGCGGTCGTCGCGGCCCGGGTCCGCTACGAATCGGTCATCAAGGCGATCGTCTTCATTCCCATGGCCATCGCCGCCACCGCACTCGCGGTCATATGGAAGTTCGTGTATTCGCCTGATGCGAACATCGGCCTCCTCAACGCGATCCTCGGAAACTTCGGCGTGTCGCCGATCTCGTGGCTCGGCGACGAGCATCTCGTCAACTTCGCGCTCATCGCCGTGGGGATCTGGGGATCGGTCGGCTTCGCGACGGTCATCCTCTCCGCAGCAGTGAAGAGCATCCCCGCCGAGGTCATCGAATCCGCGCGCGTCGAAGGCGCCAACGAGCGGCAGATCTTCTTCCGAATGATCCTGCCGATGGTGAGCCTCCCCATCTCGGTGCTGGCGGTCACGCTCATCGTGAACGTCATCAAGCTCTTCGACCTCATCTACGTGATGACCGCGGGCGGGCCCGGCAAAGCCAGCCGGGTGATCGCGTTCACGATGTATCAGCAGGCGTTCCAGGCTGGGCAATACGGCTACGGCTCGGCGGTCGCGGTGGTCATGCTCGTCCTGCTGATCCCGATCATGGTCTACAACGTTCGGCGCTTCCGAACCGGAGCGGTGACGTGAGCGTTCTCGCCGCACCGATGGCCGGGTCACGCGCGCGTACACCCGCAGGGCGCGTGGTCGCGACACTCAACCACTGGGTAATCCATATCGCTCTTGGGCTCATCGGAGTGATCTGGCTTGTCCCGACGCTCGGACTCTTGGTGACCTCGTTCAGACCGCGCTCCGACATCCAGGCCACCGGCTGGTGGGACGTCTTCAACCTGCACCTCACGCTCGACAACTACCGGCAGGTCCTGGAAGCGCAAGGAATGCTGCAGGCCTTCGTGAACACGGTCTTCATCGCCGTCCCGTCGACGTTCCTACCGCTCGCGATCTGCTCGCTCGCGGCCTTCGCCTTCTCGTGGATCAAGTTCCCGTTCCGCGACACCCTTTTCCTCATCGTGGTCGCCTTCCTCCTCGTGCCGGTGCAGGTCGCCTTCATCCCCCTGCTGACGACGGCGACGAGCCTGGTGCCCGACCTCCAGCTCACTCGGGGCTATGTAGCCGTGTGGCTCGCGCACACCGCCTTCGCGCTGCCCTTCGGGATCTTCCTGCTGCGCAACTTCTTCATCACGCTGCCGCCTGACATGATCGAAGCCGCGCGCATCGACGGCGCGTCTGACTTCCGGGTCTTCAGCCGGATCGTCCTCCCGGTGTCGGTCCCCGCGATCGCGGCCTATGGCATCTTCCAGTTCCTCTGGGTGTGGAACGACCTGCTCATGGCCCTCGTCTTCGTGCAGGACTCGAGCAAGTTCCCGATGACCCGCGCGATCCAGAACCTGCTCAGCCAGTACGGCACTGAGTGGCACCTCCTCGCGGCCGGGGCCTTCCTCCTCATGATCGTTCCGCTGATCGTGTTCTTCAGCTTGCAGCGCTACTTCGTGCAGGGTCTGCTCGCCGGCTCGATCAAGTAATGCACGCAGTTCCGATCACCGCGACGAAGCGGCTCGCGGACTACGCAAAGGTCATCGGCGACGAGCGATACGAGGAGCTGCGCACCCTCGCGAAGGCGGCGAAGGGCCGGACCATGCTGCACATCAACGCGACCGCGTATGGCGGCGGCGTCGCCGAGATTTTGCAAAACCTCGTGCCCCTCCTGCGCGATGTCGGCGTCGATGCGCACTGGGCGGTGCTCGACGCACCGGCCGCCTTCTACGACATCACCAAGAAGATCCATAACGCGCTGCAGGGAATGAAGCTCGATCTTTCCGATGCGGAGAAGAAGCTCTTCCTCGACGTCGCGCGTGAGAACGCGGCCCAGCTTACGGACGCCGACGTCGTGCTCGCGCATGACCCTCAAGCGGTCGCGCTCCGCCACTTCGCGAAGGATCCGAAGCGCGCCAGCTGGGTCTGGCGCTGCCACATCGACCTCACCGCTGCGCACCAGCCGGTGTGGGAATTCCTGCGGCCGTTCGTGGAGGAGCACGACGCCTCCATCTGGACGATGCCGCAGTTCGTGCGGCCCGATCTGAAGCAGAAGGTGCTCATCCAAGCGCCGACGATCGATCCCTTCTCGGTGAAGAACCAGGACATGCCGATCGATGAGGCGCGCGAGGTCGTCCGCAAGTTCCGGGTGGACCCCGCGCGGCCGATCCTCCTGCAGGTCTCGCGTTTCGATCCCTGGAAGGACCCGCTCGGAGTCATCGACGCCTATCGCCTCGTAAAGAAAGAGGTGCGCGAGGTTCAGCTCGTCATGATCGGCTCGCTCGCCGACGACGATCCCGAGGGCCAGGAGTACTTGGACCGTACGAAAGAACATGCCGGCGGCGACCCGGACGTCTTCCTGTTCACAAACCTCGACGGCGTAAAGGACCGCGAAGTCAACGCGTTCCAACGGGCATCCGAGGTCGTGATCCAGAAGTCGCTGCGCGAAGGGTTCGGCCTCGTGGTCGCCGAAGGCCTCTGGAAGGGCATCCCGGTTGTGGCGGGGAAGGTGGGCGGCATCGTGATCCAGATCGAGGATGGCGTCTCCGGCTACCTCGTCACGAGTTCGGAAGAGTGCGCGGCGCGGTCCCTCGACCTGCTGCGCGATCCGGCGCTCCGCAAGCGCATGGCTCAGGCGGGGCGGGAGCACGTTCGACAGAACTTCCTCATCACGCGCGACCTTCGCGATCAGCTCCAGCTTGTCGCGCCCGTCGCGAGAGCGTCGTACGCCGGTCGCTAGCCGGCAAACGCCAGAGTGGGCGATGCGCTTTTCGAGATAGATCCGGACATCCGCGTCGCGCGAACCCTTCCCGCTCGTGTGTACTCGGATCCCGAGATCTTCCGGCTGCAGCGGGAGCGTCTCTTCGCGCGGACGTGGCACTACGCCGGGCACGACGACCTCGTGAAGGTCGCCGGGCAAGTGCATCCCTTCACGCTGCTGCCTGGCGCGCTCGATGAGCCCCTCCTCCTGACGCGCGACCAGAAAGACCAGCTCCACTGCATGTCGAATGTCTGCACCCACCGCGGCACGCTCGTCGTCGAGGGTCCGGGCCATGAGCAACAGCTGCGCTGCCGTTATCACGGCCGCCGCTTCGCGCTGGACGGGCGCTTCCACTCGATGCCCGAGTTCGAGAGGACCGTGAACTTTCCGTCGCCATCCGACGACCTGCCCGCGGTCTCGCTCGGTGGATGGACACGATTCCTCATGGTCTCGCTCGCGCCAGCGATGCCGTTCGATGAGCTCGTGTCGCCGATGCGCGCCCGTCTCGACGGGCTTCCGTTCAGCCAGCTCGCGTTCGATGCCGCGGGCGCACGCGATTATTTCGTCAACGCGAACTGGGCGCTCTACATCGACAACTACCTCGAGGGCTTTCACATCCCGTACGTGCATTCGAGTCTCGCGACGACGCTCGACTACGGGGAGTACGCCGTCGAGCTCCAGCGCTTTTCCGTAATGCAGCTCGGCATCGCGAAGCCTGGCGAACCCGCGTTCGCGCTCCCGCGCGGGCACCCCGATCACGAACGCGCCGTGGCGGCTTACTACTTCTGGCTCTTCCCGACCACGATGTTCAACGTGTACCCGTGGGGCGTGTCGGTGAACCTGGTCACGCCCCTGGCCGTCGACCGGACGCGCGTCTCGTTCCTCCCATTCGTGTGGGACGCGAGCAAGCGCGACGCCGGAGCGGGCGCGGGTCTCGATCGCGTTGAGCGCGAAGACGAGGTCATCGTCGAGTCCGTGCAACTCGGAGTGCGCTCGCGCCTCTACGAGCGCGGACGTTACTCGCCGGCGCGAGAGGGCGGTGTACATCACTTCCACCGCCTCCTCGCGGAGTTCATGCGCGGCTGAGCTCGCCCTGGCTGACCTCGCCCCTAAGGAAGAGACTCTTCCGACGAAGACCTCCTGTCCAAAGCTGTCCGCACCGAGGCTGTCCCCGACAAAGCAGCACGGCATCGGCGATGTACGTGGTGGCCGCGGCATAGCTCACTCAGCACCGACACCGTGACCGCGCGAGAATGCGTGAGCTAGATGAGTAGTCTCGGCCCGATCGGTTTGGCCGCATCCGGCGAGCGGAGGTCCGGCTACTTCACGTTCGCCGCCGATCCGGGCCTCGCGAAGTACTCGTGGCCCTTCTTCAGCATCACCGGACGCCGCGATGGCCCCTTGTTCCTGATCACAGCCGGCATCCACGCTGCCGAGTACACCGGGATCGACGCTGCGATCCGCCTCGGCAACCTGCTCGACCCGGCGCAGGTGCGGGGCCACGTGGTGATCATTCCGCTGCTTAATCGGCCGGGTTTCTACGAGCGCAGCATCTACGTGAACCCGGAGGACAACGACAACATGAACCGCGTGTTCCCCGGGCGACTCGATGGCACATGGAGCGAGCGGTTCGCGCACTGGCTCCTCAACGAGGTCGTCGCGCGATGCGAGTACGCAGTCGATCTCCACGCGGGCGACATGATCGAAGACCTCGTCCCATTCGTGACCTATCGAGAGACGGGCGACGAGCGCGTCGATGGCCGAGCGAAGCAGATGGCGGAGGCATACGGCGCGGAATGGCTTGTGAGAGCCATGCCGTCCGGCGAGCGGGCTGGCTTGCTCTTCGCGGCCGCTGCTGCGCGGGGCGTCGCCGCGATGATCGCCGAGTCCGGAGGGATCGGTCAGCTCGAGGCGGACGCCGTTGCGCGCCACGTCAACGGCGTGCGGAACATCCTGCGCGCGGTTGAGGTGCTCGATGGCGCACCCGCTCGCGTGAGCCCGCCGCGAGTGCTGAACCGGTTCGAGTGGCTGCGCTCGCCCTTCGAGGGACTCTTCCGCTGCGCCGTGCACGTGGGCGACCGGGTCCGGAAGGGTCAGCCACTCGGCGAAATGGTCGACCTGCTCGGGAAGCCCCTTGGCCGGATCGAATCTCCGGTCGAAGGGATCGTGCTCTTCGTGGTCACGAGTCCGGCGATCAAGAAAGATGGACTTCTTCTGGGAGTCGGTGTCCCCGAATAACCCGCGCCCGGTGTTATGCTGCCCGCCGTTTCAAGGGGGAGGAATCGCAGGATGAGAAACTCAACCATGAGCCGCCGCGCGCTGTTGCGCGCCGCCGGGGCCGCCACGATCGTCGCGGCGTGCGCGCCGGTCACGACACAACCGGGTGCGACGCAAACCGGCACGACCGCGACGACGAAGCCCGCGGGAGCCACCGGCACGCTCACGTTCCTCTGGGGTGGGGACACCGACAAGCTCGATCCGCCGGCCATGACCACCCAGGAAGGCTTCATCGCCACAACCGCGCTATACGAAGGTCTCGTCAGGTACAAGCCCAACAGCACCGATGTCGAGCCCGCCCTCGCGGAGCGCATGCCGGACATCTCGTCCGACGGCCTCGCCTACACCTTCCACTTGCGGTCGGGGATCAAGTTCCACGACGGCTCGCCGCTCACGGCCGAGGCTGTCGCGTTCTCGTTTGACCGGAGCATCAACAAGGACAACCCGCTCTTCAAGGAGGCGCAAGCAGCAGGCGGGTTCCCGTTCATCGACGACTACATCGGAAACGTCGTGGCCAAGGTCGAGGCTGTCGGAGCACTCGATGTCCGCTTTACGTTGCGGCGCAAGTTCTCGCCACTGGTTCCGAATCTCGCAATTCCACCCGGCTTTGTCATCTCGATGGAGGCGCTCAAGAAGTACGGCAGCAAGATCAACGAGAACCCCGTGGGAACCGGCCCCTTCAAGTTCGTGGAGTGGAAGAAGGACGACCACATCACGGTCGAGAACTTCGATGGCTACTGGGGCGATCGCGCCAAGCTGCAGCGCATCATCTTCCAGCCGGTTCCTGAGGCTTCCGTCAGGATCCTGAAGATCCAGCGGGGCGAGGGTGACATCGCTTGGCCGTTTGACCCGAAGGACGCGTCGTCGGTCAAGGGGAAGGCAGATACGGACGTTCTCGAGCAGCCCGGCCTCAACGTGAACATGGCCGAGTTCAACCTGAAGAAGGCGCAGTTCCAGAACAAGCCGCTGCGCCAGGCGCTGAACTACGCGATCAACAAGCAGGAGCTCGCGGACAAGCTCTACAGCGGCGCGGGCGTCCCTGCGGTCGGAGTGCTCCCGGCGACTTCCTGGGGCTTCGATAGCACGTTGAAGGGCTACACGTACGACCCCGAGAAGGCAAAGGCACTCCTGAAGGACGCCAAGTACGGGGGCGAGACGATCACCCTCGATTCGTACACGATCCCACGGGGCTACAACCCCCAGGGCGCGAAGCTCGCCGAAGCGGTTCAGCAGTACTTCCAAGCGGTAGGCGTCAAGAGCGAGATCAAGACGACGGAGTGGACCGAGTACCGCAAGATCCGGCGTCAGGGCGAGCTGAACGTCGCGTTCGGCGGATGGCAGGCGGACACCGGGGACCCCGAGAACTTCCTCGGCGTGTTCTTCTACAGCAAGAACCAGGGCGGCGTGAACACCTCCTTCTACGGCACTCCTGAGGTGGACAAGCTCCTGGAGCAGGCCAACGAGGAGACCGACACACCGAAGCGGAAGGCGCTCTTCAACCAGGCAGAGGCGAAGATCGTCGACGACGCGCCGTGGCTCTTCATCAGCCATATGAAGCAGCAGGTGGCCATCCGTAAGCGCGTGAAGGACTTCGTCCTGCAGCCGACCTACATCTACTACTTCAACAAGGTCAGCGTGAGTTAGCGGGGTGCGTCGCCGCTCGAGCGCCTAGAACGTGCGCGGTTACATCGTGCGACGGATCGCGTACGTGCTGCCGGTGCTGCTCGGCGTCGTCACCGTTGTCTTCCTCGCGTTGCGGCTCATCCCGGGCGATCCGGCGATCGCTCTCGCCGGGGAGAAGGCGAGCGCCGAGCAGATCGAGCAGATGCGCGAGGCGCTCGGTCTGAATCGGCCGCTGCCCGTTCAGTACGTCGAATTCATAGGCCGGTTGGCGAGCGGGGATCTCGGGAGGTCGATCCGGACCGGCGGCGACATCCGGCAAGAGCTCATCGAGAACTTCGCCCCGACGATCGAGCTCTCGATCGCGGCCCTGCTCATCGCGCTCGCAGTCGGGCTCCCGGCCGGCATCCTCGCGGCGCTGCGGCGACGGACGCCGATCGAGTACGGGACAATGATCGGGTCGCTGGTCGGCATCTCGATGCCGGTGTTCTGGATCGGCTTGATGCTGATCTACTGGCTGGGCGCGCGTGCCGCGTGGTTCCCGCTCTCAGGCACGGCGAGCGCCGGGCTCGACATTCCCGCGCGGACCCACTTTTACACGATCGATGGATTGCTCACCGGTGACTTCACCGTGTTCGGGGACGTCCTCTGGCATCTCGTTCTTCCGGCGATCACCCTCAGCACGATCACGATGGCCATCGTCTCGCGTATGGCCCGGTCGAGCATGCTCGAGGTCCTGGGCAGCGATTACCTCGTGACCGCACGCGCAAAGGGCCTCTCAGCACGGACGGTCGTTCTCCGTCACGCGCTCAAGAACGCGCTCATTCCGGTCGTGACCGTCATCGGGCTGCAGCTCGGGGCGCTGCTCAGCGGGGCGGTTCTCACCGAGACGGTTTTCGGCCGAGTTGGTGTCGGCCGTTACGTTCTGAACGCCATCACGGCGCGTGACTACCCCGTCGTGCAGGCGACGGTCATCGTTGTCGCGCTGTTCGTCGTCGTCATCAGCCTCGTCGTTGACCTGGTGTACGCGATTCTGGATCCGCGTATCCGGTACGCCTGAGATGGCCGGCGCCAGTGCCACCGCCGTGCCGTCACCGGTCGACGCCGGAGCGCAGGCGGCGCCATCCCTGTGGGTAGCGGCGCGCCGGCGCTTCCTGCGCTCCGCGACCGGAATGCTCGGAGCGACTCTGCTGGTGCTCTTCGGACTCATGGCGATCTTCGCCGGGCAGGTGAGCCCCTACGACCCGATCCACCAGGATTTCCGTATCGAGCGCGAGGCCCCGAGCGCAACCCACCTCATGGGAACAGACGAGTTCGGCCGTGACGTGTTCAGCCGTGTTGTCTGGGGCGCGCGGGTGTCGCTGCAGGCCGGCGGGGTCGCCGCGAGCATCGCGCTGGTGGCGGGTCTGTTTCTGGGCATGACCGCCGCGTACTACCGCGGACGAACCGACGGTCTCGTCATGCGTTCGATGGACGTGCTCCTGTCCTTCCCGTATCTGCTTCTCGCGATCGGGATCGTCGCGATCCTTGGCCGGGGCCTGCTCACCGCGATGATCGCGATCGGCATCGTGTATATCCCGAACTACGCGCGCGTCGTTCGGGGCGCGGTGCTCTCCGTCGGTGCGCGCGATTTCGTCGAGGCGGCCCGCGCCACAGGCGCGCGCGACAGACGGGTTATGTGGCAGCACGTCCTGCCGAATGTTCTTGCGCCGATCATCGTCCAGGCGACGCTCAACGTCGGTACGGCGATCATCGACACCGCCGGCCTGAGCTTCCTCGGTCTCGGGACGCAGCCACCGACCCCTGACTGGGGCAACATGCTGTCGGCGGGCCGGAGCTACATCATCGACTCGCCGTGGATCGCGACGTTCCCCGGTCTTGCGATCCTCGCAACGGTGCTCGCCTTCAACCTTGTCGGCGACGCGCTTCGTGACGCGCTCGACCCGCGCCTCTTGTGACGTGCGTGTCTCTTCCTAACTGAGGCACGGAAGGACCGCACCTCTACGGCGCTCCACTGCCAGAGCATGAGGCGGCGAGAATCCTATCGAGCGCGTCGTCCACGAAGGCGTCCGGTCGTTGATGACCTCTTCCTTCGCGACGTTCGCGGATCCGCAGATGCTGAAGCTGCTCGCGCAAAGCGCCGCGAAAGCGCCCGTGGCGAGTGCGGAGCTCGAAAAGCTCGACGCCGCGGTCGCGTTCCACGAGCAGAAGGTCCGGCCCGAGCTCCTCCAGAGCCAGATCGTCCCCGTGCTGCTCGCGATTGGGGAAAAGCTGCCATTCATCGGACGTCCCGCGACGCTCCCCACTCGCTAGCGCTCCGTATCGAACTCCCACTCGTCGACGACGTCGGTCCCCGCGACCGAGAGCTCCAGCCGGACGTGGTAGCGCGCGCCGGCGGCGAGCGGCGCCGTTGGCACGATCGCGGCGTAGTCACGCTCGTAGATCTGCGGCACGACCGAAACCACGACCTCGCGGCCGCTTGCGTCGGTCAGCTTTGCGTTCTTCAGGTCGACGGGCCGCGCGCTCGAGTAGACGACCATCACCGGATACCCGACCGGACGCACGGCGCCGGGCGGCAGCGCGTCCGGTGACTCGTCGCCAGCCCACGATCCGGTGACGTGCTGGCCCGCCGCCGGCGAGCGCACGTGGTCGGGCGCGACGGCCGCGAAGTCGAACACGAGCACGCCGACGGTTGCCGTGTGCCCGTCGATCTCGGCATGCCCCCATCCCGCCAGAACCGCGTGCGGGTGCATCAGACCGAGGCGGTGATACGGAAGGTCCCAGAGAAAGCGAACATCCTCGGTCCCGGAGTCCGACGACGCAGCCACCTCGCTGGCCATTGCGTCCGCGTAGCCCTGAGCGGCGAGCCGATCGCGGACGGTCACGCCGGTGAATCCGGGATCTCCCGGCGTCTCCTCGTGGCCGATGGCACCGGTATGCGCGAGGTACTCGGCGTGGCGCTGCGAGGCAGCGGTCACCCGAACATCCGAGCGGACCGCCGGCGCGCCGATGGCGGCGCGAAGGTCGTTGTGCGCCCGCAGCATGTCGGCCGCGTCGTTCGACCGCGCAGCGCTTGACGCGGGCTTCGAAGGCGATGGAGTCGCTGATCCTGCCGGCTCTGGAGTCGCCGCGACGGCGGTCGGGGTCGCGTTCGCGGGCGAGCTCGATGTGCCCACTCGAGCGGATGTGGGAGGAGCGTGCGGGCTTGCGATGTACCCGGCGAGCGCAACACCCACCGCTAGCGCGGAGACAAGCGCGAAGGGCACGAGCGTGATCAATCTCCCGCGTGGCATCGGCCGCATTTTCATCGAAGGCGACGGACGCTCGGCATCAAACAACGTGCAAAGACACTCGCAAAGCCGCACCCGAGTTTGACGAGTGACCCCGTCCGCCCTGATGCTGATGTCTCCCAGCACGCGTCGGTGACATCTCGCGCGACAAAGTCGAGGTGGAGTGCCATAAGGGAGCCAAAGGCGGCCAAATCCTTCCGCGCCGCCGGCGATCGCATCGTTCGTCAGGAATCGGCGATGCCGTCGATCGCCAGCCGTTTGCTCACCCCGCCGATCGTGGCCAGACGGCAGATCGCGAGTGACGCTGAGGAATGGTCCATCAGGCTCGCGGCCCTCGCGACACTCGGCCAGTACGACGGGTTGACATTCCTTGTCGATGGCACCGCTCGGTCTCGCTACACGTACAACGTCGTCGACGACCCGGTCGGCGATGTCGCGACTCGCTCGGCGATCGAGGAGACGCGAAGGAGTGGCGCGACCATCCAGACGCGCACGGCCATCCGCCTGGCCAATGACCGCGTCGCGGATACGGCGATGGTCGCACCCCTCGTCGCGACCGATACCGTCAGTGGCGTTCTGATCGCGCTGCGCGTCGGGCGATCCTTCGCCGCGGCTGACGCGCTCACGGCCTCGGGTGTATCCGAGCTCCTCTCTCTGGACCTCGCTCGTGAGACCGCGGCGCTGCGCGACGCGGTACATCGCCGCCAGGCATTCGCGCTCTACGAGCTGGCTCGCCTCGTTCTGTTCGGCGAGCGCCTGTCGGAAACCCTGCACGACGTGACCGCCCTCCTGACGAGCTCGCTTGACCACGACCTCGCGCAGATCTGGTTATTCGGCTCCGCCGGCGCGCTCGAGCTCATCGCGGCACGACCGCACGAGAACCTCCGCTTCGAGCAGATGCTGCCATCCGAGCACGATGCGCTCGCGCATGCCCTTCATCAGCGGCGGCTCGTTCGAATCGGACAGGGGGCCCTTCGTCCGTGGGTGTCGGCGGAAATCAGGGAGCTCATCGTCGTTCCGCTCGCCGACAGAGCGCGGAGCGTGGGTGCCCTCGTGCTGGGCCGGGCGCAGAATCGCTACGAGAACTCGGACGAGGAGCTCGCGAGCGTGCTCGGCAGGTTCATCGGGCGACTCATCGCCCGTGCGGCGGCCGTCGATCACAACGCACCACGAAGGGAGTCTGCCGAGGCAGACGCTCTGCGCGAGTGGCAGGAAGCGCCGCAGCTGGCAGGGAGCTGACCTACCGGCCCAGAAGCTCCGGGGCGAGGTTGGGCGCGGCCATGTCGGGGTCGAACGGATAGATCGGACGCAAGAGACGCGCGTGACCGAGTCGGACGATGTCCTGATCGACGCCGCCCGGCGTGAGCGCGATGACCCACCCCTTCGCCGCGGCGAACAGGTCGGGTACGAGGTAGCCGATCTTCACGACCGTGAGGTCGTGCCTGGCTGGGTCGAGGCCGAGCGCCTGGAGATCGCGAACGAAGTGGTATGGCTTGCGGCGGGTGGTGAGGATCGCCCGCACCCCGCCCGATGCGATCACGGCGATGTCGCCGCCGACGGGATCTCCCCTGTGAACCCGAACCACCTTTCCTCGAAGAGTGACTGCCGAGTGCCGCGAGCCAAACGCCCCGCCGACGGCAAGATCCAGGTCGGCGCCTTCACCGCCACCGATGCAGCGAGCGACCGCATCGGGATCGACGAGGCTCGCCCAGATCGCGGTCGCATGCCCTGACGCCAGGTCCGGATGCGCGAGGAGACGCTCGAGCATGTACGCCACGTCTCCCGCACCCCCGGCCGTGGGATTGTCTCCCGAGTCGCTGATGAAGTAAGGACGGGCACTCGACGCGAGCCCCGTCGCGATGCACCAATCGGCGTCGCCCCCCGGGACGCTGAACGTGAAATCGGCGCGCGCGTTCCAGTAGCTTTGGGCGAGAGCGCGCGCTTCGTGCAGCAACGTCTCCGTGTCGGTCCCAGTGACGACGACCGCGGCGCTGCAGCGCGGTTCGTCAGCCCAGGCGTAACCAATCCACACGGCAGCGTCGACGATCCCGGACTGCGCCTCGATAGCCGAAAGGCGCCCGTAGATGCCGCGCGCTGGCTCGTCCCGCGTGCTGGCCCGCTCGCCCGGCAGCAAGACCGGAACGCGCACCCACGCTTTCCGCGGACGCACCCCGTCCCGTAGGCAGCGCACGAGATTCGCGACTGCCCGAGTTCTCGTGCGTGGCGCATCCTCGTGCGGCGACATCCGATGTGATGTCGCGAGATCGAGCGCGCCGATCAGGCGGCGCGACATGTTCCCATGAGGGTCCATCGACGCGGATACGAGCGCATCGGGTCCGATCATGTCGCGCACAGTCGACGCGAAATCGCCCTCCGCGTCCGTCAGGCCGACGACGCTCATCGCTCCGTGAATGTCGAGGAGGACCCCCTGCACCGGGAGGACGGCGCGTAGCCGTGCGATGAGCTCGGTTTTGATGGACTCGTAGAACTCGCGCTCGACCGCGCCACCAGGGAGCGCGCGAGCGTGTACGAGAGGCACCCACTCGACATCACGGGGAAGGTCGGGGTATCGCGCAAGAAGCTCGTCATCGCGCACGACGGTGAAATCAGCGGGTCCGCTGCGGTGTGGTGAGAACGTGCTCGACTCGATGCTGATGCCGCCGATCGCGACCCTAGGCCGCGTTCGAGGGCCCCTTCGCAGCTCCTGTCTTTTCGCCTTCGGCGGCCGCGACGACGGTCAGCCGGCAGACGCCGATGTCGATGGTCTGGCCCGCCGCAACGCGCCGGGGTGCAGCCAGCTTCGTCCCGTCGATCCACGTGCCGCCCATGCTTCCGAGATCGCTCAGCCAGTACGAGCCCTGCTTGTAGGTGATCTTCGCGTGCTTGCGCGAGACGGAAAGGTCCGCGAGCTGGATGGTGCTCTCGGGTCCGCGACCGATCGTCGCGCCGGACTTTGTTACCTCGAACGTCGATCGGGACCCACGTTCGCTCTCGAGGCGCAGGGTCAGGCAACCGGGTGTTCCGACCGCGACTACCGGTTGGTCGTCGGTAGCAGCTTCTGCGAGAGTTTCGATGGCGGGCGCTGGTAGATCCTCGGCGGGCCGAGGCTCTCCGAAAAGAGTGGGCGGTTCGGGTAGGGGCGTCTCCGCGATTTCGACGGCGGTCGCAGCTGGTATCAGCGGTACTTCGGCCGCTTGTGCCGGTGGCGTCGGCCGACTCGGCCCGAAGAGAGCCTTGATCCTCGCGAGGAGCTTCTGGGTCCCGCTCACAGGCGCACCTCCTCGGTCCATCACCCTACGCCCTGGACTTAACGCCGAACAAGAGATCCAGATACGCGCGCCACCGTTTAGCACCGCGCCCAGCAAAGGTCCCTCGCCCGCCGGAGGGATAATGCGGCCGGTCGCTCAGGTGAGTCTTCCCATTCCTGATCCTGGTGATCGCGGTCATGAGCATCCTCGGGCAGTGCGACGCGAAGGGCGTCAGCGGAGCCTGGTGCCGTGAAATTCCTGGTCTGGGGCGCCGGCGCGATCGGCGGCACAATCGGTGCGCATCTCGCCCGCGCTGGACACGAGATCACGTTCGTCGACCGGGCAGAGGAACACGTCGCAGCGATCAACAAAGCCGGACTTCGGATCGAGGGACCGCTGACGCAGTTCGTCTGCCGAATCCCCTCCTTCACTCCTGATGAGCTGAATGGAGAGTTCGAGCGCATCGTTCTCGCCGTGAAGGCGCAGGATACCGAAGCCGCCACGCGTGCGCTCGCGGCTCACCTGAGCGCGGACGGCTACGTCGTGTCGGCGCAGAACGGCCTAAACGAGCTGATCATCAAGGACGTTGTCGGCGACGCGCGCACGATGGGCTGCTTCGTCAATTTCGGAGCGGACTACCTCGAGCCGGGTGCGATCCAGTACGCCGGGCGGGGCGCGGTGGTGCTCGGTGAGATCGACGGACGTGTGACACCGCGGATCGGCGAGCTCCACCGCGCGTTTCGGGACTTCGACGACGCCGCCACCGTGACGGCGAACATCTGGGGCTACCTCTGGGCCAAATTGGCCTACGGCGCGCAACTGTTCGCGACCGCACTCACCAACGACTCCATCGCGGACGCGCTGGCCGATCCCAGGTATCGCGACGTCTACGTCGAAGTCGCGCGCGAGGTGATGCGCGTCGCCCGCGCGCGGAACATCACGCCGGAAGGCTTCAACGGCTTCGATCCGCACGCCTTCGCGCCGGAGGCGGCCCGCGAAATGGCGGAGCGGTCGCTCGACGAGATGGTCGCGTTCAACCGCAGGTCGGCCAAGACGCACAGCGGCATCTGGCGGGACATCGCGGTGCGCAAGCGCCGCACCGAGACGGACGCGCAGCTCGGCCCGATCGTGACACTCGGCGCGGAGGCCGGTGTCGCGACACCGCTGGTCTCGCGGCTGATCGAGCTGATGCACGAGGTCGAAGACGGCAAGCGCCCGCAGAGCCACGCGACCCTCGATCTGCTCAGAGCCGCCGTGCTGACTGGATGACGCCGCTCGAATATCTGTCGGCGCGCCACGACCAGATCCTCGACGAGCTGATCGAGTTCGCGCGCATCCCGAGCGTGAGCACGGATCCGCGGCACCGTGATGACATGGCACGCGCCGCGGAGTGGGTCGCCGCGCGGCTGCGCGAGGCCGGCCCCATCGATGTCCGGACCATCGCGACTGGGGGCCATCCGGTCGTCTACGGCGAGTGGCTCGGAGCAGGAGCGCCGACGCTACTCGTCTACGGGCACTACGACGTGCAGCCACCAGATCCGCTCGAGCGGTGGTCAAGCGATCCGTTCGCGCCGGAGGTGCGCGACGGACGGCTCTACGGCCGCGGTGTCTCCGACAACAAGGGGCCGATGCTCATCCCGCTCAAGGTCGCGCAGGCCTTCTTCGCGACCCGCGGGGCGCTGCCGCTCAACGTGAAGTTCCTCTTCGAGGGTGAGGAGGAGATCGGAAGCCGGAACCTCGAGCCGGTGATCGCCGCGAACGCCCGCCTGCTGCGGGCGGACGTGGTCCTGTCGGCCGACGGAGCGATGTGGCGTAGCGACGAGCCGTCGATCACGGTCGGGTGCCGCGGCGTCTCCGTCCTCGAATTCGCCCTCACGGGCGCGAACCGGAACCTCCACTCCGGACGTTACGGCGGCTCGATCGCGAACGCGCTGCATGCCATGGCCGAGATCGTCGCCAGCCTGCACGCACCGGACGGCCGTGTGGCAGTCGCCGGCTTCTACGACGACGTGGTCCCGCTGAACGCTGACGAACGGCGCGCGATCGCGGACCTCCGATTCGACGAGGCGGGTTTTCTTTCGGACGTCGGGGCGCCGGCGGCGTTCGGCGAAGCCGGCTACAACACGTTGGAGCGGCAGTGGGTACGCCCGACGCTCGAAGTGAACGGTATGTGGGGCGGCTATCAGGGCGAGGGCAGCCAGACAGTCACGCCGAACGAGGCCCACGCGAAGCTCAGCTGCCGCCTCGTTCCCGACCAGGATCCGGACCGGGTCCGCGCGCTCGTCGCGCGGCACCTCGAAACCCATGTGCCCGTCGGCGTGACCCTGGCGCTCGGCGGCGAGCGGCACGCGGCGCGGCCCTATCGCATCCCGTCGGATCATCCCGGCCTTTTGACCGCCGAGCGCGTGCTCGAGCAGGTCTACGGCAAGAAGCCGCTCCGCGTGCGCATGGGCTCGACACTTCCGGTGAGCGAGCTCTTCAAACGCCTGCTCGGCATCGACACTGTGTTCTTCTCGTTCTCTACGACGGACGAGGCCTTCCACTCGCCGAACGAGTTCTTCCGCGTCCATCGTCTGCACGAAGGCCTCGAGGCCTGGGCCCGCTACTGGGAGAGCTACGCGCGATCAGAACAGTGATCGTCCCCCATCGATCGAGAGCACCTGTCCCGTGATCCACGAGGCTCGAGACGAAACGAAGAAACGAACTCCGTTCGCGATGTCCTCGGGACGCCCGAGGCGACGGAGCGCGATCCCTTCGACAAGGCGCCGCTGGCCTTCCGCACCGTAGCTTTCCCACTGCTTCTCGGTCGTCGGATTCGAGCGAACGAAACCGGGCGCGATGCAGTTCACGGTGATGCCGAACGGCCCGAGCTCGTGCGCCATCTGCCGAGTGAACCCGATCTGACCGGCCTTGGCGCTCGCGTACGCCTGGATACCGGTGAGGCTCACGCTCCGCCCCGCGCCGGATGAGATGTTCACGATCGATCCGGCCCGGGCGGCCTTCATCCCAGGGATGACCGCGCGCGTGCACAGGAACGCGCTTGTGAGGTTGGCGTCGACGATCGCTCGCCACTCCTCGTCGCTCACCTCATCGAGCGGTTTGCCTACCTGGCCGACGACGCCGCCGGCGTTGTTGACGAGGACGTCGATGCGACCGAGCCGCTCGATGAGACTTGCGACCTGCGCTGGATCGGAGAGGTCGGCGGTGTCGCGATCGACGCGATGAACCTTCGCGCCGTCTTCCTCCAGGCCATCCGCGATCGCCGTCCCGATGCCATGCGCCGTCCCCGTGACGAGCGCGACCTTGCCGCTCAGCTCACCCACTCTTGTTCCACCCGTTCTCGATGAGGTCGCGAACTTCCGCGACCCCGGTCCGCCAGAGCTCTAGGACCTCCGCGTCGGGGCGCTCATACGAGCCGCCAAAGCTGCCGTCGACGGTCAGGCGGCGCAGCTCGGCCGGCGGCGCCTGACGGGTAACGGTTTGCGGGATGAGCGGCTTCACCCCTTTCGGCATGGTCACCCCCGGCAGGCGCGTCCACGGGAAGTTCTCCATCCACGAGCCGTGCGAGGACTCCTTCTCGTAACGCTGAACGACCGCCCACGCGCGCGGCGCGTTCCACCAGTCGTGAAAGAGCACCTGCACCCGATCTTTCCGTGGCTCCGTGAGCCACTCGCGCATCACACCGGCCGCGAAGGAGTTGCCGCCGTGGCCATTCACCACCGCGATGCGCCGAAAGCCCTGGCCAAAGAGCGAATCGAGAAGGTCGCGGATGACGGAGATGTACGTGCTCGTGCGGAGCGACGGGCTTCCGGGAAATGCCGCGAAGTACGGAGTCACTCCGAACGGCAGCGCCGGCAATACCGGGACGCCGAGTGGTTCCGCCGCTTCGACAGCGACGCGCTCGGCGAGGATCGCGTCCGTCCCGACGGAAAGATAACCGTGCTGTTCCGTGGATCCGATCGGCAACACGATCCGATCGTCACGCGCGAGGTATGCCTCGAGCATCTGCCAGTTGCAGTCATGGACCCGCATTGAGATGCCTCCCCCGACCGTCCACCCGGTCAAGGGCGATAGCCTACGGGCCTTACGGGTTCGGTGAGACGGTGACCGTCACGTAGATGCCGAGATCCGGCAGCGCGCCGCGGCCATCGATGCGGGGACGAAGCGGAACGCGCGTCACGCCGGGCTGCGACGGCGCCGGGAAGTGCACCACGAACCAGCCCACCTGCCCCGGCCCCACGTAGGCCGTGTTCTGGACGGCAGCGGCGGTCCCGTCAGGCAGAGCGAGCGAAGCCTGCGCGCCGTCGATCCCGCGGTACCAGCCGACGGAGCCGGTGTTGCGGAGCGCGACGACCCACTCGACCGTGCCGTTCGGACGTGCCGTCGGGTAGGGGCCCTGCGATTCGAACGCGGCCGCGTACGCGCTGAGCGGCGGAACCTCGAAGGTCGCGCGCTGCAGACCCGGAGTCGTCTGCACGGATGCGATCTTCTCGCCGATCGTCGTGCTCACCTGGCTCGCGACGTCGCCCGCGACGTTCGCGACGTCACTCGCGACGCCGCCGAGATTGCCGAGGATCCCCGGGGGAAGGGAAACGAGTACGGCGGCGAGGACACCGAGTGTCAGACCACGTGTCAGCACGCGGCCCCAGCGGATTCGCAGGCCGGGTCCGCTCGCGGCCCGAGGTGCGCGGGGTGCTTTGATCTTCGGCACCTTCATCGGCTTCGCCGCCGCGACCGCTGTCTCCTTCATCCGCGGGGCGGAGACCTTCGGTTGTTTGGGCTGCTTCGGTGGCTTGGGTTGCTTCGGCTGCGACATGCGTGGTGCCCGGACCCGGACGTGCGGGCGGAAGGTCGCGATCCGTCCGACGGCGGAGGCGAGTCCTCTCGGCCCAGCGGTGAGCAGCGAAACCGCGAACGAGCGGGCGTCGGGCAGAAGGTCCGGGTCCAGCCGGACGGCTTTGAACTCGGCGACCGCGAGGTCGAGGAACTCGATCATCGACTCCTCAAGAAGAGCCTGGTCGATCAGCGAGAGCTCTCGCGAGCGAAGCGCATATAGCAACAAGCTCAAGCCGTGATCGCCCGTCGCTGCTTCGGGAGCCAGAGACGTCTCGACCGTCGGTACCGTGGCCTCCGGCGCGACACCTGCCGTCTCCAGCACGGGTGGCGCGGCCATCTGTGGAACCGGCGCAGGTACTTGGGCCGCCGCCTTCACCCATTCGACCGGGGCGGGTATGTGAACGAGATGCTCGAAGACGATGAACGTTCCATCGGCATCGTCGTGGATACCCGCGACTCGCATGACGGACGGCTCCGCGACCGACGCGAGACGGCGCGCTCCCGCGAGGAATCGCTCCTTGCTCACCGGGTTCACATCACGAAGGAATTCAAGGCTAACCATCTGGTTGGTGGATTCGTCGAGCGCTCGCCAGACCTCGGTGCTCCCGTCCCCGCGGTGGAACGATGCAAGGCGGTAGCGTGAGGCGACGAGCTGCCCGGCTTGGGGGCCGGCGATCTGCGTGACGGTGTTGTCCATGAGGGCTGTCTAACGGTGCGCTCCCGGGAAGGCATCGGGTAGCCACTCGAAGGGGGCAGTACGCCGGTACTACGCGGCCTCGGTACGGCGCGGACCGGCTGCTTGTGGCCTCAGCGCGCCGTGCGAGCCCCGGAGCGTGCTTTCGCGCCCAGCGGGCTCTTTCGCCCAGTCTTTGCGCGACCAGCCGCTTTTACCTTCGCCTCCCAGTTCATGCCATGCGCGCGCGACCAGTCGCGCCACTCGGGGACCGGATGCTTCACCGTCCAGAGAAAGTGATACACGCCACTGTCCCCAACAAACTTGAAGCGCTTCTTCAGGTCTGTCGCGAGGTCCTCGTACTCGGGAAACGATTTGAGGTGCTTCTTGAACCCACCGGCGCGTTCGAGCGCGAGAAGCTCGTTCGCGTTGTGGACCACGGCGGCGATCTTCGGCCGGCTGCGTATGACCCGCTCGTCTTTCACGAGTGCGTCGACGTCGCGATCCGTCATCCGCGCGACGCGCTCGACGTCGAATCCTCGGAACGCTTTGGTGATCGACGGCCACTTCGCGTCGACGACGCGCCAGCTGATCCCCGCCTGGAACACGCCCTTGCTCAGGTGCTCGAGATAGTCATCGAGGGTCTTGGCGGTGTATTGCGGTGGCGGCCCTTCCATCCTCTGCTCCTCCCCTGCCTCCTTGCGAGTGTTACGAGACCCGCTCCAGCACGACGACCGGGATGATTCGCTTGGTCCTCTTCGGGTAATCCTTGAACGCCGCGAAATTGTCGCCGTGCGCCTCATACAGGCGGTCGCGCTCCGGTCCCTTCGCGATCGGCATCGCCCGGACCTTGAACTTCTCGCGACCGACCTCGACCTCAGCCTCACGATGCTTCACCAGGTTGTGATACCAACTGGGATGCGACGGGGCACCGCCCTTCGAGGCCGCGATCACGTAGCGGTCGCCATCACGGTGGTAGACGAGGGGCGTCGTCCGGACTTGTCCGCTCTTCGCACCGCGCGTGGTGAGGAGCAGCAGCTTGTCCCCGAAGGGCCCGATCCCCTTACCGCCTTTTGCGCGGAATTGGTCGATCGTGCCCTTGTTCCAGTCGCCGGCCATGTCACTACGTTAGACGGCGCCGCGATTCCCGGCTTCGAGGCGCACTGTTGAGCGCCGATGATCCGTCCGACCATACCCATCGGCGAGCTGACCGCCTACCTGTTCGGCCCCAGTGATTCGTCGCTGGCCTCGGAGATCGGACCGTGGCTGGTCGCCTCACCGCGGTTTCGGGCGTTCGCTGAGATCTATCGCGACAAGATTCGCAAGAAAGCCCGCGGGGTGCGCGACGACGAGGGTCGGCGAGACCTGGCCTTCGAGCTGGCGATCGCGTCGCGGCTGCTCGCAGAGCGCCGCTTCGGGGTCGAGTACGAGTCGTATGGCGTCGGCCAGCGCGCGCCTGACTTCCGCGTGACCTTCCGCACCAACCTGCGCTTCAACGTCGAGGTGCGGCGGCTGCATTGGTCCGCGCCGACGCCCGGTGCGCCTATTGATCCGGCCCGGGTCATTCGCGCGGTCTCCGACAAGCTGGGCCAACTGCCGGCCGCCATGATCAACGTGCTGTTCCTCGGCGCTGACGGTCCATCATCCGCCGCCGACGCACTCGCGCCAGCCATGCGCTCCCTCGAAGAGCGCGCGGCCGGCAAGGACGAGATGTTCTTCGAGCAGCGCGGCTTCACGGGCACGCGCGATTTCCAGCGGCATTACCGGCGACTGAGCGGCGCGGTGTGGTTTGACCGTGACGAGGGTGGGCCGCCGAGCCTGTGGCGCAACCCGCAGGCGCGGCACCCGCTGCCCGCAGACCTCGCGAGAGCGTTGAGTCAGCTGGGGCACTAGGGCGGTCACTCACGGCGACACGACAAGTCGCCCTGCAGCGACGAAGACGAGAGCTCCGAGCAGAACGAGATTTGCGCTCGCGTTTCGGGACTCGCCTCGTGATGTATGGAACACAAACGCCAGCACCTGGATGAGCCCGAGGCCGACCGCGGCGACCGGGATGAGCTGAGGCGCGACGTGGGTAAGCCCGGGCAGTACGAGACCGATCGCCCCCAGGATTTCCGCCACGCTGATGAAGAGCAAGAGTGAGCGCGGCACCGCGGCTACCCATGCCATCCGCTTCTTCGCGAACTCGTAGCTCAGGGCTCTCGTGGCAGCGGCCGGAAAAAGAATGAGCGCCAACAACGCCTGCAGGCCCCACAGGAGCGTGTTATCCAGAGCTACCACCGTTGGTTCCTCCTCGCGTCACTTTCTTCGAGGAGAGCCTGGCCTCGTCTGCCCGCGGCGGCTTCCTGGAAACTATGTAGGCCCGCCTTACGGAAAGCCGTGAGGGGCGGCTACGCGATTCCCTGTCGAACGGCGAAGGCGGTCGCATCGGCTCGACCGCGCGCGTCGATCTTTCGATAAAGATTCGCAACGTGTCGTTCCACGGTGTGGATCGACAACGTGAGGCGGAGTGCGATCTCGGCGTTCGTCTCACCTTGGGCGATTAGGCGCAAGACATCGAGCTCGCGCGCGGTCAGTCCGTGCGTATTGCGTGTCGGTGGCGCAGCCGACCGTTGCGGGCCTGCACCCGGACGGCCTTCGATAACGAACTCGGTGATCGCCCCCACGACCTCGTCGGTGTTCTCGAAGAACAACGCCGGCGAGCTTCCGGCAAGCAGACGAAGATGACCATTCGGCAGCGCCGCGGCGAGCTCCTCCGAGACCGTTCGCGGGATCTGCTCGATGTCGGCCCGGTGAAGCACGAGCGTCGGTGCGGTGACCGCGGCGAGGTCCTTGGAGACGTCGATCCCGCTCGCCGCCTGGAACGTCGCGCGCGCAACCGCGGGCGTCGTGGCGTTCCGGAACGCATCCGCGGCGAGACGGCCGGCCTCGCCGACCGACCAGCCCATCCACGCGTGGGCCGCAGACTCGACGAAGACGCCCCAGTCGCGTTCGATGAGACTCAGCAACGCCTGCGTCTCGGGAGCGCTCATCGCGAGCCACCCACGAGCGGAGCCGCCGAAAAGGATGAGGCGAGTGACGCGCTCGGGATGGAGCGCCGCGTACGCGATGGCGTGCGTGCACGAGTTGTAGAAGCCGAGGAGCGCGAAGCGGTCTATGCCGGCCTGGCCGGCGACCGCATCGAGATCGCGCAGCATCGCTTCGAGCGACAGGTCAGCGACGTCCCGTTGTGAGTGTCCGGTCCCTCGGCCGTCGTATTGGACGATCTGGAGCCGCGTCGCGAGGCGTTCGTAGACACCCCGGAGGAGCGGAATCCGCCACTCTTCGATGAAGTTGCTGAAGGGCACGCCGGGCAGGAGGACGAGCGTGGGTCCCGAGCCGACGACCGCGCATGCGATGGTCACATCGTCGGTCGTCCGCGCGTAGAAGACACGGGGTTCCATCGGTCATCGATCGGTGACTACGCGCGATAAGCCTCTCCACATGTCGATCGCTCCGAGGCCATTGCTACCCAGTGCCAGCGAGATCTCTCCGCTGTGGAAAGCGTCATGCGTGATCATGCGCATGAGCACGGACTGGCGCGTGTGCATCCGCACCGTGTCGCCGAGGACGCGGCGCGCCTCGCGCCCGAGTGACTCTGGCGTCCACACGCCGAGGGTATGTTCGACGATGGCCCACGTGGACCGGAGCGCGCCGACGAGCTCGTCCGCGCGGCGCGGATGGTCGGGTTCATCCTCCCACCCAACGCCGGTGGGGTCGACGAACGGCGTTGTCTCCGCCCCGGGCTCCTCGAAGACGTGGCAGAGCCAGTACACGCGCGTACCCGCGAGGTGCGAGACGCTCGCCCAGATGGGCCACGTCGGAGACCCGACGGGAAGTTGCAGCTGCGCCGGGGAAAGAGGTTCGACCACGCGGATCAGCTCCTCGTTCGCGAGCTGCCATCCCTTGTAGAACGCCGCGACCCCCGAGCCAGTCACGTCCCGACTATGCCTTTCCACGCCGCGGCCGGCAAACGCCGAGCGTGACAACCGGCTTGTCTAGCCAGCCATACCTTCCGCGGCGCATTCGGCGGCGCGTCTCTCCAGGAGCTTGCGCTCGACCACGTTCTCCGTCAGTGATGCGGCGCGCTCGAACTCGCTGCGTGCTTCCGCGGACCGGCCGAGTTTCCTCAGAAGGTCACCGCGAACGGCCGGCAGCAGGTGGTAGGCGCGGAGCGATGGCTCAGCGACGAGCGCGTCCACCAGGTCGAGGCCGGCGGCGGGACCGAACGCCATTCCCACGGCGACCGCACGGTTCAGCTCGACCACCGGCGACGGCGCGAGCTGCGCGACCGCGTCGTAGAGCGCCACGATGCGCGGCCAGTCGGTCTCGGCCGCGGTCGCCGCTCGAGCGTGGCATGCAGCGATCGCCGCCTGCAGCGCGTACGGGCCCATTGCGCCGCCGAGTCTCTCGGCGCGCTCAAGCGCCGCCAGGCCGCGGCGGATGAGCAGGTGGTCCCAGAGGGCCCGGTCCTGATCGAGCAGGAGGATGGGCTCCCCGGACGGTCCAACGCGAGCACCAAGCCGTGACGCGTGGATTTCCATGAGCGCGACGAGCCCGTGGACTTCCGGCTCGGTCGGGACGAGCTCAGCCAGAATTCGGCCCAGACGGAGCGCCTCCTCGCACAGTGCCGGTCGGACCCAGTCCGTGCCCGCAGTCGCGGAGTAGCCCTCGTTGAAGATCAGATAGATAACCTCAAGGACCGAGCCAAGGCGCGCCACGCGCTCGGCGCCGCGCGGGACCTCGAACCTAACGTGCGCCTCGTCGAGGGTCCGCTTCGCGCGGACGATGCGCTGAGCGATGCTCGAGACCGGGACGAGGAACCCCCGTGCGATCTCCTCGGTGGTCAGGCCGCCGAGGACCCGCAGGGTAAGGGCGACGCGCGCGTCCTTCGACAGGACCGGATGGCACGCCATGAAGATGAGACCGAGGAGATCGTCGCCGACGTCCTCGTCGATCGACGCGTCCAGGTCCTCGACTTGCTGATCGCGTTCAGTGTCGCGTCCGAGCTCTTCGTATTTGCGCTCGAGGGTCTTGCGGCGCCGGGTCAGGTCAGTGGCGCGGTGCTTCGCGGTTCCCATCAGCCAAGCGCCCGGCCGCTCCGGCACGCCTGAGGTCGGCCACTGCTCGAGCGCGGCAACGAGGGCGTCCTGCGCGAGCTCCTCAGCCGTCCCGATGTCTCCGACGGTGCGAGTCAGCCCGGCGATGAGCCGGGCCGACTCGATCCGCCATATCGCTTCAATCGCGCGATGCGCTTCGGCGGTTGCTGTGTCTATGGCGAATGCCTCGTCACGCGCCCTCGTGCTGGGAGATCTCACGGACCTCGAAGGTCCCGCCATCGTAGGGAGCTCGCTTCAGCCACTCGAGGGCCTCGTCGAGCGAGCGCACCTGCCACAACCAGTAACCGGCCACGAGCTCCTTGGTCTCGGCCCACGGCCCGTCGATCACGGTGCGCTTCTTGCCCTCGAACCGCACACGCTTGCCCTGCGAGCTCGGGGAGAGACGGCCGGCCCCCAGGACGACCCCCGCCTTGACCAGCTCTTCGTTGAACTTTTGGTACTCCGCCATCGCCTCCGGCCTTGGAGGGGCCGCCGCATCGGTCTGCGCGCCCTCCTTTGCCAGCACCAGTACACGCATCTCTGTCTCCTTTATTGGACCCGCTGCACACCGTTCTTGGCTCGGGCTCTTTTGAGGCCTCATCCATACATCGAACGACGAGCGGCCTATTCGACATTTTCCTGTGTGGGATTGCGGTCCCAACCTCAGGTTAGGGAGCCACAGCGGTGCGAAAGACCGCGATTATCTGAGCCGACGGGCAGACTCGAACTGCCGACCGGCGGTTTACGAAACCGCTGCTCTACCGGCTGAGCTACGTCGGCGCGATTTTCCTAAGGATTCTCGCACCTTCTGAAGCAGCGCGTGGCAGTCGCGAAAACTCCCGTTTGCTCGCTTGGCCGAAACTGCCGTTTGAGCTCCGACCACGCAGTCTTGGATCATTTGAGGAGCTGTCAGCGGAACCTGATTCGTAGTGAGCCAATCTCGGACTAGGGTCGGGGGAATTTCCGGTTCAGCCATCGAGTTGCTGTTTTTCCGCAGCCCCAGTCATCTGACCAATACACCTCTCAGTACTGCGCCGATTCGTTGAATTCAGATCGCAGATGACCCCGGCTCAGCACCGATGACATCAGCGACGATGTCCAGAAGTCTGTCGGCTTCTTCGGAGCGTCGACCGTCGCGCCGAAGGCTTCGGCCGCCGGCGACGAACGTGGCGATGGGAAGCGCCATGAGCACTATTCCGATCATGGCGAATGGAACCGGAGCACCACCTCGGAGGACGCTGGCGAGCATCGCGAGGCCCGCGAGAACGAACAGAACACTAAGCAGAGTTAGCGCGTAGATGCCGAGCCGGTTCGAGCCAACGCGAAAATGGACGTGCGTCATCCCGCGATCGCTCGACAGTTCACCCGTGCCCATCGCCCGAAAGCTGTTCCGCCAGACCGTGAGTCGGTAGATCGTGAATCCCCCGCGCCACACGTAGCCGGCAATCCACCGCTGATTCGGCACGGGCCATCGCGGCAGCGCGTCGTCGAGGAGCTTCTCGCAAACCTCGGGCCTCTGTGGGGTCACTAACTCGAAGGTCTCGACCCACAAAGAGTTCCACGAGGCGGCGCGCGACCCCAGTTCCCGCAGGAGGGGTAAGCGCAGGAGCCAGCTTCTCCGGCTCAGTGCCTGCGGGTTCAGAAAACTGAGGTCGACGAACATCCAGCGAGCTAGCGACCCATCTAATGCGCTCGGTCCTGCAACACTCGGGGTTCGACTAAGAGTTGACCGACCAACGCGGCGCGTACATCGTCGCGGTGCTCCTGGATAAGAACATCGACGTCACCGAGGCCTACCGGATCGCATGCGGCGTTCCGCCAGCTGGCGACGTTCGCCGCGCATACGAACTCTCACCGGCTCCTCATGACGCCGAGTGTCTGACCGGACGCCGACTGCATGGACATCACAGAGAGAGTGCGTGCGGCAGACGAGGACTTCATCGGCGCGGCCGGACCACCGAAGTAGGCTGCCCTGCGAGCTTCATGTTCCTTGGCACATCGAGAAGCACCTCTCTCTTGTCGGGCGCTATCAGGACCGACATCGACGATCCCGGATGAAAGTCCGCGGCATCCGGCCCGTCGTACTGAAAATGCTCCTCAAACTCCCCATGAGGGTGCTGTACCCGACGCAGACCCGCCACGAAGCCGTTCTTCATGGAATCCAAAGTCTTCCGCCCGGGACCGAGGCTCGTATCGAGCGAAACGACAGTCGCCGTGGAAAGGACTCCGGTCTTGAGGGCGTGAGCTACACGCCGAGCGTAGATGAAGGGAACCGCAATCAACAGGAGCCCAAAAAACACAAATGCCCATCCGATGAGTTGCGGGGCGAGCGCTCCTTTCGAGCCGAGTAGGAAACCAAGCGAACCAACGATCATCAGGAACCCGAACCCAAATCCCGCAAACCCGAGCGACGAACGGCTGACGACGCCGAGGACCCGCCCAAACCCGACGGATCTGGGCGGATTCGGTTCGTGCTGGGTAACCCCAGCGAGGAACTCTTGCACTCGCACTTCTAATTAGCCCTCTAATCCTCGACGAGCTGCGGTTGCGTCTCGCGGAGCTCGGCAACGAGCGCGTTGAAGTCGCTCAGACGGTCAAACAACTCCAAAGGACAGTGATTCGCAAACACGACCTCGATCTGCTGGATCCGTGTGGGATCGAGCCGGGAGTGCAGGAGGCGAATACGCCTGATCTCTTCCCACGACCGGTGGTATTGACCGAAGATCCAGGCCACGTCGAGACCGGCTTCCGAGACGGTCAAACGAACCGCCGTGCGGCGCTGCGCGCGAAGGCCGACGCTGACCATCACCGCGTACACGATGGGAACGGCGAGGGCGAGGCCGACGTTGCGTCCGATCAGCAGCACGGCAACCGTGCCGAACATGAGCGTATTCGCAGCGAGGACACCGAACATAAGCGGCCTGTAGCCCTTTATCGCGTAGGTCCGGGCGCCCGACCACGTCAATCACCATCGTTTGCGTTTCATCCAGGGCGCCTGAACGGGCCCTGACTCGGAGGCCGCGCGTCACGTGGCGTGCAGCGTGAAGCGGTAGTGCACCGTCGGCGTCAAACAGGGCGGATTCGCTTTTTGGCAAGGAGGCGTGCCGGTCGCAACGAGGATGAAGTCTCCAGCCTTGGTGACGTCCATGCTCCAAACCCGCATTGACGATCCACCAATCGACCCAACCGTGACGGTCTTGAGCGACAGCGCTTTCGTGTCGCTTGCCTCGATAGCCCATTCGAGCCCCTCAGGAAGGACGAGTCGGACCTCGCTGCCGACCTGAACATTTTTCGTCGCACCGTCGTTCTCGGGTCCGAGACCGTATCCACTCTGAACGCGGACGCACCCGATGACTATGGTTACCAGGAGGGCGGCGCCGAGCCGCGAAAGGCGTCGCGTTCTGGCATCGGCCGCCGCCGGGACGGGCTGGCCCGTCACTCTGCGATCACCAGACTGTCCGCGAGGTTGTCATGCCAACCCCGCCGCTGGTCATCCAGAACCACTGAGAGGACTCCGATAAGGGAAAGCTGCATGAGAAACAACCCGACGTAGCGCAGAAAGGCTCGGGGAAGCGACAAGGGACGGCCATCGGTGCGCACGACGCGTAGGTGATAGATGCGCATGCCGACGGTCTTGCCTCCACCGAGCGGCGACCAGAGGATGACGAAGTACAGCAATGCCAGGAGTTGGCTCCCGAGGACGGTGACCAAAGGATCGGGGTCGGTGTTAAACACGATGATCGCGAACGGAACGAGAAACACCGTTCCGTCGGCGAGCCATGCTCGGTAACGAGAGGCGATGGACGCCGGAGGAGTCTTCAGAGCGCCAGCAGCCGCGATCACGGCCGCGACTCTCGAGCGGGCTCCTCAATCAACGCGAAGACCATCAGCGCGCGAGCCATATCCATCGCCCGAATGATGGGTTTCGACGAGGGGCGAACCGTGTCGAAGGCGAATCGAGGCTCGTGGTCCAGCGCTCTGCACCTCCGTTACCCCAAGGATCAAACCCTGCCCGTCGACAAACGCGCAAGGCTCTAGACGCTCGTCTCCTGCTGAAGCCTTGCAAGCTCGCATACCGCGTTCTCGAGAAGGGCAGGCGTCTCTTTCGTTCACACTCCTGAATGTGACGAGCGCGCACCGAGACTCGGTCGAGAGAATCACCAAGATGTTCAGTACTGGCGATACATCGACTGCCGCGGCGGTGTTCGCGCCGAACTACTTAGATCACCAGGGCCTCGGTGAGCCGGTGAAGGGACCAGGGGCCTTCGAGGATGTTGTCGCAGCGGCACGCCGCTCATACGACGAACTCGCAGTGCGCATAGTCGACGCGGTCGCCGAAGGCGACAAAATCGCGGTCCGGCTCCGGTGGAACGGAAGACGAGGAGGAAAGGAAGTGGTAAGAGAGACGATTGATCTCCTTCGTCTTGAGAATGGCAAAGTGGTCGAGCACTGGGGCTCACGTCTCTGGACCTCTGAGGAGTCCGCGAGCGGAGCACCACCTCAAGGATGAGCGGCGCTGGCGGCTGTGCCCGGAGACCGTGCGGGGTCTAGGTCAGAAGGAGACGTTCCAAAGTCAGAGCTACGCCATCTTCCTCGTTTGACGGCACAGTCTCCCAGCGGCTGCTCGCGATCGAGGCGCAGCAGGCGGAATTTGAAGCCGCCATCGCGGGCGCTGTGAGTGACGGCCGGCGATGATTACCGATGTCGTCGTACGCGACGCCCCTCCGAAGGGCAAAGGAGTCTTCGCGTTGCGATCGTTCCGCAAGGGTGAGTTCATCTTTCGTCGGCGCCACGGCAGGGTCGTCTCGCCGCGACAGGAGGCACAGCTCTCAGCCGAGGACGGGCGCCACCTCACCGAACTGGATTTCGACCGCAGCGCGGTCCTTCTGCCGCCCGGTTGCTATCTCAATCACTCCTGCGAGCCAAACGCGATGCGTAGCGGCGTCAAGGTCTTTGCCTGGCGCGCGCTCAGAAAAGGTGAAGAGATCACGATCGACTACCGCCTGAACGCGTTCAGCGACGTGCGCTCACGCTGTCGCTGCGGCAGCCGGAACTGCGCCGGCATCGTGCAGTGGAGCTTCTTCGCACTCGATCCCAAGAGGCAGCGGCGCTACTTGCCATACGCCCCTGACTTCATCCGGCGCGACTACCGCCGAAGGGCGAGACCGCCGGTTTGAAGCTGGGGCCCGTCGTTTGCGGACAGGTCAACGCACGTCCCGCATCTGTGACCTCCGCGGGGTCGCGTGGCGGCGCCCGGCAATTGTCGAAAGTCAGCCCTTCGCGTGGCCCAGAACCCAGACCTGCTCGCGGCCGTAGGCGGGTGGCCCGCCCCTGAAGTCGCCGTAGTCGGCAACCACTTCGAAGCCGAGCAGCTCGAAGAGATACCGCATCTCGCTCCGCAGGGACCAGCGCAGGGTGAGCTGCTCGGTGGCGGTCCGAAGCACCTCGCCAGATGCGTCGATCTCGCTGAATGTCCAATCGTCGACGATGAGTTGGCGGGCCGGATCGGGCCTCCGCCCCGTGATCTCCCACGTCACGCGGTTTCCGGTCGTTGGATGAATGAGCTCGCCGCCTCGCGTGGTGACGTCGGCGCTCGGGACGACGCGGTCCAGCAGTGGGTCGAACAGGTCGAGGACGAGCCGACCATTCGGGCGCAGATGGGTCCGAAGTGCCGCCAGCGCCTCCCGCTGTGCGGCGGATGTGAGCATGAACTGGAAGACCCGGGCGGGCGCCACGATGAGCGCGAAGTCGCGTCCGAGATCGAGGGTCGTCATGTCCGCTAGATGGAACGAGAGGCGGGCCGCTGCATCGGCGGACAACGCCTCTCGCCGCTGCTGTGCGAGACGCAGCATTGGCGCAGAGAGGTCGATGCCCACGACCTCGTGACCATCCGCCGCGAGGGCCGTGGCCACCCGACCAGTGCCACACCCGACCTCGAGGATCGGTCCACCTGTCTCCCTGGCCAGTCGCCGGTAGAAGTCGGTGTCGCCCTCCACGGAGCTGCCCGTGACGAGGCTCGCGCCCAGGGCGTCATAGATCTCGGTGTGCAAGCTGTCGGCTTCGTAAAAGGCACGGAGCTTCCGGTTCTCGCTCACGGGTCGAGCGTCGGTTCCAATCGCTATCGCGTCAAGGCGTTCGGCCACCGCCGGCGGCGCGCACCGCATCGAGGAGCATGTCGTAGGGCGCGTCCTTCGAAATGCACGCGGCCGCGCCCGCGGCGCGCGCCGCGTCGCAGACTTCGGTCGCCATCGTGTACATAACGACGCGCGTTGCCAGCTGCGCATGACCGAGCGCACGGATGACATCGAGCCCCGAGAGGAGTCCGCGCATGTTGTGGTCAAGGATTAGCACGTCGGGCGTGAGCGCCGTCGCCTGGTCCAACGCACCAGCGCCATCAGGAGCGAGGCCGATGACCTGCACGTCGTCTTCGGAGTTCAGAAGCGTCGCGAGCTGCTCGCGGACGACCTGGTGATCGTCAGCGATGAGCACGCGCAGCCTCTCTATGCGCTCGGCGCTCACGGTGTCTCCCGAGCGAAGGGCGTTTCGGCGGTCCTGGGGTGACCAAAGAGATAGCCCTGCGCGCCATCGCGGCCCAGCGACAGCAACGCCGTGACGGTGTCTTCGGTCTCAACGCTCTCAGCGGCGAACGCGATCGGGTACGCGAGCATCGCCGCGACGGCCATCGCCGTCACCGCGAGATCCGTGCTGCCACCCGCCGTCCGGAACCGCTCGGTTCGCAAATCTGCCACGTGGCGAAGTGTCGTGAACGACGCGGCGCGGGTCAGTCACGGCGGGACGGGCGCGCTGTCACACCTGTGACAGCGATAGGTCGTGCGCTCAGGCCGCTCCGTGCTGACCGGGCTCCACCAGCTCGGAGGGTCGCGCAATTAACAGTCCGCCGCGGACCGATCGGATGTGGCCTTCCCGCTTGAGGTCCGCCAAGATCCGCGCGACCGAGGGGCGCGCGGCGCCGACGGCTTTGGCGAGCTCGTCCTGGGTGATCGTCGCGATCAGCGGCGCTGCTGGAGGCTGGTGGAGAGCGAGCTCGACGAGCCGGTGCGCGATCCGTGACCGAAGGTCACCGTGCGCGTAGAGCAGGATCTCGCGGACGGCCAGCCACAGCCGGTCGTTGAGGAATTGCGCGATGACCCACGCGACCGCCGCATCGCTTCGCGCGTACTCCCGCACGAGCGTCGCCGGGATGTCGAGGTACGTCAGGTCCGTGACCGCCTGGATGAAGGCTTCGGGCGGCAGCGCGACCGATCTCGGAGTGGGCTCCACGATGAAGGCGACGCCCAGCCACTCGCCTGAATGCGCCCAGAGGAGCGTCAGCTCATCGCCCGTCTCGCTCACGGTGCCGATCCGCGCGAGCCCGGTTACGACAAGGAGCGTCCGCGGGAGGTCGCCTGGTCGGGTTATGTAAGCGCACGCCGGCACATCGATGCGGGTCGCGCGGGTGAGGAGCGACTCGCGTATCTCATCCGGCAGATCGCCAAAGTGACTTTGCGCGATCGCCGACTTGAGGGCGCGGTCGTAACTGATCGGCGGCGCGTTCGCTGCCTGCTTGTTCAGACATCGATTGTGTGCTCATCGTCAAGCACGCTGACCACGCAATCCTCCTCAACGAATACCAGCCTTGCGTGAGAGACAAAGCCATGCAGATCGACGATCGGTGGCGAGAGGCGGCCGATCGGGAGTTAGCCGCCCAATCGGGTCGTAGAAGATGGAAACTACGCCTGCCGCGCGAATGTCGGGCCGCACACCTCACAGCCAGGAGGCCATCCACGGCCTGCGCGAGCTCATCACATGACATAAGGTCTGGTCGATCTCTGTCTTAGGAAGCGTCGCGACGCACGAACGGTTTTGCAGACCTCTGCCTCTACCCTCGAGGCGGTGCCGATCCAGTCACTGATTCTGTTGGCCGGCCCGAATGAGCCCATACAGCCAGAAGAAGCCGCGACGTGATAGCGCGGCGTACGCGTAGAGGTGAACGGGAGTTCGGGGTGACGGATTCGGTGCCTGCCGCCCGTCGATGCGCCGTTTCGACTGATTTTTCGTGATCGCCGGCTGGATCGAACGCGGAAGTTTACGAAACCGCTGCTCTACCGGCT
>VBDV01000154.1 GCA_005882765.1 Chloroflexota bacterium | reverse complement strand
GACCGTTTGCTGGTAACGAGGATTTCGATCGAACTCGAACAGGACGATTGGCACGTCACTGCCGTTGGTGACGTAGACATACTCCGTTGGGTCGCAACCGGCCACCAACAGCACTGCCCCCAGTGCGACCGCACATCGGCACAGGCTTCTTGCCGCGGCTGTTCCCAGTGAGTTGCGGCCGGACACGCCGACCAGAATGCAACTCCTGACTACCTAACCACCTGTCGATTTGGGACCGCTCGCCGCACCTATTCGTGCTCGACACGCGATCTCCACCTCATTTGATGGCTCACAGACTCTGGATCAGGTAATCGGTGGTTCGAATCCACCCTCCCCAGCAGCCAATGATTTCGCACCTCGTAGGCCACTTTTCACCGAAGCATCGCTCACGGGCACCTGATCGAAGGCACTTTACGCGGCGCGATCATCGCCAATGACCTTAGAGGCTGAACCTCACTACCAACTAGTCCTTCAACTGCGAAGCTCGGCGCGAGAAGCGTTCGACGCAATGGTCCGGTTGGAAGAGCCGCTCGAACTTCTATTGGGAGACCTGGCCACGGTTGATGGTCACGACGCCGGAGTCGGCGAGGTCAATGTGTTCATCCTCACCGACCATCCGATCCGGGTTTTCGACAAGATGCGACTCCTGCCTGAAGTGGTGAGGCTCCTACCGAACTTGAGGGTGGCGTACCGCCGCATCGGAGAAGACGAGTTTCAAGTCCTCCATCCAACTGGTCCATACGAGTTCAAGATCGCGTAGCGGAAGACTCGCCGCTTGCTCGCGGCGACCACAGGGCTGCGATGAGGCCGCGCGTGAAGACGCTGAGGAGGCGACATGGACATCGGGGCGAATCACCTAGGGATAGCAGTCGGTCTTCGACGTGAGCTGCTCGAAGCAGCCACGAGTTCGAACCCTGCGAGGTTTCTAGCGGTTCTCGTTGATGAACTAACGCTCTCGGCCCGTGGCGAATACGAGGTCGGCAGAACAGATGCGGTACGCGGGGGTGCTGGACTTCGAGCATTCAACGAAATGCTTCGAGTCGTTGCGGCGCAGTTAGGGCGAGCAGCGGGAACGGGTGCTCGCGGCTACCCGAACGAGGCATTGGTAGATGTTCTTTGGGAAAACGCAGTGATCGGGCAGATTCAGCAATCTGTCGCCACTGCACTTCAACGCACCGTCGAGCGAGTTCGTCATATGCCTACTTGAGTCCGTAGGTTGATGTTCGTTCCCGGCCCTGATTTTCTTGGGCGCCTGATCCCCCCTGATTTCTGAAGGCCGGATCGGCCCAATTCTGGGAATCTCCTCTGTGAGGGCGTTTTACGGGCACGTGACTCTGGATCAGGTAATCGGTGGCTCGAATCCACCCTCCCCAGCTTGGACCCGCACCGCTATTGATCGAAGTCGCTGTTCGCGGGAATCGCGATGCTTCCCTGATTTCTCGGAAGCTCACCTGACTCACCTGATACCTGACTTTTAACAAGCTCGTTTCCGGAGCACGAACGACAGCGGCGTCTCGCGCCAGGAGGGTGCACCCATTCCGTCCCTGTCGAGGCCCTTACATAGTGAGCACGTGCTAGATGGACCCGTGAAAGCGACGAGGGTCGCTGACCGCTTGCCCTGGCGCGAGCTGTACGAAGCACACGCCGCGGAGTTGGCCGGCTATCTATTGCGGCTCACTGGAGACCGGGAGGTGGCAAGCGATCTAATGCAGGAGACCTTCGTCGTAGGTATGAGAGACGAGAGCGCGCTGCGCGAGCCGGCGAGCGCGCGCGCTTGGCTCTACACGATCGCTTCGCGTCTGGGAACGAAGTGGCTTCGTCGTCGCCGCATCATCGCGTTTCTGCCGTTTCTCGACACGGACCGCGACCCGCAGGACGCGCTGGATGTCGAGGCGATCGCCGTCCGTGAAGCGCTACGAGCGATCTCGCCCGATCAAGCGGTCGCGCTCGTCCTTCACTATGCCCAAGGTTTCACTCGTGGAGAGATCGCAGAGTTGACGGGGCGCAGCGATGAAGCGATCAAATCGCGAATCGCGCGCGGCCGACGCGCATTCTTAGCGGCGTACGGGCGACGAGGCGGCGGAGGATGAACGACGAGCGCGACGAAGAAGAACGCCTCGAGCGCATCCTTCGACGGCCCGCTCATCTCGATCTTCCGCCGTTCGAGCAATTGGCGAAGCGTCGCTCAGGCTCGCCGCTCGCGCGATCGCTGGCGTTGACGCTCGCCACCGTCGTCGTTGCAGTCGCCGCGCTCTTCGCCGGCCGCGAGCTCTCGGCGTTCCGGCAGCAAGCCGCAGGGCCCGGAGAAACCACGAGCCCCACCGCAAGCGCAAATGCTTCGGCCAGCGCTACGCCGCGCCCGTCGCTTCCCCCGCCGATCCCACAGCCGATTACGCGGAACAGCCCGGCCGCGCAGATCGCCTGGGTCAGCGTGAACCCGCCGCAGGGCGCCCCCGCATCGTTCATCGGAGTGGACCCGAAAGGAAAAATCGTCGGGCGCCTGGACGCAGGGCTGGGCCACTTCTGGCGCTCGGCTGACGGGAGCCAGCTGTTCGTCGTCGGCGACCAGGTCAACGCCTACTCAGCGTCCGACGGCGCACTTCTGCGCTCGTACGGGCCGACACCCGGCGGCGCGGTCCTCGACGCCGCTTTCAGCTCCGATGGGCGATGGTTGGCGCTCCTCGGATCACTCGCATACGTCCAGGTGATCGACCTGCAGAGCGGGTTGTCCCAGGTCACGCCGCTCGGTCATGACCCCAACGCGTCGCACCCCGGCCTGACCATGAGCGGTCAGACCAATGCGCTGACGTGGTCGACGCTCGTCTTCGCCCCCGATTCGAAGCGGTTGTACACAATCGTCGACTGGGGCAGCCCCCTACGACTGACCGCCTTCAACGTGACAGCGAGCGGCCTGGTCCAAGTGGCCGCAGCGATTGACGGGCAGGCCGGGCAGAAATTTCCCTCCTGCCCAGGTCCTGGGATCGCGCCGAAGGTCGTAACCGGCGGTCGCACTCTTGCGGTCTTCTGCCATTTCGACGGCAAGGTCTGGTTCTTCGACCTCACTACTCTGACCAGCACCGGCGTGGTACAGGCCGATATGCGGAATCCCTTCTGGCTCGCGCCGATCTTCACTCCCGATGGACAACTTCTTTATCTGCATCAATACCCCGCGTTCGGCGATGTGATGCAGGTCATCGATCTGAGGACGCAGGCGCTCCTCGGGCCGCTGCCAACGCCGCAGAAGCTTACTGATCCGGGCCCGTTCGCATGGCTTTTCCCCGTGGCCAACGCCGGCGGCACGCCGTCGACCGTGCCCGTATCACCGGATGGCCTCCGGCTCTACGCAGCGGCCAACGACGGCATCACGGTTCTTCGAATCCCCGATCTCAAGCCGCTCGCGAAAATAGCCACCGGTGCGCAAATCGGTGAAGTGTGGATCTCAGGTGATGGCAGCACCGTGTTCGCGACCGATCAAAGTCGCGCGCTACTCGTTATCGCCGCGGACGGGAGCCAGACCCGCGTGAATCAAGACAACCTAGGAAGCTTCGTGGCCTCGGAGCGGGGTTAGCGGAGCGAGCGGCTCATAGACAGAGAAAAATGGTTCTCGTGAGGGACCTGATTCGCAGTCAGGTCCGCATTCGGCAATGAACCGTAATGCCGAGCAGCAAGTCCCGCGGCAGCGTCGACCCCGCCGCCATGGGACAGGCACCGGCGTGACTCATCGGCGAGGGCGAATCTCAGGAACTTCCTCCGGATACGCCGTCGCTAGACGTCGATACGTTTCCAGCCACACATCCTCGAACGGCGGGTCCTTCCACGTTTCCGAAAGCACATCTCCTGTCAAGACGCCGTCCTTATCCGCAACTACGCGTATCTCGATCCGAGTGCCGCCGCCGTCACTCCCCACGAGCACTTGACCGGGTCGAGCGCCAGCGGGGATTTGGCCGCGCAGGCGAAGGAGCGCAACCCCATGCGGCCAGTTCCCGTCCCACATCACGTCGAAGGGGCCGGCCTGCGCCTCGGCCAGGTCGCCACACACATCTGGAATGCGGCCTCGGAGCAGGCGAGCGATGCGAGTCTCCTCGTCCTGTCCCGTCTCCAGCAGCCAAACGTCGCGCTCACTCTGATCTAGCGACCGCAGTAATGCGGTCATCCAAGCGACCGATGCGAGAGTTGACACCATGTTCCGTCTCTCAGCCGGGTATCCCTCGTGGTTCGACAAGATTGCTCGATCGACATCGTCTGTGGAAACTCCGGCGACCCGTGCGAGTTCGCCGGCTAGTGTCCGGCGATCGTGTTCTATGCGCACGCAATCAATTGTCCGGCCGACCCTCGTTGGCCAGCAAGAAAAACTCTCAGTGCCGAGGCGGCCGCAACGGCGCGCTTCTGATTCGTAACTGGGCTCGCCTCACCTGATCTGCAATCAGATACCCGTCAGGTCGAGCGCGAGACGCGCCCTCGCACCCTCGCAGATCAAACGCCTTCGGGATGCGAGCTCGGCCCGATGTGCCGCGCGGGATAGGGACTCGAAATCGAAGCCGGTCAAAGGTACCCGAGGGCCCTGGCTGCGTACACTCGGCCGGAATGCCGGTGGTTCTGGGCATCCCGCTCTGATGACCGACCGATTAGAGCAACTGCGAAGCGCATGGCCCGGCGGCGTTGAATTCAACTCGAAACTCGTGGACCGCGCCATCGCCGGCACCTTCGCACCTTTCGAACGAGTTCGCGCAAAGGAGTTGGCAGACGGCTATGACCCGAGCGCGAAGGAGCAGGGACGCAGCCGCGTATTACTTGCGGCGGTCCGCTTGAGTGGCGGCAATCTGGTGAGGCTCGAGTCTCTGCTACGCGCCGCTGAGACCGATTTCCGGGATGTGCTCGCCTCGGCCGAGTACGAGGCACCGACTTCGCCCCTCGTAGCACGGCTTAGCGATGAATACCTTTCATGGTTCGACCGGCTCACACTCCCGAACGAAGGCTGATAACGGGAGTTGTGGGATTAGAGGCGGGGGTCGACCGGCTCGCTCTCCAGGGCCAAGACCGCAAACACGCACTCGTGTACCCGGCGCAGGGGCTCCTCGTGAACAAAACGCTCGAGCCCCTCGAGGCCGAGGGCGAATTCACGCGTGGCAAGCGATCGCTTCGCGCCAAGACCACGCTCCCGCAAGCGCTCGAGGTGCGCGGGCTGCGTGTAGTCCGGCCCATAGATAAGGCGCAGGTATTCGCGCCCACGGACCTTGAGCGCCGGCTGCACGACCCCGCTCTTCCACCGCACGGTGAAGTCCGATGGTTTGACCACCATGCCCTCGCCGCCGCGCGCCGTCAACGATTCCCACCACTCGACCGCGCGCTGTTCGCTGGCGGGGTCGGCGAGGTCGACGTCCATGGAAGGTGTGGCGATGATCACCGAGCCGTCCATTGACGCGAGCCGACCGAGTCGCTCGAGATGCCAGGCGTGCGGCTGGTCGCTGTGCACGCGGTTCTGGCTCGCGAGTATGTGGAAGGGCGCGAGTCGGACATCGCCGATCCCGTTCACGTCCCACGTGTAGCGGCGGTAGACCTCGCTGAACGCCTCGATATCCGCGACCTGCACGCGGCGCTTCGCCACGAGGTCCGAAAGCTCGGGCTGCGGCCGCACATCGAGCACGGCGAGCTCCTCGGACAAGGCTGCCCGGGCGGCGGCGCCCACGGGCGCGTACTGCTGCTGAATCAGCTCGCGCGCCTTGAGGGACCACGGCATGAGCTCGCAGTCCAGGAGAACCCAGTCCGTCTTGAGCTCGTCCCAGAGACCGGCCCCGCCCGCGGCGGCGCGCAGCCGCTCCATAAGAGCAGCTTCAAGCGTCGGGTCGCTGAAGAATGGCCGCCCCGTTCGTGTGTAGACGATCCCGCCGGCGGCGGACTGCATACCGAATCGCCGTTCGGCCGCGACGGGATCAGTGCACAAGACCACAATCGCGCGGGACCCCATGTGCTTCTCTTCGCAGACGACTCGGCCTACGCCGCGTCCGCGGTAGTAGGCGAAGGCGTCAGTCGGATGTTCAAGCAGTCCCGGGATGGAGCTCGTCTCCGACGGCGACATCGTCGGTGGCAGATACACAAGCCACCGCGGGTCCACAGCGAAGCGGCTCATAGCCTCGAGCGCCGCGGCCGCGTTCTCCTCGCGCACCGTCACCTTTCCCGCGAGACGCGTGGTCACAATGCGTTTGCCCATCACGTCCTCGAGCTCAAGCAGCTCGTCATGGCGCTGCTGCGCCGTCAGCCGCGGGGCGTGCTCCTCCGCAGCGAGGAACGGACGGGCCGGCTCGTAATAGGTGTGCGCCGCAGGGATGCTGACGAGCTCCTTCTCCGGGTAGCGGAGTGCGGTGAGCGCGCCGCCGAACACACAGCCGGTGTCGATGTTGATCGTGTTGTTGAGCCACTCGGGCTCGCGGACGGGCGTGTGCCCGTAAACGACCATTGCGCGACCCCGGTAGTCAGCGGCCCAGTTCAGGCGGACGGGAAGCCCGAACTCGTCGGTCTCGCCGGTCGTGTCTCCGTAGAGCGCGAACTCGCGCACCCGGCCCGACGCGCGTCCGGCGTACTCGGCCTTCATCCCTCCGTGTGCCACAACAAGCTTGCCGTCGTCAAGCACAAAGTGGCTGATCAGCCCGTCGATGAACTTCGCGAGCCGCTCACGGAACTCCGCCGTCTCGCGGTCAAGCTGCTCGACGGTCTGAGCGAGCCCGTGCGTGAGCTGTACGTCCTTGCCGCGGAGCTTGCGAAGCAGCTTGGCCTCGTGGTTACCGGGAACGCAGAACGCGGCGCCACTCTCGACCATGCCCATGACCAATCGAAGGACGTCTGGCGCGTTCGGGCCGCGGTCCACGAGATCGCCAAGGAACACAGCGCGCCGCCCCTCGGGCGGCGTGACGCTGATCCCTACTTCGCCGTCTTCGGGGTGCCGTACCTGATAACCCAAACGCCCAAGAAGCTGAACCAGTTCGTCGTAGCAGCCGTGAACATCGCCGATGATGTCGAACGGACCCTTCTCGTTTTTCTTGTCGGTCCAGAGACGCTGCCGCGTGATCGTCGCCGCGTCGACCTCCTCGACGCTCTCGAAGGTCCAGACGTAACGAAGTCCTTCGCGCTGGAGCCCGCGCAGCGAGCGCCGAAGCTGTTGGGCCTGCTGCCGGACGACGTGGGGACCGAAGTCGCGGTCGGGTCGCGCGCGGTTGCGCTCCTGAGAGATCCGCTCCGGTACGTCGAACACAATCGCCACGGGTAGTGCATCGTTGTCACGCGCGAGCTGAATCAATGACTTCCGCGACTCCGGCTGCACGTTCGTGGCATCGACCACGGTGAGCTTCATCGCTCGGAGTCGCTTTGCCGCGATGTAGTGCAGGAGCTCGAACGCGTCTTTCGTGGCCGCCTGGTCGTTCGGGTCGTCGGACACCGCCGCGCGGCACCAGTCCGAGGAGAGCACCTCTGTCGACTTGAAGTGCTTCGCGGCGAACGTCGACTTCCCTGAACCTGACGCTCCCACGAGGACAACAAGCGCGAACTCGGGCAGCGGAATGTTCATCGGGTGAACACCGCCATCTGCGTCGGCGGACCAACCTCGGGATCTTCTCGACCGACCGGAATGAACCGCGTGGTGTACCCATGAGTCCTGGCGACCTGAACCGCCCACGCCTGAAACTCGGTGCGCGACCACTCGAAGCGGTGATCACGGTGGCGCATTCGCTCGGCGGGGAGCGATGGGAAGCGCACGTTGTACTCACGGTTGGGAGTCGTAAGGACGACCGTTGTTGGACGCGCGTGCTGAAAGATGACGCGCTCGAAGGACGCCAGACGCGATGGATCCAGGTGTTCGACGACCTCCACGACAGCTGCCGCGTCGAACCCATCGAGTCGGGCATCGCGGTATACGAGCGATCCGTGCAGCAACTGCACGCGCGCCCGGGCCGTCTCGTGCATCTCCTTGAGTCGCAGACGACGCGCGGCGGTCTCGAGTGAACGGACGGAAACGTCGACGCCCGTCACCTGCTCGAACGCCGGGTTCTTGAGCAGCGCCTGGATCAGTTGGCCCTCGCCACAGCCCAGATCGAGCACCCGCTTAGCGCCAGCGCTCGTCAGCACCGCAGACACGCTGGCGATGCGCTCCTCGTTCAAACGCAGCGGCTCCTCGACCAGCGCCTCCTCCGCGGTGTGGGCTGCCTCTGCCGCATCCGGATCGGGTGCCTCGTCCGCGCTCAGCCGCGCCAGCGCCTCGCGGGTGAGATGTCGCTGACGCCGCAGGTACCGGTCGGTGATGAGCTCACGTGCGGGATGCGCTGCGAGCCATCCCTCTCCTCGGCTGAGGAGCTTGTCGATCTCGTCCCGACCGACCCAGTAGTGCTTGTCGTCGTCGAGCACCGGGATGAGGACGTAAAGGTGCCGAAGCAAATCCTGCAGCCGCACGATCCCGCGGAGGACGAGGTTGTAGTAGGCGCTCTCGCCCCACTCAGGCCGACCGGGATCGACCGGCTGACGGCTGGCCTCTACTTCGTAGCCAAGGGGCGCGAACAGTCGCTCGATGAGACCGGGACCGCCACGACTCGGAAGCGCCGGGATCCTAGCGACAAGGGGGATCGGCGTGTCCGCCAGTTCGGCGCGCTCGTCAGAGCGCCCGTTCAGCGCACTTCCGTAGACCTGTGCGATGGCCGCCGCAAGGAACGAATTGGCCGCATAAGGCCGGTCGTTGACGTACTGGTCCAAGAGTCCGCCATCCCGCGCGCCGATCCGCCCTCGCACCAGCGCGATCGGGTCGAGGTCGACGAGGAGCGCAGCAGTACAGGCATCGTCCTGCGCCTCGGGGTAGAAGACCCACGCGGATCCGGCGGACAGCTCGAACTGCTGCACACGAGCGGGGTTCTTGTGCAGGAGATACCCAAGGTCCGTCGCAGGTCTGTGCGTTGTCTGGATCGTCAGCAGCACGGTGCCGCCTCGCCTCTACGTTATTTGCGGGCCCGGTTCAAACCACAGTAGGTGAGACCTCGGCGACGAATTGGCAGAGTCCGACTGATCACACGCGGGCTGGTCCCGTCTTGCTTCCCCTGGACCGCGACACTTGGCTCAGTCGGGAGTCTTGATTTCGGGGTGAGCGGCGGTTACGGAAGGGCGAAGACCCGATGAAGACACTTCTGGACGAGCTCTGCATCAAACTTGGGTGCTGCCTCGACCCAGAGGAGCAAGTGCGAATGCGGCGGATGCCTGCGGACGATGTTGACTCCTTCGTCAAGGCTTTCCATGTGGCTGAGCACCTCTTGGAGCCATACGACGAGGAGCACTGGCGAAACGTTCGATATGTCGTCGCCC
>VBDV01000153.1 GCA_005882765.1 Chloroflexota bacterium | reverse complement strand
GCGGCGCCGGCCCGTGAGGGTTTGGTCCGAAGCGCCGCCGTAGGCTCGTGGAGAAGCCCGCGCGCGAGGGCCTGCGCGAGGCCGGCGACGACGTCGCGGTCGCGCTGGTTCAGGTGTCCCAGCTTTGCGAGCGCGCGATCGAGCTTTCGTCTGCGCAGATCATCGGCGCGCGCCTGCAGCGCGGCGATGACCGGGGCGGCATCGCGTGCCGTGCTCTCGTCGATGAACTTTGCGGCCGCGGCGCGGCACGCCTCTTCGCAGGCGACGATGACCTCAGGCGATACCCTCGTTTCGGACCCGAGATCGTCGACCGTCCGGTAACGAAGACCATCGAGAAGCCGAGCATCCGCAGCGACGCTTCGCGGCATCGCGATGTCAACGACGACCAGCGGGCGCGCCGCGACGCGGGCGGTCAGAAGGTCGGCGGTGAGGACAGTGCCGCGCGTGTCGGCCGCGGAAATAACGGCGTCGGCTGCATCGATCGCCTGGCCGATGTCCGCGAGGGCGACCGCCTCACCGCCCGCGTCCGCGGCCGCCCTTTCGGCGCTGCCGCCGGACAGAGAGACGACAAGGATCCGGCCGACACGACGCCGGAGCGCCCGGACCGCGAGCTTGCCGACCTCGCCGGCCCCAACGACGAGGACCGTTGCGCGGGTCGGCTCCGCCAGGTCGCGTAGCAGATCGTCCACCGCGAGCGAGCCGATCGACCGCGTGACGGAGCCGAGCGAGCTCTGGGCACGAAGAAGGCGACCGTGATGCAGCGCCCGCTCTACCGCGGCCGAGAGCATCGATGGCAGCGGCGTCCCGCGACCGGCGTACGCCCGACGGAGCTGGCCGAGGATCTGACGCTCGCCGGCGATGGCGGAATCGAGACCAGCCGCGAGGCGGAAGAGGTGGAGCACCGCGGCGGCATCCGTGCGGACGACGGCCGCGCCCAGCGGGACGTCGGAGGCGTCGACGGTTCCGCACAACCAGGTGTGCGGCTCGATACTGGCGGGCAGGCATGCGAAGACCTCGACGCGGTGACAGGTCACGAGCGTGAACGCGCCCCGCTTGACGGCCCGAGGTGCGTACGCCGCGAGGCGCTCGCGCGCGGAGATCGGCGCGTCCCGCTGATGAAGTGACCAGGAGACGAGTGCTTCGGAGATGACGTCGACCGTATGCATCGAGACGGGACTCGCAAACGCGACGGGGAGGTTTGCCTAACGTCGCGGGGTATTACGGAAGATGCGCACGTGTGTCAGGGCGTCACGTCATCGATCGGCCGATACCGTGTACCCGCAGCGCTCAAGCTCTTGGTTCAGCTCCGGGAACGCAAATGTCCAGAACACAACAAAGGGTGGACGGCGCGGAATCGAATGCTCGATCCGCAGCCCCGTTGAAAAAGCGCCGCGGTACTTGCTGAGCCTTCGGATCGAGCTCTTTGGAAGGATCCACGTGAAGCCGAGGACCGATATTCTCAGCTCGGTCTCTTTCACGGTCAGCTTCGCCAATGGCCACGTTGCGTTGAGCGACCAGGCGAACGACTTTCCGATGCGTGCGCCACCAGTTTGGGAAAAAGCCACGGCTACCAGCGGTGGTATGCGGGATGGCCCGACTTCACCGCGACGAACGTCCCGCGAGCCGTGGCGGCGGCGTGTCGGCATTCGCGCGGCGCATGAGGTGGTACGCGGCGGTCCAGTTGGAATGGCAATCGAGGAGCGTGCCCGCGATTCCGCCGGAAAGCGCTCCCTCGAACGCTTCATGGAACTTCTCGGCATGCCAGGTCGCCACAACGTCGTCACCGCTCACGCGGCTCTTGATCCGCAAGCCCTTGTCGTTCTTGGGACCGCACCCAAAGCACGTGCCGTTCGGCGCGTAGCGGTCCTGCAGGGCCTCCGTCATCACGGCACGAGGCTAATCGGCACAATCGGCGCGTGCGCGGAACGTGGTGGCGCGAAGGCATCTTCTACCAGATCTATCCCCGCTCGTTCCAGGACTCGAACGGGGACGGCGTCGGGGATCTGCCCGGCATCACGGCTCGCCTCGATCATCTGAACGACGGCACGCCAAGATCGCTCGGCATCGACGCGATCTGGCTCTCTCCTTTCTATCGCTCGCCCATGGCCGACTTCGGTTACGACGTATCCGATTACCGCGACGTCGATCCCACTTTCGGGACGCTCGCCGACTTCGATCGCCTCTTGTCGGAAGCCCACCGCCGGAACATCAGGGTGATCGTCGACATCGTGCCGGGTCACACCTCGGACCAGCACCCCTGGTTCAAAGCCGCCCGATCGTCGCGTACCGATCCGAAGCGCGACTACTACATCTGGGCCGACGGGCATCGCGGCGGACCGCCGAATAACTGGCGCGCGGTCTTCCGTCGCGTCGGCGCGGCGTGGACAAAAGATGAGCAAACCGGCCAGTACTACCTGCACCATTTCCTGCCCGAGCAGCCCGACCTCAACTGGCGCAATGACGCGGTGCGCAAGGAGATCGATGACGTCATGCGCTTCTGGCTCGATCGCGGCGTCGATGGGTTTCGCGTCGACGTGGCATCCGGCCTGATCAGAGACGAGCGCCTGCGCGACAACCCGCGCTTCCAGCTTCGAGGCTGGCCGCGGCGGCGCAACTGGGATCTCGACGATGTACACGAGATCCACCGCCGCTGGCGGAAGGTGCTCGACTCATACGACGGCGACCGCATGGCCGTCGGCGAGATCGGCGTGCGGAATCTGCGACGCCACGTGCGCTACTACGGCGAGGACGACGAGCTGCAGCTCTCGTTCAACTTCCATTTCCTCGAGCAGCCGTGGGTCGCGGAGCGCTTTCGAGCGGTGGTCGAGGAGTGGGAGCGGCTCCTGCCGGCGCACGCGTGGCCCGACTACACGCTTTCGAATCACGATCGCTCGCGCGCGATATCCCGGTACGGTCCGGAGCGGGCCGGCGTCGCCGCGGTGATGCTCCTCACCCTTCGCGGGACGCCGTTCATCTACTACGGCGAAGAGATCGGGATGACCGATGTGCCGATCCCGCCCGCGCGGGTCGTCGACGTCGACGGCCGCGACCCCGAGCGCACGCCGATGCAGTGGGGCGTGTCTTCCAATGCGGGCTTCACGACCGGCGATCCGTGGCTCCCGATGGGCGACTTCGCTCGGAATAACGTCGCCGCGCAGCGCGACGATCCGGCGTCGCTCTTCTCTCTGTATCGCCGGTTGAATTGGCTCCGCAAGTCTTCGCGGGCGCTGCGCCGCGGCTCCTACCGCACCGTTGCCGCGCCCCGCGGGGTCTTCGCGTACGCGCGCGAGGCCGAGGGCGAGCAGATCCTGGTCGCGCTGAACTTCACCAAGTCAGCGCAGGTCGTCTCGCTCGGAAGCGGCGCCGAGAGGATCGCACTCTCGACCGACCACACACGTGATGGCGAGCCCGTCGATCCGACCCGGGTCGAGCTCAGGCCCGACGAAGGAATCGTCGTCGCGCCAGCGTGACAACCGCCGCCAGAAGAACGACCGCGACCGCGAGCAGAAGCAGTGACCAGAGCGGCAGCCCAGACGCGTCGGGCGCGGCTCCCAGGAGGAAAACGCCGGCAGCGCGGGGCGCAAGTGTCACGCGCAGCGTCTTGCCATCGACGCTACCGCTGATCCCGGGACCCATCGTCCGGTGGAGCACGCCGGCGTCGAGCCCGAGCTTCGCGAGCGGGACGTCGACGGATCGCGTCTCGTCACCGTTGATCGCGATCACTGCGACGTCGGGCCCGCCGCGACGGTCGTAGACGACGAGACCGCGCTCGGACTGGACCTCGTCGAACGAGCCCTGGCGAAGCGACGGGGTCGCCTGCCGCAGGGTCGCGACGTCGCGAACGAGCTGTCGAACGTCTTCGTCGCCGCCGGTCCAAGGCATGGGACGGCGGTCGTCCGGATCCGGACCACCAGGCAGCGCGACCTCGGTGCCGTAGTAGAGAACCGGTGTCCCCGGCATCGTGAAGAGATACACGATGGCCTGCTCGAGACGCGCCTTCGTGGCGGCGTCGGGGACATCGCGGCCGACGAAACGAGGCACGTCGTGGTTGTCGATGAAGATGGCGCGCGCGTCCTCGCGACCCGTGCCGAGGTCGGCCGCGAGCGATGGCGACGTCGTGAGCTGGCCGAGATTTCCGCGCGGGTCGAGACCAATGCGGACGCTGTCGTACGTTTGGAAGTCCGTCACCGCGTCGACCCCTGCGTCGAGGAAGCCCGACTGGTAGCGGTATCCGGAGCTATAGACCTCACCGAGGATCCAAAACCCGGGGTGCTGGGCCTTTATGGCGCCGGTCCAGTCGAGAAGGAATTCCTTGGGTAGGTGGCGCGCTGCATCGACGCGGAAGCCGTCGACGCCGGTCTGATCGATGAGCCACAGCGCCCAAGTCTTGAGATATCTGCGGACGGACGGGTTCTCCGTGTTGAGATCAGGAAGCCCGGCGAGCCAGCAGTCCTCGACGCTCTTCTGGTCCGCGAAGTTGATCGGACAGAGGTCGTGGAACCAGCGGATGTGTTCATCGTCGGTGAGCCATGGATGACCGTACCCAAGGTGGTTGATCACGACATCGAGCACGACCTTGAGGCCCTTCGTGTGAGCCGTGCGGACGAGCTCCTGCAGCTTGGCCATGTCGCCGAGATGGGGGTCGATCTTGTACGGATCGCGCGTCCAGTAGCCGTGATAGCCCTCGCCCATCTGCTCCGCGACCGGCGTGATCCAGATCGCGGTCATCCCGAGACCTTTGATGTAGTCGAGCTCGTCGATCACGCCTTGAAGGTCGCCGCCTTGCCACCAATCAGCCTTGCCGGGGACGCTGTCGAGGTCGTTCGTCGGATCGCCATTCTTGAAACGGTCGGTCATCACCATGTAGATGGCCTCGTCCCTCCAGTCGGTCGGCGCGGCGGACGGCCCAGCCGGCAAGAGGCTCGCGACGACGACGAGCGCCGCGAGGAACGTGTTCACGCAGGCACGAGGACCGCGGCGTCGCGCGCTCCGACCGTAATACCTCCGCTCACCCGCTTCCGCGTCAGAAGGTCCACACGGTTGCCGTCGGGAAGGCACACGTCGGTCGGGAAATCCCCGGTGTTGATCGCGACGTACATGTCATCGCGTGGCGCGTCCGGTGGAGCGAGCGGGCTGATCGACGTGCGGCGATACGCGTAGACGTGCCGCTCGTCGTCAGCCATGACGTCCTCGAACGCGCCCCACGAAAGCCAGGGTCGTTGGCGGCGGGCACTGATCAAGGCGCGATAGGTTCCCAGCATCCGCTGATCCTGCTTTCCCGGATCCCATTCCATGCAGCGGCGCGAGTCGGGGTCGTCGCCGCCTTCCATCCCGACCTCGTCGCCGTAGTACACGAGCGGCGCGCCCGTCGCGGTCAGAAGAAGGATCGCGGCGAGCCGCGCGCGGTCGGCGCTCCCGCCGAGCTCGGTGCGGATGCGCGCGGTGTCGTGACTGCCGAGAAGATGCATGAGCCCGGGCGTGGCGGAAAGGTCGTACATGTTTCGGATCGCGGCGGTGCGGCCCGCGAACCGGGTCGGTGTGATCTCTCCGCGGAGATAGTCGAGTACCGCATCGCGCCACGGGTAGTGCATCACCGAATCGAACTGCGCCCCGTCGAGCCAGCGGATCGCGTCGTGCCAGGCCTCGCCCACGATGAACGCGTCGGGCTTGGCCGCCTTCACGCGGTCGCGGAACGCGCGCCAGAAGCGGTGGTCGACCTCGTTCGCGACATCGAGACGCCATCCATCGATGTCGGTCTCCCGGATCCACTTCTCGCCGATGCCGACCAGATATTCGCGCAGCTCGGGGTTCGCTGTGTTGAGCTTGGGATGGCTGCGCGCGCGGTTCGCGAACGTCTCGTAATTCACTGCGTCGAAGTCGACCGGAAAGCCCTCGATGCGGAAGAACCAGTCGCGGTACTTACTGGCCTCGCCCTTTTCGCGGACGTCCTTGAACGCGAACCACCGATCGCCCGAGTGATTGAAGACGCCGTCCAGTAGGACCCGGATATCCCGCCCGTGCGCATCGCGAACGAGCGCCGCGAGATCCTCGTTCGTACCGAAGCCCGGATCGACCCGCTCGTAGTCGGCGGGGTCGTACTTGTGGTTCGAGGGGGCCGCGAAGACCGGCGTGAGGTACAGACCGCCGACGCCGAGGTCGGTGAGCCAGCCGAGGTTCTGGCGGATGCCGGGGATGTCGCCGCCGAAGAACGACTTCACGGTCGGCGCCTCACCCCACGGCCGCTTCCAGGCCGGATCGTTCATCTGGTCGCCGTTGGCGAATCGGTCGGGAAAGATCAGGTAGAACGTCCGCCCGGCGATCCAGGGCGGCACGGCGAAGCGATCGATGGGTAGGTCATATGGATAGAAGAAGTGACCGGCGTGGTGCTTGCGGGCCGGGCGCTTGTCGTGGAAGCCGTGCTCGTTGAAGAAGCGCGTCTCGCCGGCGTTGTCGGTGAGCTCGAAGAAGTAGCGGAGACGAGACGTCGGGACGGGAAGCACGGCGGACCAGTAGTCGCTCACGCCGTCGGTCGTCTCGCGCGACAGCGACAGCGTCCCTTCCACGCCCGCCGCGTACTTGTCCGCGAAGTGGCAGCGCACCGCAGCGAGGTCGCCGGCCTCGCAGAGGAGGCGAACGTAGAACCGGTCACCGGCCAGCGGCTGCACGAATGGCGCACGCGCCCGGTGTTGTATTGCGGCGAGTCTCAGAGCGGTCCTATCCCTTGACCCCGCCGACGGTGAGCCCGCCCACGATGTATTTCTGCAGCGACAGGTAGACGACCGAAACCGGCAGCGCCACGATGATCGCCATCGCCGAGAACTTCGACCACGGCGTGTTGCCCGCGTATTGCCCGGTGATGTTCCAGAGGGCCATCGCGAGCGTGAAGTTCTCGGGGTTCGTGAGGAACTGCCAGCTCATCACGAACTCGGTCCAGCCGGTGAGGAACCCGAGGAACGCCGTCACCGCGAGCGCCGGCGTCGCGAGCGGCAGCATGATCCGGAGGAACGTTTGCGTCGGCGATGCGCCGTCGAGGCTCGCGGCCTCCTCGAGCTCCTTCGGGATCGTATCGATGTAACCCTTGAGGTTCCAGATCGCGAAGGGCAGGGCGCCCGACGTGAGCGCGAGTCCGACTCCGAGCAGCGAGTTGCGCAAGTTGAACGAGAAGTCGCCGGAGCTGATCTGGATCTTGTTCAGGAAGACGAACAGCGGCGCCAGGGCCGCGACCGACGGCACCATGAGGACCGCCACGATGGCGATCATCAGCGCGCGCCGGGCCGGGAAGTGGAACCGTGAGAACGCATAGGCCGCGAGGACTCCAAGACCGAGCGATCCGAGCGAGACCCCCATCGCCAGGCCGAAGCTGTTGAAGGCGAGCTGGAAGAGTGTCACTGGGTTCGACGTCGGCCGCTCGATCACCTCCTGGTACGCCTGCAGGGACGCGCCCGGTGGGATGAGCGTGAGCTCCGTCGGACGGGAGATGTTCCGCGGATCGAGCGACATACTGACGACCCAGACGAGCGGGAACAGCACCGTGAAGCTGATGAAGACGAGGACTGCCTGCAGCATGAGCTGCTTGCCCCAGCCCGCGCGGAAGAAGGCGCGCCGGCGCCGCGGGACGGCGAGCGTCATGGCCTGACTAGACATACGACTCGGTCGCCTTCGTTATCCGATTCGTCAGGAGCGTGAGGACGAGCAGGATGATCATCGTGTAGATCCCGAAGGCCGCGGCCAGACCGTACAGACGTTGCTCGTTGACGAGACGGAACGCCGTGGTCACGAGAATTTCGGTCTGCCGCAAGGGGCCACCCCCGGAGACCATGTAGATCAGGTTGAAGAGGTTGAACGTCACGATGAGCCCGTACATGGCGGCCGGGATCATGGCGGGCCGAAGCAGCGGAAGCGTGATGCGGAAGAACTGCTGTACGCCAGAGGCGCCGTCGATCGATGCAGCCTCGTAATACTCCTTGCTGATGCTCTGGAGCGCACCGGTCGCGACGATCGTCATGAATGGCCACCCGAGCCAGATATTCGTGATGAGTAGGGCGAAGTACGAAAGCGGTAGCGGGATGCCAGGGATCGGCGGGTCGATCTGGTCGATCCAGCGGATGTGGAAATGGTCCGGCGTCACGCCGAAGAGCCCGCCGAGCGCGGCGAGGCCCTGGTTGATGGCGCCGTAGTCCGTGTCGAACATGTTCCGCCACACCGTGGCGACCACGAGTGTCGGGACGACGATGGGAAGGATGAAGATCGCTCGGTAGAACCCGCGGAAGCGCAGGCCCGGCGTGTTCAGGACTACGGCGATGAGGATTCCGATCGTCACGTGGAAGATCACGTTCGAGAACGTCCAGAAGAGGTTGAACGCGAGCATTCCCCAGAAGCTGAAGTTGGGGATGACCGTGATGCCATTGGTGATGAGATCGATGAAGTTCTGGAGTCCGACGAAGTTGGGAGCCGGGGCATCGAACCGCAGGTTGCGGAGCCCGTAGTCGGTGAACGACATGTAGACCTGGAAGAGGATCGGCCAGTACGTGATCGCGGCCATGATGAGAGTGGCCGGCAGGATGTACATGTACGCGATGAGCCAGCGCGGCGCCCCGCGGCGGGAGCCCGCGGGTGCGGCGGTCGCGGCTTCCGTTATCGCGAAACTGGCCATCTCACTCCTCGTAAGTGTTCGGGGGAGCGCCTCGCGGCGCTCCCCCACGATCGCTAGAGGTTATTTCTTGTTCGCCTTGTTCATCGCGGCGCAGGCCTCGGCGATGCCGGCCTGCGGTGTGGACTTGCCTTCGATGATCTTCGTGACCGCGTCGCCGAACGGAGTCCAGTAGTTACCGAACTCGACGGTCTGCGGCCGGGCGAAGCCCGTCGCGGAGGCGTCCGAGAACGCCTTCACCAGTGGGTCGCTGACCGTGACGTCGGTGCGGACCGGCACGTCGCCGGCAACGTCGGCGTAGACCTTCTGGCCATCCGCGTTGGTGAGGGCCAGCGCGAGGGCGATCGCGCCGTCGACGTTCTTGGCGCTCTGGTTGATGTACCAGCCATCAACGCCCGTGAGCGGGCCGGCCTTGCCCTTCGGGCCCGCCGGGATCGGGGCGACGCCGAGCTTGGCGCCGAGATCCTTCTTGTAGTCGCCGAGGACCCACGGACCGTTGATGATCATGTCGACCTGGCCGGCGCGAAACGACGTGTCCGCGCGGCCTCCGTCGGTCTCAAACTTTGCGCCTGCCTGCTTGAGAGCGAGGTTGTAGGTGAACGCGTCAGCCCAGCCGCCCTGGTCGGCGACGCACTTACCGCTCGAGTCCATGAGGTTGCCGCCGAACGCGGTGGACCAACCGAACATGTGGTACGCGTTCTCGTTCTGCACGAGGGTCTTGCCGGCCTTGAGCATCGTCATGAGCTCGTCCGTCGTCTTCGGCGGGGTCGGCACCTTGTCCTTGTTGTAGTAGAGGGCGACGGCCTTGAAGAGCATCGGCACGCCGTAGAGCTTGCCGTCGACCTTGAGCCCGTCGACGCCGAGCTGCGCGACGTTGCTCAGCTTGCCCGCGAGCTTGCCATCAAGCGACATCAGGAGGTTCGCCCGCACCTCGTTGCCGAGCTCGTCGTTCGGCGCCGTGAAGAGGTCGGGGCCACCGCCGGCTGCCGCTTCCGTCTGGAACTTGTTGAAGACCTGATCGAACGGGACCTGGAGGACCGTGATCTTCGCGCTTGGGTTCGCTGTGCGGATCTTGTCGATGAGCTGGTTGAGGGCCGTCTCCTCCGAGCCGCCCGTCCCGTACGCGTGCCAGAGCGTGATGTTCCCGGTGATGCCGCCGGCGGCTACGCTGCCGCTCGCGCTTGGGTTGTTTGTGCCGCCGGTCCCGCCGCACGCCGCGGCTAGGACCAAGGCGATGGTGAGCAGGGTGATCGCCCTTAGCTTCATTTGTCCTTCCTTCCTATGCGCGTGAGCTCAAACGAAGACGTCTAGCGGGCCGCCGCTTTCAAGGTTCGCTTCCCCTCCCGTTCGGTACCTCCCTTCGCGATAGCCAAGGTCCGGGATTTCTTTGGTTGAGCACGCGTCGAGTCGCGCAGAAGCAACTCGGTCGGCAGCACGATCCGCTCGCGGGGGCCGCCTTCGTCCAGCTCCCGAATGAGCAGGCGCGTCGCCACGCGGCCCTTCTCGGTGATCGGCTGATGGATCGTACTGAGCGCCGGATCGCTCGCCGCCGCGAGCGGGATGTCGTCGAAGCCGATGACCTCGAGATCTCCAGGCACGCGCAGGCCCAGGCGCTTCGCCGCGCGCATCGCGCCGATGGCCATGATGTCGCTGGCTGCGAGCACCGCGGTCGGCCGCGCGCCGGTGGCCCAGGCCTGAGCGAAGGCGCTATCGCCGCCGGCGAGAGTCACGAACGTGCGGACGACGGCGTCATCGTCGAGCGACAGACCGCGCTCGACGAACGCCCGGCGGTATCCGCGGAGCCGCCGGCCGCGGACCCCAAGATCCTTGTCGAGCTCGTCCGGGGGCGCGTGGAACGTGAGCACGAGAACCTCGCGGTGCCCGCGTTCGAGAAGGAATTCGGCCGCCGCGTGTGCCCCGCCCTCATCGTCGACGTTCACCGACGATGCGGTCTCGGCGTCTCCATCGACGACGACGAACGGCACACCACGCTTGCGGAGTGGCGCCACGTCGGCGTTGCGCTCGTCGAGGCCAATGATCACGAACCCGTCGACCGGCGCCGCGGCGATCGCGCGCTCAAGCGAACCACCGACGGGAGTCACCGTGAGAAGGCCGATGCCGCGCTCGTCGGTCACGCTGCCGATCCCCTCGAGGAACGACGCGAAGAACGGATTCGCGAAGACCGTCGCGATCGGTTGCGGAAAGAGCACACCGAGGACACCGACGCGCTGCGAGTGAAGGGCTCGCGCGTGCGGATTCGGCGCGTACCCGAGCTCGCGCGCCGCGTCGAGGATGCGGGTCACGGTCGTGGCCCGAAGGCGCTCCGGATCATTGAAGGCGTGGGAAACCGCGGCCGTGGAGACGCCAGCCTTGCCCGCGACATCATGGATGGTGACCCTGCGCACGCCTTCCCCCATCGCCCGCGTGAAACCTTTCATAAAAGGTTTCAGGCGCGAGTCTTTCAGGACCGGCGCCCGGCTGTCAAGAGTTTGGCGAGTCGTCCCTGAGAGGTCAGACCATTAGGCCGGGCGCAGACCCGGCTGGTCCAGAAGCCAGCCCGGACCCGAGCGCACCAGATACCACGACCCGACCCAGTGGCGGAT
>VBDV01000152.1 GCA_005882765.1 Chloroflexota bacterium | reverse complement strand
CGTCGCCCAGTCCCTCGCCGACGCTGGCACCGACGATCGCGCCCACCCAGGCGCCCACTCCGGGGCCTCGTCCGACCACGAATGTCGCAGGCATGCAGCTCATGACCTATTACTTGATGACCCGCGCACAGTTCTCGATCTTTCCGCCGACCCCACAGATCGACTTCGACGAGCCCGCCGATGAGAACGGCGACGCGTGGTATCGCGGGCTGAACGCCGCGGGGCAGCCGATCTTCACGGTGCGCGAGGACTACGTGATGACCCCGAGCACCGCGTTCCACGAGATGGGCCACGCCTACCAAGACCTTGCGCAGCGAAAAGCCGCGAGCGCCGACGTGATGACGAAGTTCTGGACCTATCGCGGGTTTCCGGGCACGTGGCAAGACGCATACAAGGAGGCCAGCGCCAAGACCGGAATGGCGCAGTGGATCACGCTCCCCGGCGAATCTTGGGCCGAGTCGTTCAGCGTCGCGATGATCGGCGGCGGGCGCGAGAAGACCCTCGACTACGGCCGGACGATCAATCCCGTCGGCATGAAGGCGTTCTTCATGTCGCTCATGCCGGCGGCGCCGTAGTCGCGAGCGCTGTCCTCTAGGCTGTTCGGCGCGACGATGTTCGAACGTACCGGCGGCGGCATGGGCGCCGAGCCTTCACCGGCTCCGCGCCTCGGCGACGCCGCGCCGACCGCTGAGACCTCGCCTGCGATGCGACTGCAGATTCTTTCGACGGAGCATTGGAGCCTGCTCGCGTCACGCTCGCTCGCGTGGAACGAATCGTTCAGCCGCGCGGGTATGTACCTCACCACCCTCTCGGGCGCAATCGTTGCGTTGGGCCTTGTTGGCGGGGCGACCGGGTTCGGCGAGTCGTTCTCGCTCTTTGCCCTGGTGATCCTCCCGGTCGTCTTGTTCATCGGACTGGCGACCTGGATCCGCCTCGGCGCGTCGAACTACCACGAAGCGCTGTGCGTGGTCGGAATGAACCGCATTCGGGCTGCCTACCTCCAGCTCGCGCCCGACCTCGAGCGGTACTTCGTGATGAGCGCTCACGACGACTTTCCGGGTATCGGAGTGACCATGGGTGTGCAGCCCGGCGGCGGCAGAGGGTTCTGGCTGGCTCAGATGCTCGCGGGGACACCGACCGTCGTCGCGATCCTGAACGCGGTTCTCGTCGGCGCGATCTTGGCGATCGGGGCAGTTCGCTCGGGAGGGTCGCCGACGACGGCTCTTCTTGTCGGTGGCGCAGGGTTCGTTGTCGCCGTGGCTCTTGAGCGCTGGTACGTCCAGAGGGGAATCGACAAACTCCAGGCGGGGCTCCATCCGCTGTTCCCCACCCCGGACAAGGGATAGACGGTCTACTGAGCCGACCCCGGGGCTCGAACCCGGAACCGGTGGTTTACAAAACCACTGCTCTACCGTTGAGCTAGGTCGGCGTCGTTTTCCTTCGCATTTTCGCATCTCCGGCGAACGTGAGCACGGGTGTTCGCGTTTTCGGCACCTTACTCCGCGCTTGGGAATTTCAGTGGCAGAGGTCAGGCTGCGCGTCGAACCCGGGCGGCCATGTGCCGTTAGACGAGAGAGACATGCCTGTCATCTCGCCACGGTCGTTGGTGGCCGCCATGTCGTAGAGCATCCAGGCTGTCGGCGTCGGCGTCGCCGGAGGACCCGAACCGAGACGCAGTGGCCCTCCGCGCGGCAGCGGCAGATCAGGCCCGCCGCTCACCGCGACGAGCCAGAAAAGCTCATCCGGATCGCGGTCGATGCGAAGAAGCCCGTGATCGTGCCCGCCGCGCATCGCCGCTTCGGCCTCGGCGTACGTCATGAGCTTCGCCTCAACTCGTCGGCCTGGGATCGGTCCCGACTTGCCGTTGAGCCACTCGTCGAAAATCTCGGAGCGCTGATGGGTCACCGGCATCTGAGAGACCACCGGCTTCGTCACGCGGAGGGACTTCAGGGCGTCCTCGACCGCGTGCCGGAGCGCGCTTTCTCCGGGCTGAGCGATCACGACGAGATAGCGATCGGGACGAAGCGTCGGCACCACCCAGACCAGGCGCGTCTGGCGCGTCACGACGAGCGGCCCGGTGCCCGGCTGGAACCGATGCTCATCCTGGATCGCGGCCTGGTACGCCTGCTGCCCAGCGAGGGTCACGTACGACCCCGGTAGCACCGCCACCCCGTCTGGGTGGTAGTGCACGACGTTGTCCACGTAACGATCCGGTGCTTCACCGGTCGGGTTGCGCCATATCTGCAGATCGACTGCGATCCCGGCCTCGGGTGGGAGCATGCCGGGCGCGGAAAGAGCACGCTGATCGATCGAGCTCGGGTCATAGCTGGTCATATGCACCTGGCCGAACATCGGCGTCGTGAAGGGACCGGCCTGGACCAGCCAGGACGAGGGGACGTCGATAACGTATCCACCTTCTGCGCTTGTCAGCCGCTTGGTGCCGTTGGCCAGGTCCGCGATCGCGAGGGGCGGAGCGGAGACCGGCGAGAGGCGCGCGAGTACTTCGCAGTTCGCGCGGTTTGAGACGGCCAATGACGAGGCGCCGTTCAGAGCCCCACTTGGCGGCTCCTCGGTTGGCGCGAGTGAAGACATGCGGTAGTCGCGCAGTGTCTGTCCAACTGCGAGTGCGCCGACGATCGCGATCAAAACGACGAAAAGCCTCGAGGCGATCTCGATGCGAGCCATCGACTTGTAATTACGCGGCCATCGGCACAACCGTTCGGCACACAAACAGACGGCGACGCGGGAGCCAGCTATCTCCGGCGAATGACGACCCAGGTACTGAGCACGCCCGCGAACGTCAAGACGACGAGCCCCGCTCCGTACCAGAGGGCAGCGTCGTGCAGCCCGATCCGCGTCGCGAGGAAACCCGCGATAACGGCGGGCAGCGCTAGAGCCAGATACGCAACGACAAAGACGGCCGCGAGCAGCGCCGCCCGTGCCGTCGGCGCGGCGAGGGCGACGAGGGTCCGCAACACGCCAAGCCAGGCCGGGCCGAATCCCACTCCGGTCAGCGCGGTGGCGGCGAAGAACAGGAGCGGCGATGTGAGCGCGATCGCGGCCACCGCAACCACGAGACCCGCACCGAGGATGATCCCGCCGACGATCATCGCGCGGGTGGTGGCCCATGCACGGGTGATCACGATCGCGACCGCGCCGATGTCCGCGAGAAGGAAGATCGCAAGCCCGCCGAGCACCCGGTTGGAGGAGGCTGCGAGCTGCGACGCAAGGCTAGGGCCGAGGGAGAGGTAGAAGCCGGCGACGGCCCAGCCCGCGACGAGGATGGGCAACGTCGCGACGAACTCACGTCGGACCGCTCGCTCCACGGATATCCGCGGCGCCCACCGCACACCGCTCCGCCGCGCGCCGGGCTCGGGCATCACCGCGACCGCGGCGAGCGCCGCGATGAAGGCGAACAACGTGACCCAATAGACCAGGTGAAGCGGATCGGGGACGTACTGCACGAGCACGGCCGACGCCAGCGCTCCGATGCCAAGGCTCAGGATCGGCCCGGCGCTGTTGACGAGGGAGGCCAAGGCAGGGTTATCGGGAGGTTGGAGATCGACCAATGCGGCGCCGAGCGCTCCCGTAGCTATTCCGGTCGCGATGCCTTGCGCGATCCGCGCGGCAAAGAGCCACTCGATACCCGACGCGACGAGAAACAACACGATGCTCGCCAGCTGGATCACAAGCGCGACGAGGATGATCGGACGCCGGCCAACAAAGTCCGATGACGACCCTGTGAATAGGAGCGCCACGAGCAACGCGACCGCGTAGACCGCGAAGACTTCGGTGAGCGCACCAGCCGAGAACTGCCACAGGCCGGCGTACACCGCGTAGAGCGGCGACGGCGCCGCGGCCGCGAACAGAAAAAGTCCGAACGTCGTCGCAATGATCCAGAACGATGCTCGGCGGCCGAAGAGCACACGCGCTCCGAGTGCGCGCGGCATCGGCCTATCCATCGATAGGTGGCTCGAACGGGACAAGCAGATCGGCGAGGCCGAATCGATCGGGATCACGGCTGGGCAAGGTGGGGCGCCAGGAGCGGTCGACGCTGCGGAACGATTCGGGATCTCCGTCGAGGATCGCAAGCAGCACCTCGCCGACGATCAAAGAACCGACGGGACCAAGGCGCTCGCCACCCTCGCGAACTTCCGCCTCCTTGAGCAGGTAGTACCAAAGCGGCGTCTCGCCGGACCATCCGAACTCGCTGAGACCGACTTCGTCGCGCAGGAGCGGCTCCTCGCCTACGAGCCTCGCCACGGCTTCACCGGAGGGGAGCCCGGTAGCGACGCCCCGCTGCAGATCTCTCACCGCAAGAGACTGGAAGTCCTGATCGTCGAGCTCTCCGGTGATGTCCACGGGCAGCTTGAGAAGAGGCTCGGCCAAGCACCCGTCGATGGGGCGTGACCTCGCGGCAGCCGGCTCGCCGGCGACGTCGAAGAGCAGGCTCCAATCGATCACGCGGTCGGAGGTGACGGGCCGGAAGCCGATCAGATCCGGAAAGAGGGTCAGGTCAGCGCCCCCGCGCTGCACGCGGTACGCCCCTCGCATCTGGGAGTGTCCGAAGCGGTACGCGGCGTCGGCGAACTCGAAGGGGATCGAGACGGTGCCGTCCGGCTGGAAGAACCGCGGTCCATCCTGCAGGAGCTTCCGCGTGCGTTCCTCGCCGATCGTCGCAGGCAGGAAATCGAAGAGCACAGCCCACTGGTAGTGCCAGGTCAACGCGCGGCGCGCCTCGGCCACGAGATCGGCCTCCGAGACACCGTCCTCACGAAGTCTGTCCACGAGGCGGTTGTGAGCCTTGAGCATGGCGACGTGCATCTGCGAGATAAGAAGGTGGACATCCTGACGTGGATCGCCAACGAGCGCGATGCCTTCTTGGTTGCGCGGAAGGTCCGCGGCGTCGCCTCGATCGTTCAGACCGAGCAGCACCTTGGCCGGATCTTTCCGGCTGAAGAGGAACGGATTGCCGACCGGACCGTCGCCGTACATGCACTCCAGATCCAGACGCGCGCTCCGCGCGTTCCGCAGAAACGCCTCATCGTCGTGGTGCGTGACCGGCGACCGGTCTGCGGTGATGTCGTGCGCGATGAACTGCCCGAACACGGGCCAACCCGCCGCGACGCTCTCCGACTCACCGCGCGTCGAATACCGCGTGTCGCAAGCCCCGCCCGCGCGACCAAGCGCATGCACGACGTCTGGACCGATGCTCAAATGAGGAAGATCGGGAAACATCCGCGTGTAGCGATGACCGCTCAGCGGAGCGTCGACGCTCCGCCCAGGAGCCATGCAGTGATCGCGGGCGGGCCGTTGCTGATTCCGCCATGATTCCAACCGGGTCGGTACGACGAGTTCCAATTCTTCCTGCGCTTTCAAAGCCGGATTCCGCGGATGTCCCGCCCAACATCTTGAGGCCAACGCGTATTCCAGCGATGGCTAGACCGCGCGCTTTTCCTCGGAATGTCTAGTCGCTACGACGTGGCTGGTTGTCGCGAGAGATACGCGCGCATGTCCGCCTCGTGCTCGTCGTGGAAGTGCCCGAAGAACGCGGCTCCGGTGACCGGCGCGCCTTCCATCCACGGAAAGCGGGCAGGATCGTCGAGCGAGTTCTCCGGCAATTTCTGGATCGCCGACACGAGCTGTTGGAAGACGCTACGCGACTCGGAGAGGACCTCGCGCACCGACTTGTCGCGATCGCGCGCGTGGAACCACGCGTTGATCTCGTCGTCCTCGTGCAGGTCGGCGGGCCACTCATGCGCGGGCTCAGGCTTGCCGCGCGCGACCGATTCGAGGCGCCCGACCGTCCTTCGCCGCCAGGCCGTGAGATGCGCGATAACGTCCTTTATCGACCACGAACCGGCGACGCCGGGCTCTTCCATGCGGTCCTCGCCGATTTGCGCGAGGAGACCCTCCCACGCCTCGTACTCGGAATTGAGCTCGGCAAGCAGATCAGCTCGACGCATCGTCGGCCTCCTTTGATTTCGCTTCGGCTGACTTCTTCGTCGAGCGCTTCTTCGCCGGGGCCTTGCGCGTCGGCTTCTTCGCCACAGGGGCCTCATCCGTCGGAGCGGCTTCGATCTCGGCAGCAGGTGCAACCTGATCGGTCTCGTCGGTCCCGCCTTCCGGAGCCTCCGCTGGTTCCGCGGGATCCTGCTTGGTCCGATCCTCCGGCGACTGCATCGGCTCGTTCTCCCATCCGCCGTTTTCCGGTTTTTCGGTTGGCTCTTCGGGTCGCGGTGTGCGCGTCTGCGAGGGCGGCACATCGCGTCGCCGTTGCCTGAGCGCCTCGTACAGCATCACCGTGCCGGCAGCGGCCGCGTTCAGCGAGCTCACCATTCCTTCCATCGGCAGGCGGACCGCCTGGTCCGCGCCTTCCAGCACCAGACGACGGATGCCCTCGCCCTCGCCGCCGATGACGATCGCCGTGGGTCCGCGATAGTCGACCTCGTCGTAGAGCAGGTCGCCGGACTCGTCGGCCGCGACGACCCAGATGCCCTTCTCCTTCAGCGCGTCGATCGCCTGCCGGAGATTCGCGACGTCGGCGATAAGCAGATGCTCGCTCGCGCCGGCGCTCGTCTTGGTAACCGCGGGTGTGAGACCGACCGCGCGGTGGTGCGGGATGACGACGCCGTCGACCCCCGCGCCCTCCGCCGAACGGAGCAGCACGCCGAAGTTCTGCGGATCCTGCAGCGAGTCGACGACGAGCACGAGCGCGGGGTCAGAGAGCGTGTCGAGATGCAGCAGGAGCTCGTCGAGCTCGACGCCGGCCTTGCCTTCAACGATCGCAACGACACCCTGATGATTCTCGACCGGCGACAGCCGCGCGATTTCCATCTTGTCCGTGTACCGAACGAAGATCCGCCGCTGCTGCGCTTCAGTGATGAGCTCGTTCACCGGACCGGTGCGCACGTTGCGGTCCTGCGACACGTAGAGCCGCCGGATGTTTCGACCGGCGCGGATCGCCTCGAGTATTGCGTGCGGACCCGCGATCGGCTCGCCGACCGGCTCGTGCGACGGCGCGGCGGTGTGCGGGCCGGCCGTGACCTTTCGGATAGCCTCGCTGTACCGCTGCTCGCCGCCGCGACGCTGTCGCCACTGGCCTCCGCCCTGCGGCGCCGGACCTGGGCCACCGGCGCCGCCGCGCCAGCCCATCGGGCCACGCTGACGCTGCGCCTGACGGCGCTCGTATCCCGCGAGCTCGCGGGCCTGCTCGCTTTCCTCACGCGGGACGAACGGCTGTGGTCGGAACGGCGGTGCGCCGAACTGCGGCCGCGGCGCAAACTGCGGGCGCGGTCCGTTGTAAGGAGGGCGCGGTCCGCCAAAGCCACCGCCGCCGCCTCGCCCGCGGCGGCCGCGCCGCCTGCGACGCGCGCCATCCTGATCGCCGAATTGCGGCGCCGGCGCTCCCGGTTCATTCGGTCCGACCGCGGGGCTCGGATTCACGTTGGCCGCGGGCTCGTTCGCGGGTTCCGGCCCACGCTCACCCGCCCCGTCGTTCTCGGTGCGCTCTGATTCGTCCATGGTCATGCTCCTTTGCGACCGACGCGCTCCCAGCGCGTCCCGTCCTTCGTGTCCTTCACCTGAATGCCGAACCGTTGCAGCAGCTCTTTGCGTAGGGCATCGCTCTTCGTGTAATCGCCGCTCTTTCGTGCCGCCTCGCGCTGCTCGAACAGCGCCCGCTCGTCCGCGGTGAGCTCGTCCTTCGCGGCCGCCGCGGTCCGGAGCGACAGGCCGAGCACGCGATCCATGTCGAAGAGCATCCAGAGCGCGCGCTCCTGCTCGTCGCTGTCGGGCATCGCCACGAGCGCGAGAGCCTTCTCCGCCGCGGCGAGCGCTTTGGGTGTGTTGAGATCGTCCGCGAGCGCTTCGCGAAACTCACGCGTGATGATGTGCTCGCCCTCGGGCTCGGCGACTCGGCCGCGTGTCGCCGCGTACGCCGCGGCGACGGTCCGCCGCCAGCGCTCGAGCCTCGACTGTGCGGCGTTCATGCCCTCGCGCGTGAAGTCGAGGCCGTTGCGATATCCCGCGCCGAGCGCGAGCAGCCTGAAGGCGAGCGGGTCGTAGCCCCAGGCGACCACGTCGTCGAGCGTGAGGAACCCGCCTTTCGATTTGGCCATCTTCTCGCTATCGACTCGCAGGAACCGGACATGCACCCAGTAGCGGACGAACGGCTTTCCCGTCGCCGCTTCGGACTGCGCGATCTCGCACTCGTGGTGCGGGAAGAGGTGATCCTCGCCGCCGGAGTGCAGATCGAACGTCTCGCCGAGGTACTTCATTGACATCGCAGAGCACTCGATGTGCCACCCGGGATTGCCGCGACCCCATGGCGAGTCCCACTGCTGGAGGTCGCCTGGCTTCGCGTGACGCCAGAGCGCGAAGTCGGAAGGGTGCCGTTTGTTCTCGTTCACCTCGACCCTCGCACCCGCGATGCGCTGCTCGGGAGACTCGGCGTTGAGGCGCGTGCCGTACCCGGGGAACGTCGTGACATCGAAATACACCCCGTCCGCGGCGACGTACGCGTTGCCCTTCGCGATCAGCCGCTCGATGAGCGCGATCATCTCTTTGATGTGATCCGTGGCCTTCGGGATCACCTCAGGATCGAGGATGTTCAAACGATGGCGGTCCGCCATGAAGAGGCGCGTGTACTCGTCGGCGATCTCCCGCGGCGTCTTGTGTGCGCGCTCAGCGCCGACGGCCATCTTGTCGACGCCCGCATCGGCGTCGTCGACGATGTGGCCGACGTCGGTGATGTTCATGACCTGCTTCACACGGAGGCCGAAGTACTCGAACGTCCGGCGGACCACGTCGGCGACGACGTAGCTGTACAGATTCCCGATGTGCTGGCGGTCGTAGACCGTCGGGCCGCAGTTGTACATGCCGACCTCGCCCGGACGCAGCGGGACGAACGGCTTCACCGATCGCGAGGCGCTGTCGTAGATGCGCAAATCTTTGGACTCGGGCCGCTGGATCAGTTCTTCTCCCTTGGCGCGTTAGTTCGTCGCCAGAGCCACCGCTAGCGCGGCGATCGCCTCGCCCGCGCCGATCTCGCCCACACCGTCGTTCGTCTTCGCCTTGACACTCACGCCCTCGAGCGCGAGACCCAGGCCTCGGGCGATCACTCGACGCATCGCGGCGACGTGCGCGCCCAGGCGGGGCGCCTCCGCGATGACCGTCGCGTCGATCGAGACGACGGCATAGCCGGCCTCACGGATCTTCGATCCGACCTGGCGCATCAGCTCCTGGCTGTCCGCGCCAGCGAAACGCGGATCGTCGCTCGGGAAATGCGATCCGAGATCGCCGAGGTTCGCCGCTCCGAGGACCGCGTCCATGACCGCGTGAAGGAGGACGTCACCATCGGAGTGGCCAACGAGCCCCGTCGGGTGCTCGATCGCGACACCGCCCACTACCAGGCGGCGGCCCGCCGCGAGACGGTGAATATCGTAACCGAGCCCGGCGCGCTGCGGCACGGCTAGCGGATCTGCAGCGCGGGCATGCCGACGAGACCCTTTGCGACAAGCTCCCGGGCGTACGCGAGGTCCTCCATGGTCGTGATTTTGAGATTCCGCCGCTCGCCCAGCACCATGCGCACCGGCAGCCCGGCCGCGCGGACGGCGGCGGCGTCGTCGCCGAAGGACCGATCCCCAACCGCCACCCGTGCGCGCTCCAGTACGTCGCGCCGGAACGCTTGCGGGGTCTGCGCCGACCAGAGGCCCTCGCGCGACACCTCCTCTATCGCGACGCCGGCCTCGTCCGCGCGCCGGACCGTGTCAGCCAGGGGAAGCCCGGCGACGGCCGTTCCCTCGGCACGCGCGATCTCGACACAGCGCGCGAAGAGCGACGGCGGCACGAACGGCCGGGCGGAATCGTGGATCGCGACGACATCCGCGTCGGTCGCCGCGACGAGCGCGGCCCAGCTCGACTGCGTCCTCGTGTCTCCGCCTGCGACGACACTCGCGTCGGGCGCGCGCGACCTCACGACCTGCTCGATCGGGCCGCGTGCTGCGTCCGGCCGGACGACCACGATGATCCGCGTGAACGCTCCAGACGCGATCGCGGAAGCGAGCGACCACGCGAGCACGGGCTGACCACCGAGGTCAGCCGTGATCTTGTCGGTCCCCGCACGCGTGGAGCCTCCCGCCGCGAGGATCGCGCAGACCGCCCCGGCGCTAGCGATCGATGGCACGCGGGCGGCGAGTCTCGGTCGTCTCACCCTTCGGATGTCCGAAGATCATTCGGCCACCGACCGTCTGGAGAACGCGCATGACCGTGACCGGCAGCTCCGAGCCGATGTGCCTCACGCCGTTCTCGACGACGACCATCGTCCCGTCTTCGAGGTAGCCGACGGCCTGCGCGGGCTCCTTGCCCTCCTGGATCACACGCACGGTGATTTCCTCCCCGGGCAGGACGACCGGCCGAACAGCCTTTGCGAGGTCGTTGATGTTGAGCACGGTGATGCCCTGAAGCTCTGCCACCCGGTTCAGCCCGTAATCATTGGTCATGATCGGGACGCCAAGGGTTCGGGCGAGCGTGACGAGCTTCCCGTCCGCGCCGGTACCAGCCGGTTCCTCGTCGGAGAGCTCGACCTTGACGGTGTCTTCCTTCTGCATCTTCGCGAGCATCTCGAGGCCACGGCGCCCGCGCTCGCGCTTCGAGCCGTCGGGCGAGTCGTTGAAGAACTGGAGCTCGGCGAGCACGAACTTCGGCACGATGAGTGTTCCACGGACAAAACCGCTGCGAACGACGTCAGCGACGCGGCCGTCGATGATGACCGATGTATCGAGCAGCACGCGCGCGTCCGCCCGGTCGCGACGGACGCCGCGCACGCCCTCCGCGAACGCGCCCAGCTCCGCCCGCTTGACGGCACCTGCCGTCGCACCGATCACCCCGAGGACCACCGCCGTCACCAGCGGTGCGTAGCGTCCTATGTCACCAGGGAGAAACGAGAGCGGGAACGCGAGGAAGAGCGCGAGGATGAGACCGACCGCGGCGCCGAACGCGCCGCCGATGAGATCGCCTCCCGACGCCGCGCGAAGCCAGTTGACGATGTAGGTAGCGGGCATGACGGTGACGTATGGGGCGCCGAGCCAGCCCAAGATCGCGCACGCGGTCGCGAGAAGAAGAACCACAAGGATCTGATTGGTGAGCGGCGTGACCTGGGTGACCTGGAGGAGCGAAGAACCGAGGAAGAATCCGAACACGAAGCCAATGAGTGCTGCGATGAGGCGAATGAAGCCCACGAGGGTGACTCCTTTCTCTGTTGATGCGACGCACGCGCGGGCGTACGCCGGGATGGATGGAAGAACATTCGCACGAGTCTAAGACCGCGCTGTTAGCGTTCAGCCCATGGACGATCGCGCCCTCCGCATCGCTGTGCTGCTCGCCGCGCACATCATCTTTCTCTCGGCCGGCGCCTTGCGGATCCTGCGGGGTCAGCGCAAACACCTCCTTGAGTCCCAGGCTGCGTGGTACCTCCAGTACTACCCCCCGCTCGTGTGGATCCCGTTCGTCGTCGCCTACTTCTTCCCCGTCGCAATCGACCTTCCGATGGCGCTCCGGCTCGCGGGGCTCGCCATCGCGGTCGCTTCGGCTCTCTTCGCAGCCTGGGGGATGTGGTCCCTCGGCACGAGCTACGGCATCCGTATGGATCTCTACGAGGGCCACCGCCTCGTGACCGGCGGGCCGTACCGGATCACGCGGCACCCGATGTATCTCGGCATCGTGTCATTCCACGTGGGGGCGACGCTTGCGATGGAGAGCCTCGCGCTTCTCGTCATCACCCTCGTCTACGTGATCCCGTTCACGGCGGTGCGAATCCGCGTCGAGGACCGCGTTCTGGCCGCCGGCTTCGGCGACGAGTTCCGAATGTTCGCTCGACGCGTGCCCGCGCTCGTTCCTTTCGGTCGCTAGCGGTCCGCGACTCCGGCGTTCTCGAGCGCCTCGCGGAGCGTCGCGACGCCCTTCACCTCGAGCGCTGTCCCATTCAGGTCCGACAGGCTCGCCGATGGCACGACCGCACGCTCGAACCCGAGCCGCTCGGCCTCCTTGAGCCGCGCCGCGATCCGCTGCACGCGGCGCAGCTCGCCACCCAGACCCAGCTCTCCGACGAACACGGTCCGCGGGTCCGCGGGCCGATCGCGCAGCGCGGAGGCGACGGCGACCGCGAGGCCGAGGTCCGCGGCGGGCTCGCGGATGCGAAGACCGCCGACGAGGTTCACGTATACGTCATGGCTCCCGGCCGAGAGGCCCGCGCGCTTTGCGAGCACGGCGAGGAGCAGCAGCACGCGCTGCGGGTCGGCACCGTTCACCGTCCGTCGCGGCAGCCCGAAGCTCGTCGGCGTCACGAGCGCCTGGACCTCGACGAGAAGCGGCCGCGTGCCCTCGACGGTCGGGACGATGACGCTGCCGGCGACACCGCGGCTGCGCTCCTCGAGAAAGACCTCCGACGGATTGGCGACCTCGCGCAGGCCGGTCTCCGCCATTTCGAAAACGCCGACCTCGTCCGTGGATCCGAAGCGGTTCTTCGTCGCGCGGAGGATCCGAAAGGCATGGAAGCGCTCGCCCTCGAGGTACAGCACCGCGTCGACGATGTGCTCGAGAACGCGAGGGCCAGCGACGGCACCCTCCTTCGTCACGTGTCCCACGAGAAAGATCGGGACGTCCTCCCCCTTCGCGAGCTCGAGCAGCCGCGCCGTGCACTCGCGGAGCTGGGAGACGCCGCCGGCGCCTGACGCGATCTCGTCCGAATTCATCGTTTGGATTGAGTCGATGACCGCAAAGATCGGCCGCACCCGGCGGATCGCCTCGATCACCGAGCCGAGATCGGTCTCCGCGAGGACGAGGATGCCGTCGCTCGCGATTCCGAAACGGCGCGCGCGCATCTTGATCTGTGCGGCCGATTCCTCGCCTGATACGTAGAGGACGGCACCTTTCGCCGCGAGCGCGGCGGACGCCTGCATCAGCAGCGAGCTCTTCCCGATCCCCGGGTCGCCGCCGAGCAGCACGCACGATCCCTGGACGATCCCGCCACCGAGGACGCGATCGAACTCGCCGATGCCAGTGACCATCCGCTCCTCGGCGTCGGCTGGGACATCACCGAGAGCGATCGGCGTCCTGGGCGCGCGCGCGAGGCCGCGGCCTTTCGACGGCGCGACGACGCGCTCTTCGACGAACGTGTTCCAGCCGTCGCACGACGGGCAACGCCCGATCCACTTCGGCGACTGGAATCCGCACTGCTGGCAGAGGAACGCGGACTTCGGGCGAGGGGGCATTCGAGCAAGTATCGGCCCGAACTTGACTTGGGCGAATCGTGCGCTGAACTGGCGCCGTGGAGCTTGACCCGCACGTGCTGCATGTGGCCATCCGCTGGGTCCACGTAGCCGCGATGGCCACGGCCTTCGGCGGCGCCATCACGGTTCTCGCTCTGGCGACGCGGCCTGCCGGCGATCCGGCGAGCGCGGTCCTCAGCGTGGCAATCCGCTACGAGTGGATGTTCTGGGCGGCCGCGGGCGTGCTCGTGATGACCGGGATCGGCAACCTCGCCGCGTTTGGCGCCGACCTCTCAGGGCCGTCCACCCCGTGGGGCTCGACATTGATGCTCAAGCTCGGATCGGTCCTCGCGCTCGTGATCCTCTCGCTCCCACGCACCCTCGCAGTCGCTCGGATGAGCCAAGCGGCGGGCAGCACGGCGTCCGCCGTCGTCTGGCTGCGGAATCTCTATGGGGCGACGACCGCCGCGTTCGCGGTGATCCTCGGGCTCGCGGTCTGGCTGGCGCACGGGTGACGCGATGAAGCTCGTGACGTGGTCGCTCGCAACCTTTCACGCGTCCACCTTCGTCCTCGCGATCGTGCTGTTCGCGTATTCGCGCGGCGGGCTCGGTGGCACGCTGAGCGGGCTCAACACGTTCGTTGGTCTCGGGCTCTTCGTGGCGCTGTGGGCGACCACGTACTTCACCACGGCGAGGTCGCTGGCGGGTCTTGACCTGATCGCCTCCGTCCGCGACCGGGACGGGTACCTGCGGCGCACCCTTCGTTGGGGCTCACGGAATGGAATGGCATTCCTTGCCGTCCTCGGAGTCGTCGCCCTCTTCGCAGCGGTCGCCAACACGAGACCGGAGCAGGTTGGGCCAGGCATTCTCGTCCCGGCGCTCTTCATCGCTCCGATCGCGCTGGTCGTTTCGGCCGCCGTCGGCGGAGCGGTGGGCTTGATCTTCGGGTTCATCGACCTCGCGCTCTTCGCTATCGCGGGTCTCACCGGAATGGACGCCGAGGCGACGGTCTAGCTCGAGAGGTCGTAGTCGTCAGGGACGATGTGTATCCAGGTCAGCCCCTGCTTCAGCGGGATGACCTCGCCGGCCGAATCCGTGAACCGGTACATATCGGACGTTCCGCCGCGAGTCCACGTGCCGTCGAAACGCTTGCCTTCGCGAAGGATCACGACCGCTCCCGTCCCTGTCGAGCGGAAGTCGACCGAGGGCGCACCGGTCACATCGGCAGTGCCGGGGATCTCCTTCACCTCGGTCTTGATGACGACCACGTTGTCGGGCATGACTTCCTTCTTCGCGTCGGCATCCATCGTGGCCTGGCCGCCCTGAGTGCGGCGGTACGCACCCGCCGCCGCGTCAAAGGTGTACGTGACCTTTCCGGCGCCCGTGTACGGAATGGCGAGCGACGTCGCTTCTTTACCGACGGCCTTGCCGACCAGGGCGTCGAACTGCAGCGCGGGCACATCGACGCGAGCGTGTCCGGCATCGCCCGCCGCGTCGCGGATCTTGCTGCCCGATGTGTACGCGTTGTACGGCGCGACCTTGCCCGCGACGCGCTCGAACGCGTCGGCGTGCTGGAACTCGTCGATATCGACGAACGATCCGGTCTTCGCCGCGTCGCGGACCATCTGCGTGACCGATTCCGACGCACCGACGTGGGCGAGGATCGCGTGCAGGGCCGGAAGGTAGTTCAGATCCGACTGCCGCGCGCTGCGCACCGGCCCGACCTTCGACGGATCCAGCGACTGGAACACGAGCGCGTAGCGCGTGATGCCACCCTCGACGGGGATCTCGAGGATGAGGTCGGCTTGCGACATGCCCGACTGCGGTCGCGCCGCCGGATCGTTCGCGACCTTGATCACGAGAGGACGTCTGTGGATGGCATCCCCATCCGGTGCCGAGGTGCCGCGGAGGGGCCACCAGTTGGCGACCTTGGCCGCCGACGCAGCGACTTCACCGGCACCACCAGGCGTGCCGCCCCCGCACGCGGCCAACAGCAGGGTGAACGCAATAACGATTGCCCGGATGGTCGAGAGGGTGCAACCGCTGTGCCGCGAGGAGAGCGCTAGGGTGCGACGGGCTCCGGCTTGCGCTCTTCGGCCTGTGTCTTCTCGATGACGAGCTTGCCTTCGACCGGGTTGATCGTGACCGTGTCGCCCGCGTGGAACTTGCCCTGGAGCAGCATCTCCGCCAGCGGGTCCGCGATCTCGTTCTGGATCGACCGCGCCAGCGGCCGCGCCCCGAAGTTGGAGTCGTAGCCGACGGTGGCGATGTGGTCCTTCGTGGCGTCGGTGACGACGAGGGTGATTTCCTGTGAGGCGAGCTGCTTGCGCACCCCGACCAGCTCGAGCTCGACGATCTTGCGGATCTCTTCCTTGTTGAGCGGTTGGAAGACGACGGTCGCATCGATCCGGTTCAGGAACTCCGGCCGGAAGAAACGCTTCATCTCCTCCATGACCCGTTCCTTCATGCGCTCGTACGCCGCGGTGATGTTCGGGTCGTCGCCGCCTTCGACCTTCGCGCGGAAGCCGAGCGCGGATTCGCTCTTGAGCAGCTTTTGCGCGAGGTTGCTCGTCATGATCACGATCGTGTTGCGGAAGTCGACGCTGCGGCCCTTCGCATCCGCGAGCCGGCCTTCGTCGAAGACCTGCAGCAGCATGTTGAAGACCTCAGGGTGCGCCTTCTCGATCTCGTCGAGCAGGATCACGCAGTACGACTTGCGGCGGACCGTCTCCGTGAGCTGGCCGCCCTCTTCGTAGCCGACATAACCGGGCGGAGACCCGACGAGGCGCGACACGTTGTGCCGCTCCATGTAGTCGGACATATCGATCTTCACCATGTTCTCTTCGCTGCCGAACATGAACTCCGCGAGGACGCGGGCGAGGTGGGTCTTACCGGTACCGGTCGGTCCTACGAAGAAGAAGACACCGATCGGCCGGCGCGGATCCTTGAGGCCGGCGCGAGCGCGACGGACCGCCCGGGCGATCGTCGTGACCGCGATGTCCTGTCCGATGACGCGACCGTGGAGAGCCTCCTCCATCTTCAGGAGCTTCTGGGTCTCCTCTTCGGCGAGCTTCCTCACCGGAATGCCCGTCCACATGGAGACGACCTCGGCGATGTCCTCGTCGGTGACCTCGGGACGCTTCTGGGACTGCGCGAGCAGCCAGTCGGCCTTCGCCTGCTGCAGCTTGTCCTGCTGCGCCCGCTCCTGCTGCCGAAGCGTCGAGGCGAGCTCGTACTGCTGCGCCTCCATGGCCTGTTCCTTCTCGGTCACGACGCGGTCAAGCTCGCGCTGCGCGTCCTTTACATCGGTCGGAACAGTCGAATAGCGAAGGCGCACGCGGCTCGCGGCCTCGTCCATGAGGTCGATCGCCTTGTCCGGCAAGAACCGGTCGGTGATGTAGCGGGATGAGAGCTCGGCCGACGCCTTCACGGCGTCGTCGGTGATCGAGACCTTGTGGTGATCCTCGTACCGCGAGCGGATGCCCATGAGGATCGCCTGCGTCTCCTCGATCGACGGCTCCTCGACCATGACCGGCTGGAACCGGCGCTCAAGGGCGGCGTCCCGCTCGATGTACTTGCGAAACTCGTCGAGGGTCGTCGCGCCGATGCACTGCAGCTCGCCGCGCGCGAGCGACGGCTTCAGGATGTTCGCCGCGTCGACGGCCCCTTCGGCGGCGCCGGCGCCGACGAGCGTGTGGAGCTCGTCGATGAAGAGGATCACGTCGTGCGCGTGGCGGAGCTCTTCGATGATCTTCTTGAGGCGCTCCTCGAACTCGCCGCGGTACTTCGTGCCGGCGACGAGCGACCCGATGTCCAGGGTGAGGACGCGCTTGCCCTGGAGCGTCTCGGGCACGTCGCCCTTCACGATCCGGTGGGCGAGGCCCTCGGCGATCGCGGTCTTCCCAACACCGGGCTCACCGATGAGGGCGGGATTGTTCTTCGTGCGACGCGACAGGATTTGAATGACACGCTCGATCTCTTTCTCGCGGCCGATGACCGGGTCGAGCTGGCCTGCCTTCGCCATCGCCGTGAGGTTCACGCCGAGCTGGTCGAGTGTCGGTGTCTTCGAGCTTGCTGACTTGCCGCCTGCCGCCGCGGTCT
>VBDV01000151.1 GCA_005882765.1 Chloroflexota bacterium | reverse complement strand
TCAGGATGTCGTCGATCGTGCCCTCCGCGACGACCTCGCCGCCGTGCTCGCCGGCGCCGGGGCCGATGTCGACGATCCAATCGGCGGTGCGGATCGTCTCTTCGTCGTGCTCGACGACAAGTATCGTGTTGCCGAGGTCGCGCATCCCGAGGAGCGTGCGGATGAGCCGGGCGTTGTCGCGCTGATGAAGCCCGATCGACGGCTCGTCAAGGATGTACAGGACACCCATCAGACCCGATCCGATCTGGGTCGCGAGCCGGATGCGCTGCGCCTCGCCACCTGAGAGCGTCGTGGCGGATCGGTCCACCGTGAGGTAATCGAGCCCGACATCCATCAGGAAGCCGAGCCGCGTCCGGATCTCCTTCAGTACCTGCTTCGCGATCTTGCGCGCGCGGATGCCGAGCCCGCCGCGCTCCTTTTCGAGCGAGGTGGTCCACTCGAGACATTCGCCGACCGTAAGCGCCGTGACATCGGCGATGTTGCGATCTCCGATCGTCACCGCAAGAGCCTCGGGCTTCAGGCGCTTGCCCTTACAGACCGGGCACGGTCGCTCGCTCATGTATCGCTCGATGTCCGCGCGAATGAAATCGGACGTGGTCTCGCGGTACTGCCGGTCGAGCCAGGGAAGAACGCCCTCCCATTCGTACTCGTACGAGCGCCGTTGCCCGTTCCGGTTCTCGTACGTCAGCTTCAGCGCGTCCTCGGTGCCGTTCAGGATCGCGTCGACGGCCTTCTTGGTCAGCGACTTGATGGGCGCGTCGAGCGAGAACTTGAACTTGCGGGCGAGCCCCTCGAGGATCGCCATGCGGTACTGGGCCGTGCCGCTCGATTTCTGCCACGGCAGGACCGCACCGTCTTTGAGCGTGAGGTCCGGGTTGCCGAGCACGAGATCGGGGTCGGGCTCGAGCTTCGTCCCGAGACCCGTGCAGGCGGGACACGCGCCGTGGGGCGAGTTGAATGAGAACGTCCGCGGCTCGATCTCGCCGATCGAGAAGTCGCCTTCGGGACAGGCGAGCCGTTCCGAGAAAAGGCGCTCCGGGCCCTTGCCGTCCGCGTCGGCGACAAGCGCGAGACCCTCGCCGAGACGCAGCGCGGTCTCGACCGAGTCCGTGAGCCGCGAGCGTTCGGCCTCAGCCTCGGCGCCACGGCGGACGATGAGCCGGTCGACCACGACCTCGACCGAGTGCTTCTTCATCTTGTCGAGAGTGATGTCTTCGGAGAGATCGCGGACGAAGCCGTCCACACGAACGCGCGCGAAACCGCCGCGGCGGGCGGTCGCGAAGAGCTGCTGGTGCTCGCCTTTGCGGTCGCGGACGAGCGGCCCGAGCACCAGGATGCGCGACCCTTCCGGCATTGCGCCGATCTGATCGACGATCTCCTGGACCGTCTGCGCGACAATCGGGATCCCGTGGTTCGGGCAATGCGGCACACCGACCCGCGCGAAGAGAAGACGCATGTGGTCGTAGATCTCCGTGACGGTCCCGACCGTCGACCGCGGGTTGCGTGTCGACCCCTTCTGATCGATGGACACCGCGGGCGAGAGACCCTCGATGAAGTCGACGTCCGGCTTCTCCATCTGACCAAGGAATTGACGCGCGTAGGCCGAGAGCGACTCGACGTAGCGGCGCTGTCCCTCCGCATAGATGGTGTCGAAGGCGAGGGATGACTTCCCCGAACCCGACAGACCCGTGATCACGACCATCTTGTCGCGCGGGATCTTCACGTCGATGTTCTTAAGGTTGTGCTCGCGCGCGCCCTTGACGTGGATGTGGTCGAGGGGCATCAGGCGGCCGTGGGCGATGAAGGCGGCGCGGTCCGAAGGGCGCGCTGCACCAGCCAGAGATAGCCAAGCCAGAGCGGAAGCGCGGCGAGACCACCCGACAGCGCCTCGCCCGCGCCGGGACGGAACGTGAACTGATCGGGCGGAACGATCGCAAACGACAGGGCCTGGTAGATCCCCATCGGGAGAAACGCGATCGTCGCGATGCCGAAGATCGCCGTGCCGAGGATGAGATACGCGCGATGTAGCCCGCTGACACGGTCGGCGATGCCGGCAAGCGCTCGACGCGCCCACCAATGCGCTCCCCAGAAGACCCCGCCGAAGATGACGAACGTGATACCGCGCACGAGGTCCTGAGTCTGCTGCTGGATGCGGTTGTCCTTGAGAAAAACCGGAGGAGGCACCGGCGCAGGCGTGCACGCGACATTCGGTGGGCAGGGCGCGACGGTAAAAGGCACCGGCTGAGGAGGCTGGCCGCCGTAGATCACGTCAACGCCAAACGCCGCGGCGAGGACGAACGAAATGATCCCGGCGAGCCCGATCGCGATCGCGATCACGCCGGCGAGGGAGGCGAGATAGAGGTAGACCCGGAGAAGGCCGCCGAGCGAAAGGTCCATCCCGTCGCGTGCGCGTTGCAGGAACAGCACGACGAGGAGGCCGATCGCGCCAAGGACGCCGAGGGCTGTCAGCACGCCGACGAGCATGCGCTAGGGACCGCGCCGACGGCGGGTGCCCGCTCGGATGACCCGCGTCGTCGTGCCCACGGGCTCCGCGGAGGCGTCGAGGCTCTCCGGCCCCTGCTCGAGAACCATGAGACCGCGGAGCTCGACGACCTCGTCGCGAAGCAATGCGGCTTTCTCGAACTCGAGATCCTTGGCGGCTCTCTTCATCTGGCCCTCGAGATCCTTGATGAGCCGCAGAAGCTCGTCCTTCGGTACTGACCCTGCGGCGAGGGGACGGCGTGCCTTCTCGTTGATGCCCTCGACATCGGCGACGTCGCGCAGACGGAGACCGATGTCCCGGATGGCTTTGACGATGGTCTGCGGGTCGATCCCGTGCGCCGTGTTGTATGCGACCTGGATCTCGCGGCGTCGATCCGTCTCGTCGATCGCCGCTTTCATCGACGCGGTCACGCGGTCCGCATACATGATCACGCGCCCTTCGACGTGGCGGGCCGCCCTTCCGATCACCTGAATAAGCGAACCCTCCGAACGCAGGTAGCCCTCCTTGTCCGCGTCGAGGATCGCCACGAGCGTGACCTCCGGAAGGTCGATACCTTCGCGAAGCAGGTTCACTCCGACCACGACGTCGTAGACCCCGAGCCGCAGGTCGCGAAGGATCTCGACGCGCTGGAGCGTCTCGATCTCGGAGTGCAGGTACTGCACTTTGATGCCCATCTCGCGGAGGTAATCGGCGAGATCCTCGGCCATCTTCTTTGTGAGGGTCGTGACGATCGCGCGCTGGCCGCGCTCGACGCGTGTGTTGAGCTCGGCAAGGAGGTCGTCGATCTGCCCCTCGGTCTTGCGCACCTCGATCTGTGGGTCGATGAGACCGGTCGGCCGGATGATCTGCTCGACCACGTGGGAGGAATGCTCGAGCTCGTACGGGCCGGGCGTCGCAGAGACGTAGATAGCCTGATCGAGGCGCTGCTCGAACTCGGCGAACGTGAGCGGCCGGTTGTCCAGTGCGCTCGGAAGCCGGAAGCCGTAGTCGACGAGGATCTCCTTGCGCGAACGGTCACCGAAGTACATGCCGCGCACCTGCGGGATCGAGATGTGGGACTCGTCGACGAACGCGAGGAAGTCCGGCGGGAAGTAGTCGAGGAGCGTCCAGGGCCGGCTCCCCGCTGGACGCCGCGCGAGATGCCTCGAATAGTTCTCGACGCCGGCGCACGTGCCGGTCTCGCGAAGCATCTCGAGGTCGAAGTTGGTGCGCTGCCGCAGGCGCTGCGCCTCGAGCAGCCGGCCCGCGTCTTCGAGCTCCTTCACGCGATCCACAAGCTCGACCTCGATGTCCTTGATCGCCTCGAGGAGCTTCTCGCGAGGCGTCACGAAGTGCCGCGCCGGGTAGATGTCCATCTTGTCTCGCTCCGCGAGCACCTCGCCGGTGAGCGGGTCGAGCTCCGTGATCCGCTCGACGTCGTCGCCGAAGAACTCGATGCGCACGGCAAGCTCTTCGTACGCGGGCTGGATCTCGAGCGTGTCGCCGCGGACGCGGAACTTGCCGCGCATCAGATCGGTGTTGGTGCGCTCGTACTGGATGTCGACGAGATGCCGAAGGACCGTGTCGCGGCGAACGCGCTCGCCTTTGTTCAAGCGGACCGTCACGGCACCGTAGTCGACCGGCGCGCCAAGACCGTAGATGCAGGAGACCGACGCGACGATGATCACGTCGCGTCTCTCGAACAACGACCGCGTGGCGGAGTGCCGCATGCGGTCGATCTCCTCGTTGCGCGAGCTGTCCTTCTCGATGTACGTGTCGCTCCGGGCGATGTACGCCTCTGGCTGGTAGTAGTCGTAGTACGAGACGAAGTACTGGACGGCGTTCTCGGGGAAGAACTCCTTGAACTCGCCGTAGAGCTGCGCGGCGAGCGTCTTGTTGTGCGCGAGGACGAGGGTGGGCCGTCCCGCATCGGCGATGACCTTCGCCATCGTCACGGTCTTCCCCGAACCGGTGACGCCGCGTAAGGTCACATGGCGCTCGCCCGCCCCGAGTGCGCTCTGGAGTCCTACGGTCGCCGCGGGCTGGTCACCTGCGAGATCCCACGGCAAAACGAGCCTGAAGGGAGCCTTCGCGGCCGGCCTATCGAGAGGAACTTGGAGTGTCTCGCCGTGGGGCATGGGTGCCTCATTCTAGAACAGGCGTTCTGCTACTGAATCGCCGCCCGCAGACCCTCCCATTGTCGCGCATCAACACCCGTTTGAGTCCCGTCCAGATGTATGCCGTTGCTACAGTCGCCGCCGACACCCGCTGAGAACGTCCGAGAGGGAAGGATAAGAGTGGAAGATCGATCGCGACGCCGCGCCCGACTGGTGCTGATTGTTGGACTTTTGTTTGCCGTCGGCGCCGGAGCGACGACCTTCTTCGTCGCGAACACGGCCAAGTCCGAGGCCCCCGCGGCGATCCCGACTTCGAACATCATCGTCGCCGCTCGGGAGATCCCGGCGAAGACGCAGATCACGGCGGCGGACCTGAAGCTCGTCAAGATGAACAGCGAGGTCGTCCCCCCGGCCGCCCTCACGAGGCCTGAGGACGCCGTCGGCAAGATCACCATCGTCGGCATCTCGGTTGGCGAGCCGATCCTGCCGACTAAGCTCGGCGGCCCCAACGGCCAGGTCTTCGTTGTCATCCCGGCCGCGTCCCTCGGTTCGGACGGCAACCCGCTTCCCGGCTCGCCGAACTACCGCGCGATGTCGATCACCGTTCCCGACGGGCAGGCCGCCGGCGGCAGCATCCAGCCGGGCGACATCGTGGACGTCCTCTTCAGCTTCACATTCGACCCCGTCAAGCTCATCGAGCGGCCGAACCCGACAAAGAACGGAGCCGACGTGTCGGCCCGCATCGTCCTGGAGCGCGTGCCGATCCTCGCGCGGACCCTCGCCGTCTACACGATCCGCACCGACGCCGCGACGGCTGAGCGCATCGGCTACATCCAGGCGTCCGGCGGCTCGATGCAGCTCCTGCTGCGCGGACCGAAAGATGACCGATCCACCGGCACGACCGGCGCGACCTTCAAGTCGATCTACCCGGTATTCAAGTTCGAGATTCCCGAGAAGATCACACCCTAGGACGCCGAAGCTTTAGCCAGGCGTCACGCACGCGCGCTCGAGTCCCGTCGCGGTCGCCGTCGTTCACGATGACGGCGTCCGCCGCTGCCCGGAACTGATCGTCGGTGAGCTGCTGCGCGAGGCGGAGCTCCGCCTCGCGCTCACCGATCCCGCGTGCGGCAAGCCGCTCGATCATGGTCGAGCGCGGAGCCACGACGACCCAGATGCGGTCGCACGCCTTGCGGAGGTCACCGTCGAGCAGCTTGATCGCCTCCACGACGAGGACCGCGTCGTCGGGGAGCATCGAGCGTGCTTCGAGCACGCGAGCGATCACCCGCGGATGGAGGATCTGCTCGAGGCGGCGGAGCTTCGCCGGGTCCCCGAAGACCTCAGCGGCGAGCTTCGATCGGTCGATCTCCTTGTCCTCGCCGAGCACTTTCGTCCCGAACGTCTGCACGATCGCGCTGTAGCCCACCGTTCCGCGTAGCTCCTCGTCGTGCACGATCGCGTCAGCGTCGAGCACCTTCGCGCCGAGCTCGCGCAGCATCGCCGCTACCGTCGATTTCCCCGCGCCTATCGGCCCAGTGAGTCCCACAACGAACGCCGTCACTCGCTCTTCTCGCTCTCCTTCGCCCACTCGTCATACAGAGTCCGCAGATCGCGTTCGAGGGACGCGTACTCTTCTCCGACTCTCCGCGTCTCCATGTAATTCCCGCTCTGCGCGATCTGACCGACCTTCTCCGAGAGCTGGCGGAGCTGAAGCTCCATGGCACTGATCCGGGCCTCCAGCGCCCGCAATCCGCTGACCCGGCGAACTGCCGAGGCTCGGCGCTTTGAAGTCGCCGCCAGCCGCGGGTCCTGTCCCGGCTTCGGGGACCTCTCGCTCGCCGCACCCTTCCCGGCCCTTGCCGCTTCCGCGGCGGGCCGGGTCCTGGGCACCCGCGGCTCGAGAGAGATCCCCTTCGCCGTGCCACCCGCGGCGGCGGAGTCCTCGAACTGCGGCATCGGCAACTCCTGGCCGCTGGCGCGCAGGCGCTGAAGGCCAGACCAGTTCCCTTCGAAACGCTTCAGCACTCCGTGTTCGATGGGCCAGATCTCTGTAGCGAGCTTGTCGATGAAGTAGCGGTCGTGACTGACGAAGAGGAGTGCTCCTTCGAACGCCTGAAGGACAGTTTCCAGTTGCTCTCGAGCGAGAAGATCGAGGTGGTTCGTCGGTTCGTCCAATACGAGGAGATTCGCGTGACGCGCGGCGAGACGCGCCAAGGCAAGGCGGCTGCGCTCTCCGCCGCTCAACACGCCGACGCTCTTGAATACATCTTCTCCTCGAAACAGGAAGCGCGCCAAGTGATCACGAGCCTCGGCATCGGTCATTCCGCTTGTCAGCTTCATCGCGTCGAGCACCGTGTCGTCACCGGTCAGCTCGAGCTGAGCTTGCGCGAGGAACGCGACACGCGCGGTCGGCGCCGACTGTACGTAGCCGTCGAGCGCGCTTAGATCGCCGACGAGCGTGCGCACCAACGTGGTCTTCCCTGCCCCGTTCGGACCTACCACCGCGATCCGTGCGTCGCGGCCCACGCGAAGAGTCCCGGTGCGGAGGAGCGGCTCGCCGTACCCCACCGCGAGCGGCGTCGTCTGCACGACTGTGTCTCCGGCGAGGTGCGCTGCCTCGAGCTTCCAGCCGTGCTGCTGGGCGCGCTCCGGCGCCTCGATGCGAACGACCCGCGCGAGCTTCTTTCCTCGCCCGCGCGCTTCCTTCGAACGCTGCCCGGCGCCGTAGCGGCGGATGAACTCCTCGGTGCGCTCGATCTCGATGGCCTGTCGCCCGGCCGCCTTTTCCGTCGCTGCCTCGCGCTCCGCGCGCTGACGGGCGTACGAGGAGTAGCCGCCGCGGTACTCCACGATCGTGTTCTTCTCGAACGACAGCGTGCGGCCCGTGACGCGATCGAGGAACCAGCGGTCGTGCGAGGAAACCAAAATTGTTTCGTTCTTCTCGATGAGGAACCGCTCCAACCACTCGAGCGCGGCGACGTCGAGATGGTTCGTCGGCTCGTCGAGGAGGAGGATGTCCGGGTCATCGAGCAAAAGCCGCGCAAGACCGAGACGCGTTCGCTCGCCGCCGGACAACGTCGCGACCTGCCGGTCGCGGAGCGCATCGAGGCCGAGTCCGCCAAGCACGCGGCCGACCGTGGCCTCGAAATCGTAGCCGCCGGCGTGCTCGAACTGGTGCTGCACTTCTGAATAGCGCTCGAGGAGCTCCTGGTCACCGCCTCCGAGCCGTGGCTCGAGCTCGCGCATCTCCCCTTCGAGCTCGCGCAGGTGCGCGGCCGCGCCGCGGGCATGCTCTTCGACGGTACCGGTCGCGTGGGTGAGCACCTCCTGCTCCATGAACCCGATTCGGGTGCCGCGAGCCAGAGCAACATTTCCGGCATCGGCCGACTCGAGACCCGCGCCTATACGGAGCAGCGTCGTCTTCCCCACGCCGTTCGGCCCAACGAGCCCGACGCGATCGCCATGCGCGAGCCGAAAGGAGACGTCGCTGAAGACAAGGCGCTCGCCGAAACGCTTCGCGACCGCCTGGACCGAGAGAACGCTCATGCGCGGGGTACCCGCTGGCAGCGTGGGCAGTGGAACGTCCCCCGCCCGCCGACGACGGAGCGCACGATCGCGCGGCCGCAGCGCGGACACGGCTCGCCCGCACGTGCGTAAACCTGAAACTCGCGCTGCATCCGTCCCTTGTTTCCGCGTGCGTCTACGTAGTCGCTGGGCGACGCGCCACCGAGGCGGATGCCCTTGCGGAGCGCCCAGCGGATCGCCTCGTGGAGTCGCGCGATCTCGTCGGCGCGCAGCGAGCCGGCCTTGCGAAGAGGGTGGATCCGCGCGCGCCAAAGCGCCTCGATGGCGTAGATGTTCCCAATGCCCGCGATTGCGCGCTGGTCGAGCAGCAGCACTTTGATGGCAGCCCGCGGGCGACGCCGCAGGAGCGCGCGCAGCCAGGCCACCGTGAAGCCACGGGCGAGGGGCTCCTGCCCGAGCGAGGCATGCAGCGGCATCTTCGGGCGGCGGGTCTCTCCATTTCCGTCGAGAGTCGACGCGTCGATGACCGCCATCCGCCCGAACTTGCGTGTGTCCGAGAACCGCAGCGCGGTTCCATCTTCAAAACGGATCTCTCCGCGCACGTAGCGCTCGTCGACATCTTCCACGCCGTAGAGGAGCTTGCCAGTCATACGCAACGAAACGACCAGCGCCTCGCCGCCATCGAGATCGAACACCACAAACTTGCCACGACGGCGCACGTCGCTGATGCGCCGGCCGCGAAGCCGCGCGCCGACCACCTCCGCCGGCTCGGGTTCGGTGAGGCGAACCCAGCGCGACTCAAATTCGCTGATCGTTCGGTCGACGACGAGCCCGCGCAGCTGCCGGGCGATAGTCTCGACCTCTGGGAGCTCAGGCATTGGCGGTCGCGGTGACTTCGAGCCGCTGCATCTCGTCCCAGTTGGGCCCGGTTCGAACGTCGACGACGAGCGGCACGTCGAGCTCGTACGCCCCGCTCATTTCATCGCCGAGCAGTCGCGCCATCCGCTCGACCTCGAGCCGCGGCACCTCGGCGACCAGCTCGTCGTGCACCTGCAGGAGGACCCGCGCGTGCAGATCGCTGTCGTGGAGCGCGCGGTGCACGCGCGCCATCGCGATTTTCATGATGTCCGCGGCCGTGCCCTGGATTGGCATATTGATCGCCATCCGCTCCGCG
>VBDV01000123.1 GCA_005882765.1 Chloroflexota bacterium | reverse complement strand
TGTTCACGCAGGTGGTCGGTACGCTCCTGACGCTCGCGCGGAAGAACGTCGATGTGTGGCGCCCCGTGACCGGCTCGCGCGACGTTCCGGTCATCGGCGAGATCGCGCCGGTCGAGCCCGAGGCGGTGAACGCGAGCGTGCGGGTGCTCGTCGAGAAATTCCGCGCCGGAGCCGCCGATCAGGACCAGGCGTGGACCGAGATTCTCTCCGCCGACACGCGCGAGGTCGCGCGGAAGGCCGCGGAGACCGGCAACGCGAGCGCGATCGGCGGACGGTTCTGGGCAAAAGCGGTCTACGAGATCGTGGCCGCGGCGAAAACGCGGGAGGACGCCGAGACGCTCGCACGGGCGCTCCTCCCCCTGTACTTCGGACGTGTCGCTGCGCTCATCGGCGAAATGCAGGGCCTCGACCAGGCGGGCGCCGAGCGCGTCGTAGAGCAGCAGGCGGTCGCGTTCGAGCAGACGAAGCCGTACCTCCTGGAGCGCTGGGCCTGACGGCCTCCCTAAAGGAGGACCAGCTCGTCCTCGTCACCGAGGATGACGGGAGCCTGCCGCTCGGCGCCATGAGCCCGCTCGGCCTCTACTACCACGACACGCAGTACCTCTCCGGCTACGCGCTCCGCGTAAACGGCTCGCGGCCGCTGCTGCTCTCAGCGAACACCGAGCAGAACTACGTCGCGACATTTCAGCTGATGCATTCCGAGGGCGCCGTGCTTGGCACCGCGCGGCACGCCGCTGACGCGCTCTCGATCCGCCGGACGCGGTTCCTCGCCGACGGACTCCGCGAGCGCATCGGCGTCCTCAACGCGAACGCCCACCCGGTCGACATCCGCGTCGAAGTCGAATTCGAAGCGGCCTTCCGCGACATGTTCGCCGTTCGCGCGTATCGGGACCTGAGCCTCGCGCCCCTCGCCTCGACGCGGGGGCCGCGCGAGGGCGGCCTGGTGTTCGAGCGCGTCGGCCGAGATGGCGTGCGCCGAACGACCGAGATCACGATGCGGCCCGCTCCCGACACCATCGAGGGCAACGTCTTCCGCTTTTCGCGCACGCTCGGGCCGCAGCAGTTCCTCCAGCTGGAGCTCGCCGCGATCCCGCGCGAGGACGGTGCGGCGCCGGCGGCGTCGCCGGATCGGTTCGACGACGCGATCGACGCGCTCAACGCCCGGTATCGGCGATTCCTGCGCTCGTGCGCGCGGTACACGACGAGCTCGGAAACGCTCGACGAGGGCCTCATCACGCGGAGCGCGCTCGACCTGCGGGCCCTTCTCGAGTTCCACCCAAGCGGCCCGTACCCGACGGCGGGCATCCCCTGGTACGCCGTCCCGTTCGGCCGCGACGGCCTCATCTCGGCATACCAGACGCTCGGGTGGCATCCCGACATCGCGCGGGGAACGCTGCGTCTCCTCGCGAGCTACCAGGGACACAAGGTCGACGAGTTCACCGAGGAGGAGCCCGGAAAGATCTTCCACGAGCTTCGTCGCGGCGAGCTCGCACGATTGGGCGAGGTCCCGCATCACCCCTATTACGGGTCGGTCGACTCGACGCCGCTCTTCGCGATGGTGTTCGCGGAGACTGTGAAATGGACCGCCGACCGCGCGCTCTGGCGCGACCTCCTACCGCATGCCGAGCGCGCGCTCACCTGGTGCGATACGTACGGCGATCCCGACAAGGACGGGTACGTCGAGTACGGCCACCGCCCTGGCGAGATGCGCAGCCAGGGCTGGAAGGACTCCGCACAATCCCTTTCGGATCCGGACGGCAAGTGGTCGAAGCTTCCCGCGGCGCTCGTCGAGGTGCAGGCGTACGTGTACGCGGCGAAGATGGGGATCGCGGATCTGTACGACGTCGACGGTGATCGCACGCGCGCCGGTCGTCTGCGGGGCGAAGCCAAGGAGCTGCGAGAGCGTTTCGAGCGCGACTTCTGGATGGAAGGCGAGCAGTGCTACGCGCAAGCTCTCGACGGCGACAAGAGGCAGGTCCCGGCCGTGACGAGCAACGCCGGTCACGCGCTCTGGTGCGGAATCGCGAGCCCCGAGCGGGGCGCCGCGCTCACGCGGCGTCTCATGGAGCTCGACATGTACACGGGCTGGGGCATCCGTACGCTTTCGAGCAAATACCCGACGTACAACCCGATGAGCTACCACAACGGCTCGGTCTGGCCACACGACAACTCGCTCATCGTCCAGGGCTTCGCTCGTTACGGCCACCGCGAGGAGGCAGCCGAGGTGGTGAGCGCCCTGATCGAGGCCGGTCGCCGCTTCCCGAACTCCCAGCTTCCGGAGCTGTGGTGTGGCTTTCAGCGTGACCTGCGATTTTCGGCGCGGCCCGCCGACTACCTCGTCTCGTGCATTCCCCAGGCCTGGTCCGCAGGAATGGTGTTCCTGTGCCTGCGGGCGCTCCTTGGCATGCAGCCGGACCTGAACACCCAACGGCTCCTGCTCGATCCGGCGCTCCCGCCGTGGCTCGACCGGATCGACGTTCGCGACATGCGCGTCTTCGACACGCGCGTCACCTTCCGCGTCCGGCGAAGCCAGCGCGGGGATCGCATCGCCGGCGGTCACGGCCGGGTCACGAGGGCGGCTGCCACCGCGTGACGCGCCGGCGGCCGCGCGTCGTCCTCGTGCACTACACCGCTCCTTCGATCCTCGGTGGTGTCGAGCAGGTCATGGGCGCGCATGCGGCCGCTCTTCACGACGCCGGGGCCGACGTCACCATCGTCGCCGGACGCGGCCGCCCGCCGAAGGGTGTGCGCCTCATCCGCATCCCCGAGGTCGACTCGCGGAACGAGAGCGTGCTCCGTGATTTTCGCTCCCTCGCGCAGGGCGAGCGGACGAAAGCGCACGACGCGCTCGTCGAACGCCTCGTGCGGAAGCTCCGACCGATCATCGCCAAGGCCGACCGAGTCGTCGTCCACAACGTGATGACGATGCACAAGGACCTGGCCTTGACCGAAGCGCTCGTGCGGCTCGCGCGCGAGCGCCCGGGTGTCGTGATCGCGTGGACACACGACCTCGCGTGGTCGGATCCGCAGTACGCGAGCGAGCGCCACCCCGGCGACCCGTGGGGATTGATCGCCCGCGCGCATCCTGGCGTTCGCTATGTCGCGGTCTCCGACGAGCGCGCGGACCAGCTCGCCGCCCTGGCGGGCCTCAAACGCGAAGCCGTCGCCGTGGTACCGAACGGCGTCGACATCGCCGCCGCGCTCGGGATGTCGTCCGCCGGCGCCCGCATGGCCGAGCGTCTCGACCTTTATCGCGCCGATCCCCTGCTCGTGCTGCCGGCTCGGCTGACGCGTCGCAAGCGCATCGAGGCCGCAATGGCGGCCACCGCGGCCTTGAGGGGACGAGGCCGGGCGGCGAAGCTCGTCGTGACTGGCCCGCCGGGACCGCACAACGCGGCGAACGCGCGCTACCTCTCGGAGCTCACACGCCTCGCGGAGGGAATCGACGGCGTGCATCTTCTTTACGCGCTTGGCATGAAGGCACCGTATCGCGTCATCGCCGACCTCTACGCGCTCGCCGACGCGCTCGTCCTGCCGAGCCAGAGCGAGGGCTTCGGTATCCCGCTGCTCGAAGCCGCCCTCCACCGGCTGCCGATCGTATGCAGCGACCTCCCCACCCTCCATGCGCTCGCTGGCGACGCGGCGACGTACGTCCCCGCCGACGCGTCCGGCGAAGTCATCGCCGATGCGATCGAACGATCGCTTCAGGAACCACGGGCCCGCTTCCGCTCGCGCGTGCGTGCCATGGCGTGGTCCCGCGTCCTCGCCGAACGCGTGGTCCCGCTCGTGCTTGAAGGGACCGCATGAAGGTCCTCGTCGCGATCAGCGATCCCGAGCGCGACAGCGGGCTCCTCGAGACGGCGGCGGCGCTTGCCGGAGACGGCGAGGTCGTGCTCGCGTCGGCGATCGAGGTCACCGGTGACGCAACGCTCGCGTCGGCGCAGCCGGAGGCCCGTGCCCGACGCCGCGCGCTCGACGCTCTGGCGGGTGAGGTCCCGGGACGGCACGCACGCAGCCTGGTGACGGTCGCTCGCGTTGCCTGGGACGCGATCCGTGAAGCCTGCGCGACGGAGCGGCCTGATCTGCTCCTCGTGGCGTGGCGCCGTCCCGGATGGGACGTGCTCGGGACAACGATCGAAGCGATCCTGCGGCAGCCGCCCTGCGATCTCGCCGTCGTGAAGGGCCGGCCGGCGCGGGCCAAGCGCATCCTCGTACCGGTCCGTGGCGGGCGGTACGCGCAGCTCGCAGCGCGGCTGGGGATCGAGCTCGCACGATCGGGGGCGGGCGCCGTGACACTGCTCCACGTTGCCGAGCGCAACGGCGGGCGCAGGCCCGTGACGCTCTACCAGCTCCTCGGCGAGCGCGCGTATGACGAGCGGGTGGAGCGGCTCGTCACGCGATCCGGCGATCCGGCCAAGGTGATCGCGGACGAGCTCGCCGAGCACGACACGATCGTTTTTGGCGCGACCGGCCGGGAAGGCGCGCGCGACCCGCTCGGGCCCGTCGGCCAGGCGATCATCGCGGAGGCCCGAAATGCCCTGGTCGTCCGCACGAGCGCACCGCTCGTCTCGCCGATGTTCGTCGAGCGGACTCGACTGCCAATCGAGCGCGCCGAACGCAGTCGCGTGCTCGGCGAGCTAGCCGACAAGTGGTTCGCCGAGAACACCTTCAGCTCGAGCGAGTTCGCCGACCTCCGGCGGCTTGTCGACGCGAAGGAGCGGCAGAACCTCCGGATCTCTGTCGGGCTCCCGACGCTCAACGAAGAGGCCACGATCCGCAAGGTCATCCGCGCGATCCGTTCCCGCCTCGTTGAACGCGTTCCGCTGGTCGACGAGCTCGTCGTCATCGACTCGCGGTCGGAGGACCGCACGCGGGAGATCGCCGAAGAGGAGGGCGTCCCGGTCTTCATCCACGACGAGGTCCTCCCCGAGACCGGCAGCTACCGCGGGAAGGGCGAGGCGCTCTGGAAGAGCCTGCATATCCTTGGCGGCGACATCATCGCGTGGATCGACACCGACGTGACGAGCGCGCATCCAAAGTTCGTTTACGGCATCGTCGGTCCTCTGCTGATGCGTCCGGATCTGCAGTTCGTGAAGGCCTTCTACCAGCGCCCGCTGCGTATCGGCGACGAGCTTCAGGCGACCGGCGGCGGGCGCGTCACGGAGCTCGCGGCGCGGCCGATCCTGAACCTCTTCTTTCCGGAGCTCTCGGGGATCGTGCAGCCGTTGTCGGGCGAGCAGGCCGGACGTCGAACGCTGCTCGAGCAGCTGCCGTTCTTCTCGGGGTACGGCGTCGAGACCGGTCTTCTTGTGGACACACTCCAGCGCGCGGGGCTGAGCGCGATTGGTCAGGTGGACATGAAGCAGCGGATCCACCGCAATCAGTCGCTGTACGACCTCTCGAAGATGAGCTTCGAAGTCCTCCAGGTCGCGATCAAGCGGGTGGGCGAGGCGCACGGCACCAATCTGCTCGAGGAAGCGAACTTCACGATGAAGCTCATCGCGGCGGGCGGCGGGAAGCTCCATCTCGAGATGCACGACATCATCGACATCGAGCGGCCGCCCATGGTGACGATCCCCGCGTACCAGGCACGGCGGAACGCGCCGTTCGATACTGCCGCTGGTTGAAGGTCCTTCGTCTTGTCTCCGACGTGCGGGAGTTCCGCATCGCGTCGGCGACGGCCTCGCTCGGCTTTGTCCCGACCATGGGCGCGCTGCACGAGGGTCACGCATCGCTCATCGAACGTGCGGTCCGCGACCACGATCTGGCGGTGGTGTCGATCTTCGTGAATCCGACGCAGTTCGGACCGCACGAGGATTTCGCGGCGTACCCGCGCGATGAGTCGGCCGACATCGCCGCATGCGAGCGCCTCGGGGCGGCGATGGTCTTCGCGCCAGCCGCCCTGGAGATGTACCCGCCCGGCGACGCGACGCGCGTGCAGCCCGGCGCGATCGCCGAGCGGTTGGAGGGCGCAGCGCGTCCGGGCCACTTCACCGGCGTCGCGACCATCCTCACGAAGCTCTTCTCCATCGTTCGGCCGGACGCCGCCTACTTCGGCCAGAAGGACTTCCAGCAGCTCCGCGTCGTCCAGACCATGAGCCGCGACCTGCGCCTCGGCGTGCGCGTCGTCGGCTGTCCGATCGTCCGTGACCCTGACGGCCTCGCGATGAGCTCTCGCAACCGGTATCTCTCGACCGTCGATCGTCGGGCGGCGCTCGCGCTCTCGCGGGGACTTTTCAGGGCACGCGAGTTGTGGGAGGGGGGAGCGCGAGAGCCCGATCCCCTCCGGAACGCGGTGGTCCGATACACCGACGGGACGGGCGTCTCGCTCGAGTACGTGTCGGCCGCCGATCCCTTGACCCTCGAGGAGCTGGTCCGACCCGCCGAGCGCGCAGTCGTGTCGCTCGCGGCGCGCGTCGGGAAGACGCGGCTCATCGACAACGTTCTGCTCGGCATCCGACTCGAGGAGATCGCATGACCACGATCGCCGACGAGACGACCCTCGCTCCTTCGACCGAACCCGCGGTCGAGGAGCTTTCGTTGAAGGAGCGGCGCGGCCAGGTCCTTCTCGGAACGGTCACCGCGGCGCACTTCTCCCACCACGTCGCGAACTCGCTCCTCAATCCGCTGCTGCCCTTGATCCGCGACGCCTTCGCGCTCAGCTATGCCGAGAGCGGCTTCGCGGTCTCGGCGTTCTCCATCGCGGCCGGCCTTGCCAACGCGCCGTGGGGCGTGCTCGCGGACCGCGTCGGCTCCCGCGTGGTGATCGTCGGCGGGCTCTTCCTCATGGGCGCGGCGAGCGTCGCGCTGGCGACAGCGGGCTCGTACTGGCAGCTGCTGGCGCTCCTCATCGTGCTCGGGATCGTGTCCGGCTCGTACCACGGGCCCGCCGCGGCGCTCATCGCTCGCACGTTTTCTCCGCGCGTGCGCGGGACGGCGATGGGCATCCACATCACCGGCGGCCACCTCTCATTCTTCGCAGCGCCCGCCCTCGCGGGGATCCTCGCGACGGCGACGGGCACGTGGCGCACTCCGTACATCTGGTTCGCCGTCGCGCCGGTCGTCTTCGGCGCGCTGCTCTGGTTCGTCGCGCCGCACGTTCTCGAGCGCGCCGCGCCCGGGGACCGGTTGGCGGCGTTCCGCGAGATCGGCCGAGTGTTCCGCGACGTCGGCCCGGTGGTGTCGCTCTCGATCGCATTCCAGTTCGGCATCGCCGCGCTCCTCGCGTTCCTCGCGCTCTACCTCGTGGACGCGCGCGGCATCTCGCCGGCACTCGCCGCGGTCTTCTTCGGAGTGCCCCAGCTCGTCGGTGTCATCGGGGCACCGCTTGGGGGATGGCTCTCGGACCGGTTCGGGCGCCGTCGCGTGATGGTCGGTGGGCTCGCGCTGATGGGTCCTGCCGTGTACGCGATCACCGCGGTGCCGAACGGCGCTCTCCTTCCGGCGCTCGTCGTCTTCGGTCTTCTGTGGTCGATGCGCTCGACCGTGACCGAAACGCTCGTCATGGACAGCGCATCGCCGGGCCGCCGCGCCACCGTGCTCGGTGGCTACTACCTGTTGAACGCGCACGTCGGCGGGATCGGCGCGCCGCTCTTCGGTTTTCTCGCGGAGGGGGTCGGCCTGGCCAACGCCTTTAGCTGGATCGGGATTGCCTTCGTCGCGATGTCCGTCGTCGCGCTCCTGGTCGGGCGGCGCCTGTAGCTAGAGCGCTCCGATGATCTGAACGCTGCGTTGCTGGACGAAGTACGTCCCGCTCGCCGTGCTGAATCGCAAGACGACGTCCACCTTCGCGCTGGTGTCCCAGGTCGGTCCGTCGCGCACGCTGAGCGAAAGGTGGTTGCGGCGGTCCGCGGCGAACGTTTGGAGCGGTTGCGGGACGGTCTCCCAGCTCTCTGCACCGTTCAGAAGCCAGATCTTGTCCGCGCGCATCCCCTGCGGAGGGTCGCTCTGGACGTCGGGGCGCAGGAAGATGCTGCCGCCCACTCCGCGCTTCGGCGTCGGCGCGGGTCCGGGCATGAGGTCCCGGTACAGATCGGCCTGGAGCGTGTAGGCGCGGCCATCGACGTAGACCTGCTCGAGCGCGGCCCGCGCCTCGGGCGGCACGGCCGCAGAAGGACCCGGTGAGCCGACGGAACCGCCACATGCGGCGAGAACCAAGACAAGAGGCAACCAGACGCGCATGACCGTCTAACGCCGTCAAGCCGGGAAGGTTCCGCGCTGGGTGTCAGACCGGCCCGAGCGAGGAGACCAGGAGCGTCACGGCCTGGTTCAGCGGCGCGGCGACGCCGTGACGCTCGCCTTCGCGGGCGACCGCACCGCAGATCGCGTCGATCTCCGTCGGCCGGCCGGCTTCGACGTCCTGCAGCATCGACGAGCGGTTCGCGCCGGTCAGCGCGGCCATGGTCCGCCACTGCTTCACCGCCTCGTCCTCATCGATGCGCACGCCCGACGCGGTCGCGACTCGTGCGACCTCGCGCGCGAGAGAGTCCGCGACGCGCGACGCGGGCGCGTCGGCAAGAAGGTCAGCGTTCGTCCGACGGATAAGCGCGGTCAACGGATTGACGGCCGCATTCGTCACGACTTTGCGCCACACCGCCGGCCACGGGTCGTCGACGACGGTCACATCCATGCCGCCGGCGCGAAGGAATCGGGCCAGCTCGTCAAACCTCGCGCGGGGCGCCGCCGCGGCGGGCCGGCCGAGCTCGACCTTTCCCGGTCCCGTCGCGCGGAGCTCGCCGTTCACGAGCTGCGCTCCGACATAGATGACACCCACGGCCGCGCGCGCAACGCCGAGATGTTCGACGAGCGTCTCGTAATTGCCGAGGCCGTTCTGGATCGTGACTCCCACGCCGTCCCGCGCGAGGATCTTCGCGGCAATCCCCGCGGCCCACGCCGTGCCGGGTGTCTTTGTCGTCACGATCGCGACATCGACCGGCGCCTCGCCTTCGCGAAGCGGCGCGCGGGTCCGATCGACCTTCACGAGCTCGGCGCGGCCGTCGAGCGCGCGCGCGACGACGTGGCCGATCGCACCCATGCCCAGGATCGCCACGCGCATGCGGTTAGTTAACTCGCTTTTTGCTGTGCCAGGCTCCGCTGCAACGAGAGCAGCTCGCTCTCCTTCATCGTGAAGCTGTGCTCGTTCGTCGGGAACGAGCCGTCACGCACTTCGCGGTCGAAGTCACGCAACGCGCTCGTGACCGCGGCGCCGATGTCGGCGTAGCGCTTCGCGAACTTCGGCTTGAACTCGCCGTAGAGGCCGAGCACGTCGTGCAGCACGAGCACCTGTCCGTCGCAGTCCACGCCCGCGCCGATGCCGATCGTTGGGATGGAGAGCCGTTCGGTCGCGAGCGCGGCGACGGGCGCCGGAACGCTCTCGAGCACGATCGAGAAGGCACCCGCATCTTCGAGCGCGAGCGCATCGTCGATGAGACGACGCGCCGCGCGTGCGGTCTTTGCCTGCACCTTGAACCCGCCTAGCTGAGCGACGCGCTGTGGAGTGAGGCCGACATGCGCCATGACCGCGATCCCGTTCGCCGAGAGCGTGCGGACCGTCTCGACGACCTCCGCGCCGCCCTCCACCTTTATCGCGTCCATCCCCGCTTCTTTCAGGAACCGCGCCGCGTTGCGGAGGGCGTCCGAGGGACTCGCCTGGTACGAGCCGAAGGGCATATCGCCCACGAGCAGCGGTCGCGTCGCGCCGCGCGAGACCGCGGCGGCGTGGCGGACCATGTCGTCCATCGTCACCGGCACGGTCGTCGGATAGCCGAGGACGACCATGCCGAGCGAATCTCCGACAAGGATGACGTCGATGCCTGCCTCCGCGACAAGACGCGCGAACGCCGCGTCGTAGGCGGTCATCATGGTGATGCGCTTGCCGTCGCGTTTCATGGCGACGAGATCAGGAACGGTGACTTTCTTTGGGGCCGGCGTCGATGTGCCGCCGTACTGGTCGCTCATGTCGAACCTCCGTCCAGGCCGGCTACGGGCCGGTCCCGGCGTCAACGCAATCGTAGCGCTTGCGTGTATCTCGCAGGATTCATTCCAGATCACGGATCGACCGTATGAAGAGCAGGCCCGTCGCGATCACGATTCCCATGCCGCCCCCGATGACGAGGGCCTGAGCCGGGCCGAGCGCTGCGACGATCGCCGCGAAAATGACTGGAGCCAGGGGGAGCAGGAGGGATCCGCCGAAGAAGTCGATGCTCGTCACACGCCCAAGGAGTTCCCTCGGTACGTGCTTCTGTACCGCCGTCGTCCAGAGCACCCCGACCCCGACGAACTGAACACCGAATCCCACCGCGAACAGGACCGTCGCAGGCACGACGGGTACGAGGCCCATCCCGACGACCGAGGCCCCACCCAGGATCGCGAAGAGACAGATCGCTATCCCGAGGCGCCGGATGTGGACCTGCGCGAGCACGACGCCAGCGACGATGTCGCCAACCCCGACCGCAGCGGTGATCGCGGCGTACATCTGTGCATCGCCATGGAGTACATCGCGCACGAAGATCGGCAGTGCCACCGCGAGCGGACCGAAGAGGCCCAGGACGACGATCGCCCACGCAAAGATAAAGACCCAAAGCCACTGGACTGAGAAGGTGTAAGCGAGACCTTCGCGCACCTGCCGCAAGATGGGCACGGCGGCCGCAGGCTCGCGACGCGGCGGCCGCGCGAGCCATATGGCCCCAAAGCTCGCGAAGAACGTTGCCGCGTCGAGACCGAACGCGGCAGGCAATCCCGCGCTCGCGATCACGAGTCCACCGACGATCGGTCCCCCGATCAACGCGATTTGGCGCGACGTCCCGCGCACGGCGTTTCCGGTCTGCAAGATCTCGGGCGGCACGAGCTCGGGGATGATCGCGTTCAGCGCGGGCTCGAAGAATGAGTGGGTCGCACCGAAGACAAACGCCTCCACGTAGAGATGCTCGACTCGCAGATTTCCCGTGGCCGAGAGCGCCGCGATCGCCGCGACGGCGATGCCACACGCGAGATCGTTTGCCAGGATGAGGCGCCGGCGCGGGACCCGGTCCGCGACGGCCCCGCCCAGGAGGAGAAACACGATCGAGGCGATGCTGAAGATCGCGCCCCACAGCCCGATCTCGAACGGGCCGCCGCCAATTGCGAGGATCTGGAACGGCAGCGCGACGCCGTGGACGAAGTTGCCGAAGACCGAGACGGTCTGCCCGAGCCAGAGCAGGCGAAAGTCCCGGTGACGAAGCGGCTCGGCGATGCGCGGAAGACGCACTAGTGAAAGTGGGTTGCTGCGGTGAGCACGACCCCGCCGACCACGATGACGGGCAACGCGGGAGCGAACACCGCGGCCGACACGAGGACAAGCGCGCCGCAGACCGCACCGAGACCGAGCGCGACCACGATCGCCGCACGCCGGCGCGCGTCGGGTCCGAGCGCACCGAGCGCGCTCAGCTCGCTCACGAGCGCCGTGAGCGTACCGGTCACGTACGTCGTCGACATGGTCGGTGCGAGCGTCCGCGCCGTAGCCGCCTGGATGCCCATCGCAACACCCGAGACCGCGATGAGCGACGCCGCGGCGAGGCCGTCGGGCCGTGCGTCAGTCAGGATCCATCCGGCGAGAAACGTCGCGTGGAGCACCCATTCAACCGCGAGCGCCCGCGTGGCGTGCGCCGGCCAGATCGAATCGCGCGGGGTCGCGCCGACGAGTCGCGCGCCGGCGAGCACGCCCCCCGCGTAAGCGGCGAGCGCGACGAGGGAACGCAGCGCGTTACGGAATGCGCCCTGCCCGATCGCGAGGCCGAGCAGCACGATGTTCCCAGTCATCACGGCGGTGAAGACATCGAGACGCAGGAACACGACGGCATCGACGGCGCCCGCCGCGAAGGTGAGGGCGACGAGGAGCAGGTCACGCCGGCGCGCGCCGTCCACGGTCAGCCCTCCGCGAGCTCGGCGATTACATCCGGCAGCGAGCGCAGGTCAGGCAGGACTCGGGTCGGCGACGTTTCGAGCGTCTCGCCGTGACGGTCGATGAAGATCGTCCGGAATCCGAGCGCGGCTGCCGGTTGCATGTCGTGGTACTGGCTCGCCCCGACGTGCACCACCCGCTCGGGCGACGCGCCGCTACGCTCGAGGAACCGTCGCCAATGCCCAGGGGCCGGCTTGTAGCTCCGGGAATCCTCGGCGGTGATCGTGAGATCGGGACGGATCCCAAGACGGCCAATCGAGAGCTCGAGTAGATCTCTGTCGACGTTCGAAAGGATGGCGAGGTATCGCCCCTGGTCGACGAGCGCACGGAGCGCGACGGGGGCTTCGGGGAAGGGTTGCCAGTCGGCGAGCGACGACGGCAGCGGCGAGGTCATCTCGTCCGGCATCGGAGCATCGAGGGACCGCAAAACGCGACGGCCAACGCGATCGAGCACATCCCGGTAGAGGTGATAGCCCTCCTTCTCGAACTGCGCCTCCATCGCGATGTACCACTCGGCAAGCGCCCGCCGATCGGTTCGCGGCGGCAACAGCGGCAGCAAGGCGTCGGTGATCCCGCGCTCCCAGTCGATGAGCGTCCCGTAGCAGTCGAACGTCACCCAGTCGACCGGCATCGCGCGGGAGCCTACGGGTTACGTCGTCGGCTGTCGCGCAAGTACGGTCAAGCCCCGCGTGCGCGCGCAAGGGCAAGGAGGATCGCAGCAGGCAGAACTCCGATGAGCGCGCATGCCGTTGCGCCCGCGAGATACGGATGGATCGGCAATCGGGTGCCGATCTCGGCCGTGAGCCACAGCGGCGCAATGACGAGTCTCGGAATATCGACTATCGCGCTCCAGAGAACAAGCGAAAGGCATCCCCAGAAGAGTCCGAATGAGAGACCCAAGAAGAGCACGATGGCGATGGTCTCTTTTGGCACAACGTTACCGAAGCTGCGGCATGATCGACGTCATGAAATACGCGCTGTCCTCGAATGCCGCGAGGGCATCGCGAGTCGGTGTCGGCGAGGCGGCGTGCCGTTCGGGATTGGATCGCTCGGCGATGCGCTTCAACACCGGCGTTGGATCGAGGTGCGCCGCGCGCGCGCTCAGGTACAGATCCCCCAAGGACATGAGCCAGTCCCGATAGTCGACCCGCTGATCGTCGATCGAAGCCGCCACGATTCCGCGCTCCAGCCACTCGGGCCGACCGCCTTGCTTCAGGATGCGGGACGCGTAGGCGATGTAGTCACTGAGCAGAACACGCGCCTCCCGGTTGTGGACGATGCCGCGGATCAGGGCGCAGCGCGCTGCATCTGAACGCGCGTAGAGATCGCAAGTCTCGTCGAAGGCGGCGAAGACCTCGTCGCGCGGACCGAGACCGACCGACGCCGCGGCACCCGACGCCTGGGGCAGCCGCCCCATCAGATTCGAGAGCTTTCCCTCCTTCGGCCCGAACGCAGCCGCGAACGCGCGGTCCCGGGCTTCGCGCCAGATCCTGATCGGGCTATCGAGCCGTTCGAGCCGCTCCTCGAGCGACCGGAGCGATGGCTCGTCCTTCATCGCGCGAGTCGTTCTGCGAGCTTCTCGATGAGCCGCCGCGCGACCTCGGTCTTCTTCAGGAGGGGCAGCCGTTCGACGCCGTCCGCGCTCACGAACGCGACCTCATCGTCGTCCGAGCCGAACGCCGAGCGCGGATCGGCGACGTCATTGGCGACGACGAGATCGAGCTTCTTGTCGCGCAGCATCCGGCCGGCCTCCGCGGTCGCATCGCCGGTCTCGGCTTTGAAGCCGATGACGATCGTCCCCGGCCGTCGTGTCGCGACGATCGCGCTCAACAGGTCCGGGTTCTCGACCAGGCGGAGCCTCATCTCGTTGCCGAGATCCTTCTTCTTCATCTTCTTGGTCGCGCGCTCGATCGGGCGATAGTCGGCGACCGCCGCCGCCATGATCACGACATCCGCGCGCGGCAGCTGAGCGAGGATCGCGTCCTTCATGTCATCCGCGCTCTCCACAGGGAAGGTCCGCACGCCCGTCGGTGGGACGAGCGCCGTCGGGCCGGTGATGAGGGTCACCTCCGCGCCGGCGTCGCGCGCCGCGGCTGCGATCGCGTAGCCCATCTTGCCGCTGGAGCGGTTCGAGATGAAGCGCACCGGGTCGATGGCCTCGAGCGTGGGACCCGCAGTCACTACGACCGAGCGTCCCGAGAGTCCCTGGGACCCGCCGATGGCCTCGTCGATCGCTGCTTCGATTCGTTCGAGGGACGCGAGCCGACCGGGACCGATATCGCCGGAGGCGAGCGGTCCGGTCTCGGGGTCGATCACGCGGACACCGCGAGCGCGAAGTGCGGCGACGTTCGCTTGCGTCGCGGCGTTCTGCCACATGTGCGTTTCCATCGCCGGGGCGACGATGACCGGCGCGGACGTCGCAAGGACGGTGGTGGCGACGAGGTCGTCGGAAAACCCGTGCGCAAGGCGCGCGAGCACGTGGGCGGTCGCGGGCGCGACCACGACGACGTCCGCCTGGCGGCCCATGGCGACGTGCCCGGCGGCGCGCTCATCCTGCATCGAGAACATCTCGATCTCGACCGGCCGATGGGTCAGCGCCTGGAAGGTGAGCGGGGTCACGAATTCGGCCGCGCTCTTCGTCATGACGACCTGCACCGTCGCGCCGGACTGCACGAGGTGACGGGCGAGCTCGACCGTCTTGTACACCGCGATCGAGCCCGTGACCGCGAGCACCACGAAGCGGCCGTTGATCCGCGTCACGCGTTGAGCTCCCACAGAAGGCGCAGCCCTTCCAATGTCAGATCCTCGTCGACGCGCTCGATGCCCTTCGCGAGCGGGGCGATGGTCGTGGCGAGGCCACCGGTGGCGAGGACACGCGGCGTTCCGGGACCGAGCTCGGCGATGAGTCGCACGAGCAGACCCTCGACGAGCCCGACGTAGCCGTAGACGATCCCCGAGCGGATGCAATCGGCGGTGTTCTTGCCGATCGCGTTCGCCGGCGGCGTGAGTGGGACCCGGAACAGGCGGGCGGCGCGCCCAAAGAGTGACTCCGCGGAGACCTCGAGACCTGGCGCGAACGCACCGCCAAGGAAGTCACCCTCGGCGCTCACGATGTCGAAGTTCGTGGTGGTCCCGAAATCGACGACGATCGCCGGGCCGCCGTAACGCCGATGCGCGGCGAGGGTGTTCGCGATGCGGTCCGCTCCGACCTCGGAGGGGTTATCGACCCGCAAGCGAACACCTGTCTTGACGCCGGGGCCGATGACCAGGGCGGGACGGTCGAGATAGCGCTCCGCGAGGCGGGTGAAGGACGCCGTGAGCGGTGGCACCACCGAGCCGAGGACGAGGGCATCGACATCGTCGAGCGAGAGGTCCTCCCGAGCGAGCAGCGCGTCGACCATGACGGCGAGCTCGTCCTCGGTCTGGTCGTGTCGGGTCGCGGTCCGCCATGTCGAGATGAGCTTGGCTCCGTCGTACGCGCCAAGCACGACGTTGGTATTTCCGACGTCCGCGGCCAGTAGGGTGGTCACTAGTCCTTCGCTTCCGTCGCACCTGTGCGCATTCCGCGCTTCCCCATCGCCTTCAGGCGCTTCGCGACATTCGGCGGCACGTACTTGTCGATGGGAGCACCGAACGCCGCGAGCTCCTTGACGCGCGAGGCTGAGATGAACAGATATTCCGGCGCTGTCATCAGGTAGACCATCTCGATCTCGCCGGCGAGAGAGCGGTTCATGTTTGCCATCTCGAACTCGAACTCGAAGTCGGACAGCGCGCGGATCCCGCGCACGATGAAGCTCGCGCCGCACGCGCGGGCGAAATCGACCTGCAGCCCATCGAAGGCGCGGACCTCCACGTTCCGGTGCTTCGCGCACGCTTCGCGCATCAATTCGATGCGCTCCTCGGCGGTGAACACCGTCTTTTTCGCGAGGTTGCGGCCGACGCCCACCACGACGCGGTCGAACAGGCGCGCCGAGCGGTCGACGATATCGACGTGCCCGTTGGTGGGCGGATCGAAGGAGCCTGGGTAGATAGCCACGCGATCACTCATGCGGTCGCGATACCTCCTTGGCGTGCACGCCGCACGCGCAGGGTAACGCTAGCCGGTGGGTAGCGGGGTGGCTGCGCGGAGGCGTTCGGTGACCGCGCGAAGGATCTTGACCGCGATCTCTCCGTTCTGATGCAGCACGTCCCGGAACTGGCTGTGCCCAAGCACCAGGCAGCGCATCGGCGTCGCCGCCTTCACCGTCGCCGTGCGAGGTCCGTTGTCTATGAGCGCGATCTCACCGAAGAAATCGCCAGGCCCAAGAGTGCGCTTGCCTTGAGAAGCGTCCACCTCAGCCTTGCCCTCGAGGATGACGAAGAAATCACCCCCGCTTTTCCCTTTCTCTGTGAGCACGCGGCCCGCGGGGATGTCGACCTCGTCGGCGCGCGAGGCGATGAACGCGAGCTCCTTGTCGGAGCAGCTCGCAAAGAGAGGTACCGAGCGCAATCTGTCGATGCGGGCGTCAGCCACGGCGCGCAGTTTAGCCCTCGCTAGGCGACCCGCCTTCCCGAGGCGTACACCTCCGCGATGAGCGGCGCGCCCATCCGGTAGGCGAGCTCGCGCTCGTCATCGGTGTCGAGGACCAGGATGTCCGCGCGCCGGCCCGCCACGAGGGCGCCGACGCGACCGCCGCGGCCGAGAGCGTGCGCGGCGTTGATGGTGGCCGCCACGATCGCCTCGTGCGGCGTCAGCCCGCAAAGCGTCACGCCGAGCGCGATCGCGGTTGGCATGCCTTCGAGCGGCGATGTCCCAGGGTTGTGGTCCGACGCGAGCGCGATGGGGACCCGCGCCGACATGAATCGGCGTGCGTCGGGCGGCGGGTAACCGACGAAGAACGCGCTTCCCGGGAGGAGCACCGCGGGAATCTCCGCTCGCGCTAACGCGCGGATCCCCTCGGCGGACGCGTTCGCAACATGATCAGCGGAGCGGGCGTGCATCCGCGCGGCAAACACCGACGCGCCTACATCGTTCAGCTGGTCGGCATGCATCGTCACCGCGAGGCCGGCCTTCTTCGCCGCACCGAAGAGTGGACGAACGTCGTCCACATCGAACACACCCTTCTCCACGAACGCATCGACCGCCTCTGCGAGGCTCCCATCGACGATCGCCGCGATCGCGTTCGTCGCGTCGCGGATGAACCGTTTGCGATCGTCGGTATACGGCGCCGGCAGCGCGTGCGCGGCGAGATACGTGACGGCGACATCGATCGGCGCATCGGCCTTCGCGCGTGCGAGGAGGCGGAGCTGGCGTAGCTCCTCGTCCGGTTCCAGGCCGTAGCCGCTCTTCACCTCGATGGTCGTCGTGCCGAGCTCCACCGCGTCGCCGATGCGCCGCCGGAGGAGCGTGAGCAGCTGCTCGTCGGTCGCCTCGCGCGTCGCGCGGACCGTGGCGTGGATCCCACCGCCGGCCGCGAGCACCGCAAGGTAGTCGGCGCCGCTGCGCCGACTCGCGAACTCTTCCCATCGTTCGCCGGCGTAGCAGAGATGCGTGTGCGGGTCGACGAAGCCCGGCATCACCACTCGGCCATGGACATCGACGTCGACCGCGTCTTCCACACGCTCGACCGTCTGGAGCGCAGCGCCGTGACCGGTCGCGACGATCGCGCCATCGCGTGCCGCGACGAACCCGTCCATCACCGCACCGACGTCGCCCGCGGCCGGGCCAACGCGCGGACGCTCCTCCCTCAGCGGCGCCAGCGTGAGGAGGCGCGCGCCGTGAAGGACGAGGTCCGCCGCGGTCATTCGAGGAAGTGGCTCTCGATGACGCGGTCACGCGTGAACGCATCGAGCTTGAGCGAGTCGGCGGCGACCTGCAGGACCGCGTCGAGCGGGATCAGACCGATGAGCTCGCCGCGGAGGACGGTGACCCCAGCGGCGCTCGCGCGAGTCTCCACCTCCCGCCACACGGTTGCGAGAGACGTCACCGTGTGGTCGAGCAGGTTCATCGAGACCTGGACACGCGGTGGATCGGTGAGCGTGAAGCCCTTCGCCTGCACCGCGGGCAGGCCGCCCGACGATTCGCGGATCTCCTTGGCGATCCGCTGCGCGAGCTTCAGATCCGTCGAATCGAGCTCGATGTTGAACGCGATGAGGAACGGCCGCGCGCCCACCACAATGGCGCCGGCGGTCGGATGCATCCGCTTCGGCCCGGCGTCGGGGACGTGCGTCGTCTCGAGGAGCGCGGCGAGGCCCTCGTACTCGGGCTTACGGATGTCCGGCAGGCGAACGCGCTCTGGCCTCGTCGCCGCCTTCGCGTAGAAGTACACCGGAACCTGGTGCCGCGTCGCCACCTCACGGCCGAACCGATGGGCGAGATCGACGCAGTCCTCCATCGTCATACCCGCGAGGGGCACGAACGGCACGACGTCGACCGCCCCGAGCCGTGGGTGCTCGCCCTTGTGCGTGTTCATGTTGACATCGCGGAACGCATGGTCGATGAGCGTGTGCGTCGCCCGCACGACCGCGTCGGGTTCGCCGGCGTAGGTGAAGACGGACCGGTTGTGATCGACATCGCTTGTGCGATCCAGCAGGCGAACACCTTCGGTCGTGCGGATCGCATCGGCCATGCGGTCGATCACGTCGCCGCGTCGCCCCTCGCTCACATTCGGCACGCACTCGACGAGCCGCGGCATCGCGGGGAGGCTACCGCAGGAGCAGATCCCCTAGTGTCGGGCGGCCTCGGGGGACCTGCCTTCCGCGTTGCGGATCCGACGCGTGAGCATCGGCAGCAGCGCAAGAGCGATCTGCGGATGGCTCTCGAGGATCCCGCGGAAATGCCAGCGCTGAATTCCGAGTGCGGTGGTCGGCTCGACGGCGCGAGCGGTGGCCGAACGAGGGAACTCGTCGAGGAGCGCCATCTCGCCGAAGACGTCGCCGGGTCCGAGCGTGGCGATCTTTTGCTCCCTGCCATCGCGGTCCTGGACGATGTCCACCTTGCCAGAGCGGATGATGAACGCGCCGACGCCGGTGTCGCCCTGGCGGACGATCTCCTGGCCCGTTTCGTAGCGCTGCTCGACCGCGGCGTTGGCGATCGCTTCGAGCGACCGCTGGTCGAGATCCTCGAACATGGAGACGCGCTTCAGGAAGTCGATGCTCGTCGTCGGCACGGGCGCGATGCTAGCCGATACTCCCTATCGATGCCCGAATTCCGCATAGAGGTGGCCCACGACATCGCGGGCTGCACGGCGACCGTCGCTCTTCAGGAGGAGACCTGGAGCGGGGACGTCATCGTGCCGCCGCAGCTCATGCTCGCAGTCGTGCACAACGGCGGGTTCGTCGCGTGCGGGTACGCGGCCGAGGACCTGGTGCCCGCCGGCTTCGTCTTCGGATTCCTCGGGATCCACGATTACCACTTCAGGCACCATTCGCACATGCTCGCGGTTCGTGATCCTTACCGTGGAAGCGGTCTCGCGCAGCAGCTGAAGGAAGCGCAGCGCGACCATTGCCTCGACCAGGGCATCGAGATCGTCGCGTGGACGATGGACCCGCTCGAAGCACGCAACGCCCGCTTCAACTTCGGCAAGCTCGGCGCGTACACGCGCACGTATCACCGTGACTTCTACGGCGCGATGCCCGACAAGCTGAACCAGGGCCTTCCGTCGGATCGCATTTACGTCGAGTGGCCGATCGGCCACGACCGCACTTACAAGCGCCTCCGCGGGGAAGACCGCGCCCCGACTCTCGAGGACGCCGAGCGCGAAGGGATCGCGTACCTGCTGCGCGCCGACGGCGACCGTCCGGGCGCGCTGGCCGAGACCAAAAGCGCATCGCACTTACTTATCGAGATCCCGCGCGCCTTCCAGGAGCTGAAGGCTCGCGACGCGAAGCTCGCCCTCGAGTGGCGGCTCACGGGCCGCGCCGCCTTCGAGCGCGCCCTCGGCGAGGGCTACGCCGCCGTGGAATTCCTCCGCGCGACCGATGGCCGAGGCGCGTACTTGCTCGTGCCCCAACCTCGTCCCGGGGGTGCGGGGGCAGAGCCCCTGCGAGAAGCAGGTGAAGGCTTCACGGGGGCGAAGCCCCTGTGAAACTTGAGCGAGTCGAGCTCTTCGTGGTGCGCCTCCCCCTGAAGAACGCGTACGAGACGAGCGGCGCGCGCGAGACACACATGACGCGTGTGCTCTGCCGCGTCGAGTCGGAGGGAGCGGTCGGATGGGGCGAGAGCGTCGCTGGAGAGCTGCCCTGGTATTCGGGCGAGACGTGGGGAACGGTGCTTTACGCGCTCGAGGAGTTCATCCTCCCGGAGCTCTTGAAGACCGACCTCGCCTCGGTCGAGGATGTCGACCGAAAGCTCGTCTGGATTCGCGAGCACCGCATGGCGAAGGCGACCGTGGAGATGGCAGTCTGGGACCTCTTCGCGAAACGCGCGAACAAGCCGCTCTCGGCCCTCCTCGGGGGAACGCGCGACCGGATCCTTTGCGGCGTCGCCATCGGTATCCAGCCGTCGATCGACGCGCTGATGGAGACGATCCGCCGCGAGCTCGAAGGTGGATACCAGCGCGTCAAGCTGAAGATCAAGCCGGGCCTCGAGGTGGAGATCGCCGAAGCCACGCGCAAGAACTTTCCCAACCTTGCCTTCATGGTCGACGCGAATTCCGCGTACACGCTCGGGGACGTCGCGCTGTTCAAGCGGATCGACCCAACAAAGCCGACGATGATCGAACAGCCGCTCGCGCACGACGACCTCGTCGACCACGCGACCCTTCAGCGTCAGATCACAACTCCGGTCTGCCTCGACGAGTCGATCCACACGAGCGAAGACGCCCGCAAAGCGATCGAGATCGGCGCGACGCGCGTGATCAACATCAAGGCGGGCAGGGTCGGTGGGCTCGCGTCGGCGAAACGGGTGCACGATGTCTGCGCCGCCCACGACATCCCGGTGTGGTGTGGAGGAATGCTCGAGATGGGAATCGGCCGCGCGCACAACGTGCATCTGGCATCTCTTCCGAACTTCCGGCTCCCCGGAGATGTGTCGGCGTCGGCGCGCTACTTCGCCACGGAGATCATCGGTGAGCCGTTCACCGTTGAGAAAGACGGCACGATGAAGGTGCCGACGAGGCCGGGCATCGGAGTAACCGTCCTCGAAGACGTCATCCGAAAGATCGCGGTCGAGAGAAGGGCAATCCGACCGAGCTAGCTCTGCTCGCTTCGGCTTAGCGGGCCGCCCGCGTCTCTGCGGGCTTTGGCTCGGGCGGCTTTTCCTCAGGCCAGACCACGACTTCGTCGATCACCGTGCCGAATGCATCGACGAGTCGCACGTAATCGCCCTTCTTCCAAATCAATTTGGCGGCGCCGATCGGACCGGCGGCGTAGACGTGCTTGCGGCCGGATGCCAGATCGTCGGCAAGCGGATGCGTCGCCGCGCGAGCCCGCGAACCAGAGTGGATTCGATAGACCTCACCAGCTTTGACAAAGGAGGGCGAGCCCCACGTGTAGACCCACTCCCATTCGACGGGCTTCGTGACCTCAGGCTTCCAGAGACCGCGCAGGTGCTGCAGTCGCCAGTTCGCGAAGTCGCTCGAAAGATCGGCGATGATCTCGACCCACTCCGCGTTGGCATCTTCGACCGGCGTCGCGGCGGAGCCCGGATGGATCGTGAGGATGTGCCCCTTGTTCGCCTCGACGGGGCGGAAGTCGGCCATGTGTGCAGAATAGCCGCCGCATGACCGGTCACGTCCGCGTGCTCCTCGCCGAAGCAGCGGGCACGTTCATGTTCTTCTTCGTGGGCGCCGGCGCCATCATCGCGACAGGCGGCGACAACCTCATCGCGATCGCGCTCGCGCACGGCCTCGGACTGTCGGTCGCGGTCTCGGCGTTCGGCTGGATCTCCGGCGGACACTTCAATCCGGCGGTCACGTTCGGCCTGGCGATCGCCGGCAAGCATCCGTGGGTACGCGTGCCGACCTACTGGATCGCGCAGGCCGTCGGCGCGCTCATCGCGGGATTCGCGCTGCGGTACTCGTTCGACTTCGATCCGACCGCGCTTTCGCGTACGCACGTCGGAACGCCGGGACTCGGTGCGAACGTGAGCGACCTCACTGGGATCGTCGTCGAGGGGATCCTCACGATCTTCCTCCTGTGGGCCGTGTTCGGGACCAGGGTGTCGCCGCTCGCGCCGCGCATCGGCGGTTTCGGCATCGGTCTGATGGTCGCGGCCGACATCCTGGCCGGCGGCCCGATCACCGGCGCGGCCATGAACCCGGCGCGCTGGTTCGGCACCGCTGTTCCCGCCGGTTTCTACGACCACTGGTACGTCTACTTCATCGGTCCGCTCGTCGGCGCGGCGCTCGCCGGGCTGTCATACCGCTTCGCGTTCGCGCCGCCACCGGATCTGGCGCCCTCGGCCCCACCGACGCCTCGCGCGTGACCGCGGCGGCTTTCGCCGCCGCGCCACACCACTCTTACAACCGATTCGCGAGCAGGATCAGGAGATCCGCGTCGTCGCTTGTGATTGCTTTGTCCCGTTGCGCGTTCACTTCGTTTGCGAACGCCTTCAGGATGTTCTGCGCCGCCTTCAGGTCGCCTCGGTCTTGCGCCGCGGCGGCTTTCCGCAGCTTCGCGCAGAGCGAGCTTCCGATGCCGTCCTTCGCGGACACGCGAACGGACAGCCCGCAGAGCGTCGACGTGTCGTTCAACTCGATCCGCACGACCGATGGATCGTGGTCGCTCGCCTGATCGGCGAACTCGGCGTTCACATGCACGACGTCGAGCGTCGACCGGTCGGCGAGTGAACCGCTCACGAGGATGTGATCGAGCGTCTGAGAGTTTCCCTCGAAGACGTAGCTGTAGCGCTCGGCAAGCGGAAGCGTGTCGTACAGATCGGTGAGGCCGGCGGCCTCCAGAGTGTGAACGGTTTCGGAGAATTCAAAGTCGTTGAGGTCCCCGAGGACCACGACGTTCGCGTTCGGATCGATCGCGCGGATCTGCTGAACGAATCCGGCCTCGATCGTTGCCTGTTGATGACGCCGCACTTCGGACGAACGTGTCGGCGGCTGGAACCGTCCGGTGAGCGGCTGGTCGCCGCCCTTCGAGTTGAAGTGGTTCGCGATGACGAAAAGACGCTGGCGATCGAACAAGAATTCCGCGGCGAGTGGCTTGCGGCTCGAGTCCCAAGCGGTGTTCGTCGGATCGATTCGCCCGGGGCTGAACGAGAGCTGCGGCGTACCGCTGGCGCTCGTCACGGTCGTCGGCGTGGTCGAGTCTCCGCCGGGCCGATCCACGAACGAGAGCCCACGGTCGGTCCGGAACAGGAAGATCTGGCGGATGTTCCCGCCGGGCTCGCCGCCGTCCTGGTCGTTGACGGGGTTGATCTGCCGATAGTTATACGTCGGTCCGCCGGCGTTGCTGATGGCGGTGATGAGGGTACTGATCGTGATGGCGGGATCGACGACGCCGTTGTCGGTCGCGCCGTTGTTGTCCTGCACCTCCTCGACGGCGATGAGGTCAGGCGACTTCATGTTGTTCACGATCAGCGACGCGAGGTTGTTGAACTTCGGGGCGCCGTCGCCCGGGTCGAGGTTCTGCACATTGAACGTCGCGACTGTCAGCTCGTTGACGGTCGGCAGGACCGTGATTTCTTTCGTGAGCGTGCCGGGGACGCGGATCGGCGATTGGGTGAGCTCGACCATGAAGAGGCCGAAGTTGTAGTCGATGACGCCGGTGACCGATCCGGCGAAGTGGTCTCCGACGTTAAGGCCCTGAGGCATCGGGACGATCCCGTCGTCGACGATGATGCGCTCGGGGTTGCCGTCGGCGTAGCTGTAGAGGATCCCGCCGTGGGCGGTGCGCGGGCCGGCCCACGTGCCGTCGTCGGGAAGCACTGGGATCTCGTTGAAGGAGTTCGTGGGGCCGACGATCACGGGAGCGTTGATCTGCACGAGCATGCCCTCGAGAGACTCGTAGAAGTCGAGTCCGTCGTTCGCAGGATCGAATACCCCGCTCGTCTCGACATTGCCGGTGCTGGTCGCGTCATCTTCAATGATCGATGTCGGCGGCATCCGCCCACCGATTCCGATCACCGTGGCGGCGGGCAGCGGTTTCCCATGCGAGAGCACCGTCACTTTCGGAGAGACGAGCTCAGTCGTAGTCAGGTTGGCCGTCGTGGCGCCACCCGGCCGGAACTCGCTCACTGTCGCCCGGACGCGCACGGCGTCGCCGATAGTGACGGATGTGGGTGCGCTGCCGGTGAACACGAAAATCCCTTCCGATGTGGCTGGGTCGGTGTCGGGATTGGGGTCCTGAAGGTTGAAACCGTTCGACCGTTTGGCGGTCACGATCCCCGGAACGTTGCCGAAGGTCTGGCCAACGAGGGGCGAGATGTGAGCCGCACCCTGAATGTCGTGGATGAATGTTGGCGGCGGTGGTGTCGCCTCCGTCGTGAAACTGAACGCGGAGTTGGCAAGCATGTTGTTCGGCGGATCCACCGTGTCCTGATCGGTGACCTCCGAAGCCAGCACCGTGACGGTGCAGCTCTCGGAGAACCCGAAGTCCACGGCTGGGTCGAGGCTGAATGTCGTTGGCCCGCCGCTTTGCGTGGCCGTGTGCGAGCCACTCGTTGCGCAGCTGATCGTGTACCAGGCGGTCGAGACATCCACGGGCTCGCTGAAAATGATCGCGATGTTGGTGTTGAAGGAGACGTCGGTCGCATTGTTTAGAGGCGATGTCGCCGTGACCGCCGGCGCGTTGTCGCCCGTGCAGAAGTGCAACGGCGATGCGGTGTTGCGGGGGCTCGGGGCGACCACCGCGAAATCCGACGCGTTGCTGTCCGAGTCAGTGCAACCAATCTCTGCGCGCAGGACGGCGGTGGTGTTGCTTGGTGCGGCCGTCGCGGCGCCGTCCTCGAAGCAGTTCGCCGTGGTTCCGTACCCGACAAGATCGACAACTGCGGCCCCGCTCGGGCATGACCCACTGAGTGGTGTGGCTACGTTCGCCAGGATGACTTTCCCGGCGGTCGCGCCCATCGCGATACTTCCGGTCGCATCTGGCGTCGGGAGATTCACACTTCCGCCTGCACCGGGAGCCTCCTGAACTAGGTAGTACTGACCAGGTTGGATCGTCCCGGATAGCGGCGTGGGCGACCACGTACTCCCCGTTGCCGATCCGTACTGGACCGACCAGCCCGTCAGATTGAGGGTCGTCGCCCCTCGATTGAATAACTCGATGAAGTCGTTCTTGAATGTCGCGCCGGCGTTCCCGCCTCCGCCGTAGACCTGGCTGATCACTACGGTCGTCGAAACTGCAGCCGCGGGTTGTCCGAGCGGCATGAAGGTCATGACCATTGAGACAAGGACAACGACGGCGAGCAAACGGTTACGGAACATCCCCACCCTCACCCATGCGACTTCGGCTGCGCGGCTGCGCCTGAGGCAGAGTACCGGAAGTGACGAGCATCTGGCTCGACGAAGTTGCGCCCGATAACCGCCGCGCGCTCGAAGAGAACATGACCGCTGACGTCGCGATCGTCGGTGCGGGCATCGCGGGAATCGCGACCGCGTATCACCTGGCGCGCGCCGGCGCGAAGCCGGTCGTGCTCGAGGCTCGAACGGTCGCCGACGCGGCGAGCGGGCGAAACGCCGGGTTTCTTCTCGCCGGCGTCGCCGAGAATTTTGTCGCGGCGACACGTCGCTACGGCGAGGCTCGCGCTCTGCGCATTTGGCGCTTTACGCGACACAACCAAGATCTCGTCCGCGAGATCGTCGCCCGGGAAGGCATCGCGTGCGACCTCGCCTGGAACGGCTCGGCACAGATCGCCGGGGATGACGAGGAGTGGACCGAGGTGCGCGAGAGCGCTGATCGTCTCAGGAAGGAATCGGTGCGCGTCCTCCTCGTGCCGGAGGAGCGCGCCGCCATCTATGAGGACGACGGCGAGTTCCATCCGGTGCGCTACGTGCGGGCCCTTGCCGGAGCGGCGGTAGCGGCCGGCGCCCGCATCTACGACAGGACACGCGCGATCGCCGTGACGACGAGCGAAGTCCGCACCGAGCGCGCTCGCGTCCGGGCTAGCGTCGTCGTCGTCTGCGTCAACGCGTACTCGCAGCACCTCGTGCCGCTGCGCGTGCGCCCAGTGCGCGGCCAGATGCTCGCAACCGCGCCGGTCGGACGCCGCGTTTTCGAGCGGCCTGCCTATGCGAACCGGGGCTACCGGTATTGGCGCCAGCGCGCCGACGGTCGTCTTCTCGCCGGCGGATGGCGGGACACCGCGGCCGACGAAGAAGTCGGTGAAGAGGAGCGGACGACCCCGCGGATCCAGGATCAGCTCGAGCGCTTCCTCCGTGAGCGCTGTCCCGAGACTAACGTCACGCACCGCTGGGCGGGCATCATGGGCTTTTCGCACGACGCGTTGCCGTACGTCGGCCGGCTCGACAGCGGAGTGTTCGTGAACGCCGGGTTCACCGGGCACGGCATGGCCTTCGCGACTGCGACCGGCGAGCTCATCGCGGACCTCGTGCGCGACAAAAAGCGAAGTGAGACCGATCTGTTCGCGCCGGAGCGTGCGTGAGCGGCCAAGCAGCCGAGCCTTTGATCGGATCGCTCGCGTTGAGATTCGTAAATGCACGCGTCACTCGTCCCGACCGCGAACGATCTGGCGAGTCTCGTTGCCTACGTTCTTGGCAACCCGTATCTCTTCATCAGCTCGAGCACGGTGATGACGACCGGGCTCGTCCTCGGGGCGGTCGCGGTTTCGATGGTTCCGCGGACCGCTCCTGTCATGCGTACGGTGGCGCCGCCGCTCGCGATGCTGCTTCTCTACTTCGGCGTCGGCAGTCTCGTGCTCGCAACCGAAATACTTGTTCGCTTCCACGACACGATCCCCGACGCGACGGAGACGCAATTCGCCTCAGGGGTTGGTCACCTGCTCGAGGCGGCCGCCGGCATCGCTGTCCTCACGCCTCACCTGCGGTTTCGCTCGCGCCGGACCTGGATCGTTGGCAATGCGGTAGCGGTCGCCTACTGGTCAGCTCAGGTCCTCGTGCTCACGCCGCCGTGGTTCGCCTTTCAGGGTCAGTTCGACGCCATCCGCGCGGCAGCGCTTGCCACACTCGCGGCCGGCGCGCTGATCAGTGCGGTTTTGTGGCGTGCCGCTCCACCGCGGCGATAAGCGCGTCGATCTCGAAGGGCTTGGCCAGGTAGCCGTCGGCCCCGATCTCGGCGGCCCAGCGGCTTGCATTTTCGGCAGCCGTCATCACCACGATCGGCGATCGCTTCCCCGACGCGCGGAAGCGGCGCGCGAAGCCCCATCCGTCGAGCACGGGCATGCGCATGTCGAGTAGGACGAGCGCCTCGCCGTTCGCCTTCGCGAGCGCCTCTTGGCCGTTCTCAGCCGCAACGACCTCGTGGCCCTCGGCGGCGAGAATGTCGGAAATGACGGCGACGATCGATGGATCGTCGTCCACCACGAGGATGCGGCTCAGGCCGTGTCTCCGAGGGGGAGCACGACGTGGAACGTACTGCCCGTGCCGACTCGACTATCCACCGAGATGCGGCCCCCATGTTGCTCCACGATGCCCTTACAAATAAAGAGGCCGAGGCCCATGCCCGCGAACCGGCGGTCGTCGACGTTCGTGCCGCGGTGAAACCGCTCGAAAATCTGCGCGAGGTCGGCCGACGGGATTCCGATTCCCTCGTCGGTCACGTCGATGCGCGCCAAGCCGTCCCGCTTCATGATTGCGATCCGGACCTCGCTCGCCTCCGGGCTGTATTTCACTGCGTTCTCGACGAGGTTTTCGAGGGCCTGCTCTATCCGGCGCGGGTCGTAGCTCCCGACGACCGGCGCGTCGGCCGACAGCGTGATCCGACGGCCCTGGTAGGTCTCGCGGCCGGTGATGTCGCGCGCGAGCTCGACGAGGTCGACCGGCTCGCGCTCCCCCACAAGCTTGCCCTGCTCGAGGCGCGCCGAATCGAGCAGCTCGACGACCAGTGCCGAGAGCCGTCTGGCCTCGAGCACGATCCGCCGGATCCCGGCGATATCGGGCGGCGCCGAGGGCTCGGTGACGGCACGCCGCTCCAGGAACTGGGCCTGCGCAACGAGAGTCGTGAGCGGCGTCTTCAGGTCGTGAGCGGCCGCCGAGATGAAGTCCTCCTTGAGACGCGCCGCCTGCTCGTGGGCCCGGACGCGCGCGGCCTCGTCGATCAGGCTGCGGCTTTCGAGAATGACGGCCGCCTGATCCGCGAGTAGCCGCACGAGATCGAGGTCATCCTCGCTGAAGACAGGCTGGTGATCGGTGTACGCCTCCAGCGCTCCAAGTCGCTCCGTCGCCGCCGAGATCGGGGCGATCAGCAGGGATCGCACACCGTGCGCCCGGTACGCCGGCGCCAGCCCTGGGTTGGCGCGCGCCGCATCTGCGTAGTAGGCGGCGCCCTGCGTTTCGAAAGCTCGCCAGACCAGGTACTCGCTCGGGCCGATCTCGTTCGGCAACACGCCGTGTGGGTCCTGAAAGCGCAGCTTGTTGGTCTCCCGGTCGTAGAGCCCGATCGTCGCGCGCGCGCCGAGCGTCGACCCCGCTCCGTCCTGGAGCGCGCCCACGATCGAGGGCGTGTCCGGGAGGCGCGGCAGACTCGCGGCGCGGCGGAGAAACGCCCGCAGCTCCGGCTCCTGCCAGGCCCGCCGAAGGATCGGCGGTGGCGCGAATCCGACGAAGTACGCGATCGCCGATCCAAGCGCGAGTATCTGGACGAGTCCATCGAGCGCGCCCGCCGCCGCCGGCACCACGGGAGAGAGACCCGCGACGAGGATCGTGAGCCCGAGGAGAAGGGTGGCGGCCGCCACCGCCTCGAGCCGCCGGCGAGTCACGCCCGAGGACCGTCGAGCGGCGCGGATGAACTTCACGGCGCAGTACGTGGCGAGCGCGGCGAAATAGACGACGATCACGAGAACGATCGATGTGGGCGGTTGTCCCACCGTCGCGAGAAACGCGATCGCCGAAAAGAGCAACCCGGCTTCGGCGAGACGATTCGCGACGAAAGGGACTGTTGAGAAATCGTCCACCAGGCGGAGCAATAGGTAGGGCATCGCGATCACGAGGATGGTCACGACGTCGTTGACGAGCTCGACCTGCTCTAAACCGAGAGTCGTCACGACACGTGACTCGACGATGAAAGCCGCGATCGCGCCAAAAAAGAGTGCGATGTCGATACTCGTCCTCGTCCGGCGTCGAACTGCGCTCCAGGCGACCAGCAGGAAGACGAGCACGAAGATCAATTCGGTGAGAACAGAGACGAGCTCTATAGCGCTCACAGGGACGCGATTCTAGGTAGCCCCCCTGCCGTGGAGGAAGTACGACGAGCGCTAGCTCGCCTGCTTAGGCGCGTATGCCGCGCAGAGCATTCCGAAGTAGGTCGGCGCCTCGTAGGAGAGCAGCTCGCCATCCCAGCTGCCCTCGCCGAGCGCGCCCTCGAGCATGAGCATCTGCCAGTAGCTGTCGGCCTTCGCTTCGCGCGCGAACGTGGAGCCGAGGCTTGAGAAGAGCAGGCCGTCGCCTTGGATCAGGCCGACGACAGCCTCGTCGAATTCCTTTGATTTCGCCGTGAACCCGTAGGGCCCCTTCGCGTCATGCCCGTGCCCGTGATCGCAGCTCGCGACGAGCGCGATCCGCTTTCGCGACGCGGCGGCGGCCTCTCCGATCGCCCGCCCCGCTCGGACGTGCGCGTCGTCGTTCAGATCGCGGGCGGGCGCGACGACAGCAACTGGGATCTGTGGTTCCGTCCGGCCTCCCATGAAGTGCGCGGGGATCAACACCGCCCAATCCATGGGAAAGACGGCGGTCGCCGGATCGTTCGCGCCGTAGCTCACCGCCACAACGGGTATGCCGGCATCACGGATCGCGTCCCGAACGGAGAGTGCGATCTCGCGGTCGATCGGGATTCGCATCGAGATCGGGCTACCCCATTGCACCAGATCGCCCGAAACCGCGGACGCGTCGACGACCGCCATTGCACTTTCGACGTGGATATTGTGCGGAGTAAGCACGATGGAGACATCCGGCTGCGCGGCGACGAACCGCCGGCCGAGCTCCTGCATCCCCGCGGTGGTCGCGTTCGCGAGGGTTGGCCGATCTTTTGGCTTGGCTTCCGGGATTGCGATCGATCCGTGCGGTGCGATACACGCAAACACCAGCGGCATTCGCGGGAGTATGCGCGCCTAAACTTGAACCACCCCTCGGGCCGCTAGCTCAACGGTAGAGCAGGGGACTTTTAATCCCTTGGTTCCGGGTTCGAATCCCGGGCGGCTCACTGCGGCTCGGCTCAGTCGGGCACCGCTCGCAGGTCGAAGAGATGAGTCTCCTCGCCTTGCATCGCGACGAACGACCAACGAACGGTCACGAGAATTCGGTAGGTCCGCGCCGCTACGATCGAACGCGGCTGGTAGGCACCGCTCGGGCCTCGCACCGTGAACTCCTCCGTCGGTCCGCCGGAAGGCGACGGCGCCTCGAGGTCGTAGATCCCATCGGGACTGTCTCGCTCGCGATCGACACGGTCAGGCCCGACCGACCACCACACGAGGCAACCAAGATCGAGACGAGGATCGCGGCGAGTGGGAGGCGCGTTCGCACGAGCTAGTTGAGGACCGCGCGCTCCACCTGTTCGACGAGCTCATCTACCGCGAACGGCTTTCCGCAGACGTACGCGGCGCCCAGGAGACTCGCGATCTCCCTGCGATCGGCACGGCCGCTCACGATCACAATCGGAACGTCGTTAGCGTCCGGCCGGCGCTCGCGCCAGCGCGCCACGAACTGGGTCCCATCGTAGTCCGGCAGCCCGATGTCGAGAACGACAGCGGCAGGTTTTCGCGCGAGGGCCGTTCGCAGCGCTTGACTGGCGTCTACTGCCGCGACGACGTCGAGACCCGCGCCACGTAAAGACTCGGTAATCAACCTGCGGATGTCGTTGTCGTCCT
>VBDV01000150.1 GCA_005882765.1 Chloroflexota bacterium | reverse complement strand
CTCGTCGAGGACGTCGATTCATACGCGAAGGTCTCGGATGCGCGCGATGCGCTCGGCCACCTGCAGGCGTTCGGCCTCGGGCCCATCGGCGAGCTCGCGGTGCGGGCCGTTGACGATGAGGACTGGCTCGAGTCCTGGAAGGCAACGATTACCCCCGTGCGGATCGGGCGATTCCTCGTGCGTCCCACATGGTCCGACGCGAGCGCCGCCGATGCGATCACCATCGCGCTCGACCCGGGGATGGCGTTCGGCACCGGCCTCCATCCGACGACGCAGCAATGCCTAGAAGCGGTCTCGTACATGGACGTCGAAGGCCTTCGCGTGCTCGACGTCGGGACCGGCTCGGGAATCCTGGCGATCGCGGCGGCGAAGCGCGGCGCGCGCGAGGTCGTCGGCGTCGACACGGATCCGCTCGCGGTCCGTGCCGCGAAGGAGAACGCGGAGGCGAATGGCGTCACCGTCGATGCGCGATCGGGATCGGCTGCGGATGTCGACGGCGCGTTCGACGTCGTGCTCGCTAACCTCGTCGGCCCCGTCCTCGTCGAGGTCGCGCCGCACCTTCGCGCGCGCCTGCAGACGTCCGGCTCGCTCGTCGCCGCCGGCATCACGACGCAGGCGGAGCGTGATGTGCTGTCGGCGTTCGTCGCGGAGGGACTCGGCGTGGTCGACCGGGATCAGCGATCCGACTGGGTCCGTCTCGTCATGACGGCGTGACTCATCGCTTCTTCGTCGAGCAGGACATCCTCGAGGAAGTCGCGCTCCGCGGCGAGCAGGCCCATCAGATCGCGAACGTGCTGCGCCTCAAGGCAGGGGACCAGATCAAGCTCGTGCGAAACGGGACCGAGGCGCTCGTCGTCCTCGAGAGCGTCGACGCGGCCGAAGTGCGAGGCCGCTGCATTTCAAAGCGGCCGGTCGATGCCGAGCCGCACACGCGGCTGACATTGGCGCTCCCGATCCTGCGCGGGGACCGGACCGAAGAGGTGATCGAGGCCGTGACGCAGCTGGGTGTCTCGCGGATCGCGCCGTTCGTGTCAGCGCGCTCCATCGTGCGTTCGCTCCCAGATGGCAAGCGTGAGCGCTGGACGCGCGTCGCCCGCGAGGCGGCCGAAACGGCGCGGCGTGGCCGCGTTCCAGTGATCGACGAAGCTCGCGATTGGGATCGGCTCTTCGAGAGGCTCGACGCGCCCGTGCTGATCGCGTGGGAGAGCGAGGTGCTACGGAGTCTGCGAGAGGCCGTGCCGCAAACCGCGCAGCTGTCGCTCGTCATCGGCCCCGAGGGCGGTCTTTCTATGGACGAGATCGACATCGCGCGCGCACACGATGCGGTCACGGTGTCCCTCGGACCGCGCAACCTGCGCAGCGAGACGGCCGCGATCACAGCCGTGGCACTGGTGATGGACGTCGCGGAGCGTTAGCGGATGGCGGTCCGGTCTCGTACGGAGGCCGCGAGATAGCCGACCAGCACCACGAAATACACGGCGTAGCCGAGGAGCGGACTGAAGAACGCGAGGGCGATCGCGAGGACCCACGCGGCGGGGCCGACGAGGATCCGTGTGCTGACGGCGCGGGCAGTCGCCGCGTCGATCGGCGCCTGGGCCAGGTGCTGGTTGCGAAGCACGTAGACCCAGTGGGTGTACTGGGCCAGACCGAGCGCTTCGAGGTGCACGCCGTAGAGGATCACGGCGGCCGCCTCGTCCGGGTAGCGTCCGACGACCGCCGTCGTGAACGGCAAGAGCGAGATGAAGAAGAGCTGCAGCACGTTGAGAAAGAGCGCGGCCCGATCGACGCGAGCAAGGTGGCTCAGGTTGACCGCGTTCCCGACCCAGTACGTGCCGAGCACGGCGAATGACAGGGCGAACCCGAAAAGGCTCGGAGCCTGTGCCACGAGCCCGGCGACGAGCTCAGACGATGATCTGGCGTCGGGTACATGGAGCTCGAGCACGAGGAGCGTCATCGCGATGGCGTAGACGCCGTCGGTGAGCGCGTGGAGCCGGTTCACGTGATCGGAACCATCCCGCGCTCCTGAAGCTCGCTCCGGTCGAAGAACGTGCGGTTGAGGATCACCCGGGCGAGGGGCGCTCCGGTCGCGAGGTCCTCGCCAACGCCGGCGGTGAGACGGCGAAGGACGATGAGCACGAGCGCCGCGATGCCCGCGAGCACGGTGGGTGTCGTGCCCTCCTGCTCCCAGATGACGGCGGGAAACACCGCATACGAGAGCAGATTCGCGAGCGGCAGCAGGCGCTTCGGGCGCGGTCTCACGGTGATTCGTAGAACTGCCGCGACGATCACCGGGATCCACGCGATGAAGAACGCTATGAAATCTGCCGCGAGCTGGAAGCCCCACGTGGTCGCGTTCGCGCGGCCGCCGTCGAACTGGTGAAAGACGGGCCACATCTGGCCCGCGATGGCGGCCAGGCCGCAGAGAAGCTGCGTCTCGACCGGAAGGCCGAGCTCTTGCGCGAGCACGACCGCGGCGAAGCCCTTTGCGCCATCGAGCACGCCTCCGGCGACACCGTGGAGCGGCGTCACGGCTTTCGCGAGGTTCGAGCCGCCGAGCTTGCGCGACCCATAGGCGCGGAGGTCGATGCCCTTCGCGCGCGCGATCCAGTACGGGAACGAGATCGAGGCAAGGATGTAGGAGACGAGGACCAGGGTCGCGTCGATCACGCGGCTAGAGTACGGACGTGGCCGACTGCGTCTTCTGCAAGATCTCGTCGAAGACAATTCCGTCTTCGATCGTGTACGAGACGGCGGACGTCGTTGCGTTCAAGGACCTGACGCCCCGCGCTCCCCTTCACGTCCTCGTCATTCCTCGGGCTCATGTCGCGAAGCTATCCGAACTGGAGGATGAGGCGCTCGGGGGAAAGCTCCTTCAGGCCGCGCGGACCGTGGCGAAGAACGCGGGACACGCCGACAACTTCCGGGTGGTCGTGAACAACGGTGATACCGCCGGCCAATCGGTGTGGCACCTCCACCTGCACGTCCTCGCCGGCCGGCAATTCACGTGGCCGCCGGGGTAGCCGAACCCGCCCGGCGGGTCACGATCGTCGAACCGAGGGCGACGTGGCCAGCCGAGTTCGATTCGATCGCCGCGACCCTTCAGAGGGCACTCGGACCGCTCGTCGTGCGCATCGACCACATCGGCTCGACCGCCGTCCCAGACCTCCCGGCGAAGGACCTCATCGATATACAGGTCACCGTCGCCACGCTCGACCGGAAACGCCTTGCGCCGGCGCTCGCGCGGGCGGGGTTTCTCGACCGTGAAGATATCGGGCAGGACCACCGGCCTCCGGGCACGACCGGGCCGGACGAGGGGTGGCGCAAGCTCTTCTTCCAGGCGGGTTCCGGCCGACCGGTCAATGTCCACGTCCGTGTCGCGGGCGCGCCGAACCAGCGCTACGCGCTCCTCTTCCGCGACTACCTGCGCGCTCATCCGGAGTCGGCCGCCGCCTACGCGAGGCTGAAGCGGGCGCTCGCCGCGCTCGGGATCGAGCCAGGCGTCTACGCCGAGGTGAAGGACCCGGCCTGCGATCTGATCTTCATCGCCGCCGAGGACTGGGCGGTGCGGTCTGACTGGGCACTCCGGTAAACATGCGCATCTTTACCGCAGTGCCTGTCCATCTATTATTCGACTGTCCGGCCTCTGCGGGGCCGGTTTCCTTTTGAAAAGAAGGCGGGGTGACCAGCAACCGTTGTCGGAAGTGATCATTGGTGATGGCGAGTCTTTTGAGGCAGCGCTTCGCCGATTCAACAAGAAGATCCAGCAGGCCGGAATCCTCGCCGAGGCCCGCCGCCGCGAGTTCTACGAGAGGCCTGCCGCACGCCGCAAGCGCAAGGAAGCGAAGCGCCGCAAGCGCTGACGCGGAGCTAGGCGCATAAGCGCGCAATTGAAGCAGCGGCTCGAGAGCGATCTTGTGGCCGCGATGCGTTCCGGAGAGACCCTCCGTCGTGACACGGTGCGCTTTCTCCTGGCCGCGATACAGACCGAGGAGAAGGCGCGCCTCGGTGCGGCCGTGGACAAGCTCGTCGCGGAGGGAAAGGACGAGACTGCGCGCCAAGCGTGGCTCGCTGAGAACAAACCCGGCGACCTCGACGACGTCGCGGTGACCGAGGTGCTCACAAAGCAGGCCAAGATGCGGCGCGACTCGATGGAGGCATTTCGAAAAGGCGAACGCCCGGATCTGGTGCGGAAGGAGGAGCAGGAGCTGGCATTCATCAGCGCGTATCTACCCGCGCAGCTCGACGAGGCGAAGATCCAGGAGATCGCGAAGAGAGTGATCAGCGAGACCGGTGCCAAAGGCCCACAGGACACGAAGGTCGTAATGCCGAAGGTCATCGCCGAGACGAAAGGCCGAGCCGACGGGAAAGTCGTCTCGGGCGTCGTTGCCGCGCTCCTCCGGGAGCGGGCGTCGTGAGCGCGTCGGCATCGCAGATCACGATCCTCATCCCTGATCCCGACGAGATGATGTTCGTCGCGGGCGATAACGAAGCGAACATCGATCGGCTCGAGCGCGAGTTCGGGGTAAAAATCGTGTCGCGTGGCGCGGAGCTGCGCATCAGCGGCGAGGCGCCGGCAGTCGCGCGCGTCGGCGATCTCGTCGGCGCGATGCGCACGTTGTCCGGGCGCGATCAATCCCTGCGGAAGCCCGCGTTGGAGCGGCTCATCGGCGATGCGAAGGAGGCACCGGTCGCGACGCCGTCCGAGATGCGCGAGGTCGTAGCGACAACCACGCGCGGGAAACGGATCTCGCCGCAGTCGGACAACCAGCGCACCTACATCGAGGCCATCCGCAAGCACGATCTCGTTTTTGCGGTAGGCCCGGCCGGCACGGGGAAGTCCTTCCTCGCCGTCGCGATGGGCGTGGCCGCGCTGCGCGACAGAAAAGTCAGCCGACTCATCCTCACGCGGCCCGCGGTTGAGGCGGGGGAGCGGCTCGGATTCCTGCCGGGTGATCTCCAGGAGAAGATCGATCCGTACCTGCGCCCGTTGTACGACGCGCTCTACGAGCTCATGCCCCCGGAGCGCTTCGCGCGCGCGACGGAGCGCGGCGAGATCGAGGTCGCGCCCCTGGCGTACATGCGAGGAAGAAGTCTTAACGAGGCGTTCATCATCCTCGACGAGGCACAGAACACGACGGCTCCGCAGATGAAGATGTTCCTCACGCGTCTCGGCTTCGGCTCGCAGGCCGTGGTCACCGGGGACGTCACCCAGATCGACCTCGCCGGGGAGAAGAGCGGCCTGGTGCTTGCGCGCGAGATCCTCCGCGATGTCGAAGGCATCGCGATGGTCGACTTCAACGATCGCGACGTTGTCCGCCACGAGCTCGTGGCGCGCATCGTTCGGGCGTACGATCGCTTTGAAAAGGGGAACGCCCCGAAGTGATTCGCCGGCTTCAGGTGAGCGACCCGCGCTTCGCCCGGCTCCGAGCGGCCGTGCGCACCGAACCGCGCGCGCGGGCGACGGCCTTCGTCGTGATCGCGGGCGTACTCACGGCTATTGCGCTGCTCATCGCGCCGCCGGCAACCGTCACGTACAGCGACGGGGCAGTCGCGGATCGCGCGATCCGCGCGCCGCGGAGCGTCTCGTTCGTCTCGGAGTCCCTGACCGAGGCCGAGCGCAACAAGGCCGAGGCGGCCGTGCCCAAGCAATTCGCCACCGACGTGACGATCGTGTCGACCGCGAGCACGAGAGTCGCGAACGTGGCCAGCGAGATCTCGCGGATCAGAGCCGACGCGGCGGAGACGCGCGATCAGAAGATCACCGCCCTCACGCGACTTTCTGACATCGCGCTCACGCCGGCGATCGCGACAGACATCGCGGACATGACGCAGCCGGAGTGGGACCAGGTCGCAGCGGGTCTCGACAGTGCGCTCCGCACGCTGTACAGCCAGGGCATCCGAGCGGAGCAGCTCGACGCAGTGAAAGCCGATGCGGTGAAGGCGCTGCCCGCAGGTTGGACCGATCGGCAGAAGCGTGCCGGGGCGGAGATCCTGAATCAGAACCTCAACGTGAACGTGAAGGTCGATGACTTCGCGACGAACCTCGCGCGGCAGGATGCGCGCAACGGAGTCACGCCGGTCCAGGTGCAGGTGACGGCCGGCGAGGTCATCGTTCGCGACGGCGACGTCGTGAGCGGGCTCCAGGTCGAGAAGCTCCGCGCGCTCGGGCTCGCAAACGAAGGGAACGACTGGCGCGGCGCGATCGGGCTCATCCTCTGGGCGGGGCTCATCGCGGGGGTGCTCGCGCTTTTCCTCGAGCGCTATGCGACGGAGGCATGGCTCGAGGACCGCAAGATGATTCTCGTCATCCTTTCGCTCCTCGCGATCACCGCCACGGGCCGCGCGCTCGTGCCCGGACACACGATCGCGGTGTACTTCGCGCCGTTCGCGGCCATCGCGATGATGCTCACCGTCCTCGTCGGCGGGCGGACCGCGCTCGCGACGCAGATCGCGGGGGCACTCCATGTCGGGATCATGTCCAGCCAGGTCGAGCTCGTCGGCTACGTCCTCGTGCCCGCCCTTCTCGGCATGGCTGCTGTTCGGCGAGCGACCACGGCGCGCGAATTCGCGGCCGGAGCCGTAGCGGTCGCTGCCGGCGCAGTCGGCGTGATCCTGTCGTTCGTTCTCGTGAATCGCGCGGCCGATCCACTCGGCGTCGCGCAGCTGCTCGCCGGCGCCCTCGTGAGCGGGCTCGGCTCAGGGCTGCTGGCTTTCGCGGGAACGGCCATCCTCGGTCATGTCTTCGGCATCTCGACCGTGTTCGAGCTGCGCGAGCTTGGCGATCCGAACCATCCTCTCCTGCGGCAGCTTCTGCTCCGCACACCCGGCACGTATCACCACTCGCTTCTCGTCGGGAACCTTGCCGAGCGCGCCGCCGAGGTCATCGGCGCCGATCCACTCATGGCCAGAGTGGGCGCCTACTACCACGACATCGGAAAGATGCGGAACCCGACCGCGTTCATCGAGAACCAGACCGGACAGAACCCTCATGACGAGCTCGATCCGCTCGTGTCCGCCGGCATCGTTGCCGCACACGTGAAGGATGGGCTCGCTCTCGCCGACCGCTACCGGCTTCCCGCGCGGATCCGCGAGATGATCCCGGGCCACCACGGAACGAGCGTTGTGAAGTACTTCTTCCAGATCGCGCAGCAGCGCGGCCAGGCGCCCGACGAGCGCTCCTTCCGCTATCCCGGTCCCCGTCCCCACAGCAAGGAGGCCGGGATCGTCATGCTCGCCGACGGCACGGAAGCGTCGGTCCGCTCGCTGTCCGAGAAGAATCCGGAAACGATCCGCACGATGGTCGACCGCATCATCGACGAGCGCGTCGCCGACGGACAGCTCGACGAGTGCGACCTCACGTTCCGTGACGTCGAGCGCATCAAGGACGCCTTCTGCGAGCTCCTCCTCGGCGTGTACCACGAGCGCATCCCGTACCCAGAGGACCGCATCACCCGCATCAAGCCCGCCGCGAGCGGCTAAGCCCGATGCGCATCGCCATCGCCGGCGAGGCGCCTTGCGAGCTCGCTCCGATCCGCCGAGCGATCCGCCGCGCGGTCCGACCGTACCGGCTGCCGCGCGATGCCGAAGTGCAGGTTGCATTCATCTCCGACACGGACATGCGTGCCTTGAACAAGCGGTTTCGCCGTATCGATCGGACGACCGACGTGCTCTCCTTCGGTGAGGCGATCCCACCGCGCGACCGTGGCCCCGGGGCGGTCGCGCACCTGGAAAGGCGACGCTCGGAGAACGGCGGACGCTTCGATCTGGGCGAGATTCTTATCAGCGCCCCGCAGGCGGCGAGGCAAGCGCGCCGCCGGAAAAGACCGGTCGCGGAAGAGGTCGCTGTTCTGGCCGCCCACGGCGTGCTTCACCTCCTCGGGTATGAGGACGAGACACCGGCTGGTTACCGCGAGATGGTCCGGCTGGGGCACGATGCGACCGGTTAAGAGTCTGTCAAACGGTGAAACAAGCGCATCCGCCCGCCGTTACCCCTGCTGGGTGCGCCGGGTCGGTCTCGCTCTCGCCGTCAGCTTCGTCATCGCCCTGGCCCTGCCTGCCTCGGCGCAGGCGAGCACGTCGGACCTCGTCAAGCAACTCGACGGTCTGGTCAGCTCCTTCCCGGGTGGCGCCGGAATCTGGATCGCCGACCCCACCGTGGCGACCCCGCTATTCGCTCACGACGCGGAGGAGCAGGTAATTGCGGCATCGCTTTACAAGCTCGGCGTGCTCGCCGAGGCCGAGCGGAGAGTCGACACGGGCGAGCTTCACTACGCGGACACGGTCACCATCGAGCCGGACGACATCACTGCCGATGGGTCGTTCGAGTACGCCGGAACGGAATTGACGCTCGACGAGGCGCTCGAGGCGATGATCACGGTCTCAGACAACGGCGCGGCGCTCGCCCTCTGGCACATCCTCGGCGGCGCCAATATCGACGCGACGCTCGAGAAGGCGGGGATCAGCAACTTCCACGTCGCGTTCGACGACACCGAAGACAACTGGGCGACGCCACACGCCATCGGCACATTCTTCACGCTGCTCGCGAAGCGGCAGCTCATCTCGCCCGCGGCATCGGACCGCATGCTCGCGCGACTCGAGCGCCAGCAGATCAATGACCGGCTTCCGGCGCAGCTGCCGGGTGGCGTCGTGGTCGCACACAAGACCGGCAACCTGAGCGGCGTAACGCATGACGCCGGGATCATCTACACGAAGACCGGCCCGCGCGTGGTCGTCGCAATGACGTGGGACGCGCTCGACGAGGATGCGGCGAACTTCATCTCATCGATCGGCTCGCTCGTGTACAGCTCGAACCTTGAGCCGGCGGCGAACGCGCGGTACCAGGTCTCGAAGACGGCGATCGCGGTCGATGTCGGCACCGAGACTCGGGTGGTCGTACCGATCACGAACATCGGCACGCGCGCGTGGATGTCCTCCGGCGCCGGCGCGATCGGCCTCACGTGGGAGCTGCGTAACGCCTCGGGTGTCCTCCTTGCGACCTCGCCCAAGCCGCAGCCGCTTCCGCCGCTCCAGCCGCAACAGACGCAGAACGTTGGCATCGCGATCGCCGTGCCGCAGCAGCCGGGGACGTACACGGCCACCATCGGGCTGACCGACGCGAGCGGCGCAGCGCTCGCGCCCGCGGGCGCGGCGACGGCATCATTCAGCTTGCGCGCGCATAACCCATACCTCATAACCGCGGAGGTCGGTATGCCACACACGCTCCACCGGGGCGAGGCATCGCTTCTCAGCGTGAGCTACGGCGCGCTCGCTGGCGCGACCGATCGTCCCCTGTCGATCGGCTGGCGTGTGATCGACCCACGCAACGGCCGCACCGTGCAGCAGGGCGCGAGCCCCGCTGGGGTCTTCAAGGTCGGAGCGACCGGGACGTTATACGCGGCGTTCCTGGCACCGAACGCGGTCGGCACGTACAAACTCACGTACGAGCTTCGCGATGGGACCGTTTCGGTGAGCGAGCCGGTCACGACGACCGTGGAGATCATGGGACCGCGCACCTATCCCGATGAGGGACTCCCCGCGCCGTCCGACGACTGCACGGCAGGTCGCCGAGTCCATCGCCCGCGCCGTAATCTTTCGACGTGAGCCGCCGCCTTCGCTCATTCGCGGTCATCGCGGTCGCCGTGGCGCTCCTCGCGCAGACCTGGCTCTGGATCGGCGTAATGGGCGCGCCGATCGGCTACTCGTTCGACCTCAGAGGCGAGGCGTTCGCTTACAGGCAGTTCTTCTTCGCCGGTGGCGTTCCCGGTGACCTCGCCCCGGTATCGAACATGTCAATCAGCGCGAGTTCTCACCACTTCGAGCAGGATTGGGGTTTGGCGGGCGGCGGCGCGGTGCACATCTCCGAAGACGTCGCGTCGCACGCAATTCTGCTCGGCGGACAGCAAGGCGATGGCGAATTGATCGCGGCCCTTCAGACGCGGACCAAGTGGCAGGAGACGACGGCTCTTGGTGGACGCGTGAACGCTCTCAGGGCAACGATCGGCCGCACTCTCATCTCGATCGAGGGTCCTCTGCCCTACGACGATCTCTTCCGGATCGCTGAATCGCTGCGTCCGGGGTTCGCGCCGCTCTAGCCGCCGGCTATCGCGGAAGAGCGATCGCCATCCGGCGCAGCCGATCAAGCCAGCTCTTGCGATGCGGCTCCGGCTCGGGTCGAGGCGGTCCTGAGAACTCTTCGTCGATGATCTCGCGACAGAGCGAGACGCACTCGTCACAGATGTAGACGCCGCGCGGACCGGCGATGAGCTTCTTGACCTGTTCCTGGAGCTTGCCGCAGAAGGAACAGCGGTAGTCAGCCACAGTGCTCACCTCCAGCGAACGAGTATGTTCTCCCGCTGGAACGCGAGCCGCGCGAGCCAGAAGACCGCGAGATCGAGCACGATCAGAACAATGGTCATCTCCAGAAACGCGCCGTTGTCGAGCACCACGCGGCCCGTCACCTGGGCGATGCCGAGGCCGACGACCGGAACGACCACCAGACCGCCGATCTGCTGCGCGACGCGCACGTCGTTGACGCGTGTCGAGATGAGGATGCCGAGGTTCACCGAGAGCAGGGTGAGGAGCGGCACGAGCACGACGATCGCGAGGATCCACCGCGGCGCGGTGACCGCCTGCGCGGCGGCGCGCGATCCGATGGAGATCACGGTCGCGAGATAGATCCCGTACGCGGCCCAGGTCACGATCACGCTCGGCACGGTCGACGCGAGGCTTTTCGCGAAGAGCAGGTCTCCGACACCCACCGGTGTGGCGAGCAGCGGCTCGAGCGTGCGTGACGCTTTCTCGCCGATGACCGAGTAGATCGCCATCGTGAGCGGCACGACCGTCGGAATGAGCATGAAGAGGATGAGGAAGTACGTCGCGATGAATCCCTGCACGGCTTCCTTCGGATCGAGGCCGGCGACCGCGGGCGCGGCGGCGTACAGCGCTTGGACGTCGCGATCGCTCGGCGGATTGACCGCGGCGGCCGCGACCGCCGCGATGCCCGCGACGAGGATGACGACCGGCGGCAAGAGCGTCATGCCGACGAGGAGCTTGTTCCCGAGCGCCTCGCGCCACTCGCGCACGCAGACCGCGCGCACGAGCGTCGGCCGCGCCGGGCTCACCGCGAGGACGGCGGCGGTCACTCGATCGGCTCCACGATCTTCAAATAGACGTCCTCGAGGTGCGCCCTCCGCTCGGTGACGAACGCGATCTCGGCGCCGCCATCCACGAGCGCCTTTACGAGGAGCGGGTTCGTCCGCAGTGGGTCCGCCGACGCGACGACGATCGAACCGTTCTCGAGGTGCGCTTCGCGCACGCCGGGCACCGCCTGCACGCGGACGAGATCCTCCGCGCGCGGCTTCGGCAGGAGGCGGATCTCGGTGGCGCGCCCATACAGCTCGGCACGCAGGTCGTCCGGCTGGGCGATGCGGAGCACGCGATGGCGAAAGAAGGCGATGCGGTCGCAGAGGCGGTCGGCCTCGTCCAGGTTATGCGTGCACAGGAAGACCGTCCGCCCCTCGCCGCGCAGGGCGACGATGAACTCGCGGACCGTCTTGGCGGCGTCCGGGTCGAGCCCGGTCGTCGGTTCGTCCAAGAAAAGGACACGCGGCTCATGGAGCGCCGCCCGTGCGATGGCCATCTTCTGCTTCATCCCGCGCGAGAAGGTGACCACCGGTTCGGTCCGCCGCTCCCATAGGCCCATCAGCCGCAGGTAGCGTTCGGCCTGCGCCCTCGCGACCGGAGTCGGAAGTCCGTACAAGGTCGCGTAAAACACGAGGTTGTCCCACGCCGACTGCCGCTCGTAGAGGCCGGGCTGCTCGGTGAGGATCCCGACGGCCGCCCGTATCTTCGAGTCGTCGCGGCCCAGCTTGAATCCCGCGATCTCCGCGGTGCCCGAGGTCGGCGCGATGAGGGCGCAGAGGAGCCGGAGAGTCGTTGTCTTGCCGGCGCCGTTTGGTCCGAGGAAGCCGAAGACCTCGCCCTCGTGCACCTCGAGATCGATGCCGTCCACGGCGGTGAGGGCGCCGAACCGCTTGGTCAATTTCTCGGTGCGGACGACGCTCCTCATGTGTTTCGGAGTCTATTTCTAGAATTCACCGATGACCGCGTCTGACGCGGAGCGAAAGCTCCGGGAACTGTCATTCCTGCACGAGGTCGCGCAGCTCGCGTCGTCGGCGCGCGACTGGGACGAGATGCTTCGCATCGTTATCGGCCGCACGACCGACGCGATGGGCGCCGAAGTGTCATCTCTGTATCTCCTCGAGCGGAGCGACGGAGTCCTGCGTCTCGTCGCCACGAACGGGCTCAACCGCGGGGGAATCGGACGCGCCACGCTGCGCGTCGGCGAGGGAATCGTTGGCTGGGTCGCGAACGCCCGCGTTCCTCTTGCGGCGCGCGACGTCCGCAGCGAGCCCCGCTGGAAGTGGGTGCCTGAGGTCGACGAGAAGCGCTTCACCTCGATGCTTTCCGTTCCGGTCCTCGCCCGCGACGAGGTCATCGGCGTCATGAACGTCCAGACGGTCGAGCAGCGCGACTTCGGCCGTGAGGAAATCGATTTCCTCCAGACGATCGCGAATCAGGTGGCCGGGATCATCGAGAAGGGCCGGCTGCAGCGTGAGTCGGACCGCAAGCTCCGCGAGGTGTCGGCGCTGTTCGAGGTCTCGAACGTCCTCACGTCGACGCTCGACCTGGACGAGGTGCTCTCCTTGGTCGTCGACCGCCTCGTCCGCGTCTACCCGGGCGCGTCCGGGGCGATCCTCCTGCGCGAAGAGGGCGACGCCGTCCGCGAGCGGGCCCGCAGCGGCGAGCTCGGCAAGACTGCGGGCGCGGCCGCCCAGCGCGCGCTCGCCGAGCGCCGTCCGATCGTGGCTTTCGATCACATAGCGGTGCCGCTCATCGCGAACGATCGTCTTCTCGGCGCCGTGGTGCTGCAGGTCCCCGACTACAAGGAGTTCCTCGAGGAGGAGGTGCGGTTTGTCGGTGCGCTCGCGAACCAGGCGGCGCTCGCGATCGACAAGGCGTCGCTCTACGCGCTCGAGCGCAAGACCGCCGAGAGCCTCCGCGAGCTCGAGCGGGCGCGGTCGGACTTCGTCGCGGTCGTCACGCACGACCTCCGCACGCCGCTCTCCGTGATCCGTGGCCACCTCGAGATGCTCGCCGAGCGCAACGGTCCGTCGAAGCTCCCGATCTCGGAGGCGACCTCGCAGGTCGAGCGCCTCGACCAGCTCGTCGACCGGATCCTCGCCGGAGTGCGCAGCGACCGGCCCGAGCTTTCCCTCCGGCGGACCCGGTTTGATCTGCGCGCGACCGTCACCGCAGCGCTCCGAGAGGTCGCCCCGATGGCGCGCCGCCACAAGCTGAGCGGCCCGCGCGCTGGTCAGCCGGTCTTCGTGCGCGGCGATCGCCGGCGGACGGCGGAGGTCGTCGCCGGACTCGTGCACAACGCGACGAAGTACGCGCCGCAGGGGACGCGGATCGCGGTGAAGATCGAGCGGGCCGACGACCGCGCGATCGTGCGCGTTCAGGATCAGGGACGCGGGGTCCCGCCGAACGAGCGCTCGCGGATCTTCGAGCCGTACGCACGCGGGGCCGGGAACGACGAGGTCCCGGGCTCGGGCATTGGGCTCTTCGCGTCGCGGCGCGTCGTCGAAGGTCAGGGCGGCGACATCTGGGTCGAGGACCCGCCCGATGGCGGCGGCGGCGCGGTCTTCGCTTTCACCCTGCCGCTCGCCCGCGCGACCGCCGACGCGGCATCACGTTGAGCACCGTTCTCGTGGTGGACGACGAGCGCGCGCTCGTCGGGATGGTCGCGTCGCTTCTCGGCGAGGAGGGCTACGAGATCGTCACCGCGTACGACGGCGAGACCGCGCTCCGGCGGCACGCCGAAGAATCGCCGGACCTCGTCATCCTCGATCGCAAGCTGCCGAAGATCTCCGGGGACGAGGTGTGCAAGCGGATCCGCGCGTCGTCGACGACCCCGATCCTGATGCTGACCGGCGAGCGCGGCGCCGACGAGCGGGCGAAGCTGCTCGACCTCGGCGCGGACGACTATCTCGAAAAGCCGTTCAGCGGGCGAGAGCTACGTTCGCGCGTCCGCGCGCTGCTGCGTCGCGCGACGTCCGCCGCGTCGAAGCAGACGGCCACCTCCGTCGGCCGCCTGCGTGTGGACCCGAAGACGCACGTCGCGAGCGTCGACGAGCAGGCGCTCGATCTGACACCGACCGAGTTCCGTCTGCTGACCGCGCTCATCACGCGCCCGGGCGAAGTGCTCGAGCGGCGCGCGCTCTTGCGCGCGGGCTGGCCCGAGGAACGCGACCCCGTCCCCGAGTGGCTGAAGGCACATCTCGCGCGCCTTCGTTCGAAGCTCGACGCCGCCGGCGCTCCCACACTTGCGAACGTACGCGGGGTTGGTTACCGGCTGGGCTAGCACGCCTGCGGTAACTCTTCGTCGCTGGGTCAACCTTCCGAAGGCGGCCGGATGAGTCAGTTTCGTGTAGGGCGCCTCTAGAATGCGACGCGGCTCACGCGGAGGGGAGAAGGATCATGCGGAGACTCGTGACATTCGTAGCGGTGATTTCGCTCGCACTCGCGATGCTCGCAGCGCAATCGGTTCCTGCCAACGGGGCGACCGTCGTCGGCAGGATCAACGGCGGCGGCACAAGCGTCATGACGGACCTGCCTCCAGGGATGGGAGTCACTTCGTTCGGATTTGAGGCCACACTTTTTTCTGACGGATCGGCGCGAGGGCATTTCACCTGCGTTGATCAGGTGGGCGACGTGCCCGGTTATCCCGGGAACATCTTCGGCGCAATAACCAGCTGG